>JBBRMQ010000286.1:0-4576 GCA_038230775.1 Thermoanaerobaculia bacterium
AGTCGGTCGACAGCGAGACCATCGCGCCGGCGTCGATGAACTTCCGCGCCGGCGCGTAGCGAGGCGACATCAGAAAGAAACTCGTGGCGGGAAGAAGATTCGCGACCGTGTCGGACTTCGCCAGCGCGTCGATGCCGCGATCGGAGACGTACATCAGATGATCCGCGGACGCCGCGCCGATCGACGCCGCCAGCGCCGCGCCGTCGGTATCGCTCAGCTCATCGGCATGCAGACGCGGGGTCATGCCGAGGGCGGCGCCGGCGCGGAGGACGCGTTCGCCTTGATCGCGCGTGAACACTCCGCGTTCGACGAACGCGTCGCAGAAAACGGCCAGCTTCTCGCGCGCGACGGCCGGAAGGATCTCGTCGACGATCTGGTCGACGTACGCCGGATCGCGCCGGCCCGGCGGAAACTCGTGCGCCGCGAGGCACGTCGGCACCAGGCGGACCGGCGCGCTGGCGTCGCGGATCGCGCGCAGCTGCTTCAGCTCGTCCTCGAGGTTGAGTCCGTAACCGCTCTTCGCTTCGGCGGTGGTGGTGCCGTAGCGCGCCATCGTTCCGGTGCGCTCGAGAATGTTCGCGATCAGTTGTTCTTTCGATGCAGCGCGCGTGGACCGCACGCTGGATGCGATGCCTCCACCCGTGGCGGCGATCTGTTCGTAGGTCTCGCCTTGCAGACGTCGGTTGAACTCCGACTCGCGATAGCCGGCAAATGGCAGGTGCGTGTGCGAGTCGACGAAGCCCGGAAGCGCGGTCGCACCTCGCGCGTCGTAGTCCTCATCGATCGCTCCGGAGTACTCGTTCTCCGGACCGGCGTGAACGAAGCGGCCATCGCGAATCACGATCACCGACTTTTCCAGAACGCGCAGTGAGCGCATCGCCGGTCCGCGCGCTCCGGCGCGTCCGACGGGGGTAGCGATCTGGGCGAGGTTCCTGACGAGGAGCGATTTACTCACTTCTGCGGTACAGCGAGGTGATCGGAAGCTCGTTCGCTTCCTGCTCGGCGTCGAGCATGATCAACTGCTGGGTGGTGTCGAGCTGCGCCTGCAGCTTGTTGCGCGCGCCGCGACGCTCGATCTTCAGATCCTGAATGGTGCGTTCGAGGTCGGCGACGCGCGACATCGCCTGTCCGACGAGCCGCTCCGACAGCAGCTCCGCGTCCTTGACGATGAGCTCCGCTTCCTTGCGCGCGTTGTTCTTGACCTCTTCGGAAACCTGCTGCGCGGCCATCAGCGTGTCTTTGAGGATGCGCTCGCGCTGATTGTGATCGTGCAGCTCCTCGCGCAGCATCGCGTTCTCCCGGCTGAGGCGGTCGAGGTCGCGGATCAGCTGTTCGATTTCTTCCGCAACGAGGTGAAGGTACCCGGCGACCTCAGACGCGTTGTAGCCCTTGAAGGACTTGCTGAAGGTCTGCTTCTGGATGTCCAGCGGTGTGAGGTTCTGCATCGACGCCCTCCCGACACGTTACCGAACGAGTATAAGCCCGTAGAGGTACACCGCCACCCCGCGGATGATGAAGATCGCCAGCAGAAGGAGGAGGGGCGACCAGTCGATCCCGGCGGTCTTGTGAGGGGGCAAGAGACGCCGGAACGGGCGCAGAAACGGGTAGGTCATCCGCGTGAAGATGTCGTTGAGCTGATTGAGGATGTTGTACGCGCCGCGGTAGCGCCAGCGGAACGAAGTCTGGGACGCGAAGAAGAGAACCCAGGAGATGATCACCCAGGCCAGAACCAGCCATTCGATGAGCTGGAGGACGATGAGGAAGGCCTGGAAGAAGGGTTGAAGGATGCCCATCGCTAGAAAGTCTTGAATTTCGTCATTGTCGTTGCCCAAAAATCGCGCGCCCGACCCTCACGATCGTCGCGCCTTCCTCGATCGCCACTTCGAAATCCTCGCTCATTCCCATCGAGAGCTCTTTGACGCCGACGCCGTCGCGCATCGCGCGCAGCATCCGGAAGTATCGTCGCGATTCGCCGGCCGGGCCGACGGGGGGGATCGTCATCAGCCCGCGCAGCTGGATGTTTTCGAGAATCGAGACTTGCTTCGCGATCGCGTCGAGATCGGACGGGCCGATGCCATTCTTCTGCGGCTCGTTGCCGATGTTCACCTGCAGCAGCACTTCGATCGGCTTCGTGGCGGCCCTGGAGATTTTCTGCGCGAGCTCGACGGAATCGACGCTCTGAATGACGTCGAAACACTTCACCGCGTCTTTTGCCTTGTTCGATTGAAGGTGTCCGATGAGGTGCCAGCGTGCTGTGCCGCGCACCTTCGGCTTTTTCTCGCGCACTTCCTGGACGCGGTTCTCGCCGACGTCCGTGACTCCCGCGGCGATGGCCTCATCGACCGCGGACGCCGGGAACGTCTTCGAGACAGCGACGAGCGTCACCGAGCCGCGCTCTCTCCCCGCCCGCTTGCAGGCTTCGGCGATCCGCGCCTCGACGGCGGCGAGGTTCTCAGGAATCGACATGTCGCCGCGCGACCACGCGCACCTCACCGCGATCGATCGCCAGGTTCGCCAGCCGGTCCGCGTCCTTGTTTCCGGCCCGCAGCGTGTGGCGGATCGAGAAGCGATCGAACGAGCGCACGAGCCGCCGCGCCTTCTCGTACAGCGGCACGAGGTTCGGATGCTTCACGCGGTATTTGCCCAGCATCTGATTCACGAGCAGGAGCGAGTCCGATACGATCTCGAGCTCGCTCGCGCCCTCGTCGCGTGCAGTGCTCAGCGCCTCGATCAGGCCCGCGTACTCCGCCACGTTGTTGGTCGTCGTCCCGAGAAAGCCGCAGATCTCGATGAGCTCACCGACGTCCGTGGTCATGAACACGCCAAATCCCGCGGGGCCTGGGTTTCCGCGCGATGCCCCGTCGACAAATGCCCTGGCCTTCAGGATGCCGGTTTCTCCAGGTAGAGAATCCGGTGACATCCCTCGCAGTACACCAGCTCGCCCCGCTTGAGCTGCTGCATGAGCGCCGGGCGGATGCGCGAGCGGCACGCGTTGCACGAATCGCTGATCACGCGCGCCATCGCCACGCCTTGCCGCTGGCGGAAGATTTTGTGGAACTCGTCGCGCAGGCGCTGCGACATTCCCGCCTCGATCGCTTCCTGCTTCTTCTTGTGTTGCGCGACCTCGCCGCGCAGATCGCCGAGCGAGCTTTGCCACGCGGCGTGTGCTTCGTCCCATCGCGCCTTCAGATCGATGCTGCTCGTGCGGCGCTCGTCGAGCTGCTCCTGCAGGGCCTCGATGTCGCCCATAATCTTGAGGTCGGCGTCCTCAAGCTCCTTGACCTGCTTGCGCATCGCGTCGATCTCTTTCCACGCGGCGGCGTACTGCTGCTGGTTTTTCACCTGCATGAGCTGCCCCTGGTACTTCTTGAGCAGTTCCTGATGGTCGGCGAGCTCGCCGTCGGCGCGGCGCCGTTCCTTGGACAGCGATTCGATCCCCGCCTCGAGCCGGGTCATTTCCTCGTTCGCCGCTTCCCACTGACGATCGAGTGCGGCGAAGGATTCCGGCTTACTCGCTAACTGTTTCTCGCGGTCGCTTACCTGCGACAGGACGCCTTGCAATTCCCAGAGTTTCTCAACGTCCTGATTCAACAATCCCTCCAAAAACACGAAGGGCGTTCCGGTCGTGGAACGCCCTTCGAAACCGATAATTTTCTCGTCGCTTGATCGGTTGCATCGCTCTCCTGGTGGGTCCACCAGGATTCGAACCTGGGACCTGCCGGTTATGAGCCGGTAGCTCTAACCGCTGAGCTATGGACCCGGACGCGCGATTCTACACGAATGTGCGCGTCAGCGAACCTCGACGTAGTCTCCGACTTTCATCTGGTACCGCATCAGCACGATCTTCGCGGTCGCCGTACGAGTCTCGGTCGTGAGAATCCCGACTTCGCCGAGAACTTGCCGCCCCTGCCCCGGGACCGGACTGTCGCGAAACACCGTGAGGAAGTCGCCCGGCTGCAGCTGGTCATCACGTCCCAAATTGATCTGGACCAGCTGACCTTCGCCGAGGTTCGAGAGCCAGGTGCCGCCCTGCGCGTGGACGATGGTGCCGGTAGTCTTGCCGCTGGCAGGATCGCACCACGCTGGTAGCGACGGGATGCGCGCAAGCGGAATCGGGAGCTGCGGCATCGGGCGCAATCTCGCACCGACGGGTACGTCGGAACATGCCTGCGTGATGATTCCGCGGGAGCGCGAGTCATCGGCGCACAGAACGCGAAGCTGACCGATGTACTGATAGTGCCGGCCGATCAGCTGGCTCGTCCCCGGGCGAGTGATCATTTCTTCCGGCTCGATGATGATGTAGGTCTCGCCGGGCATCAGCCCCGTCTGCGTGCCGCCGTTGAGGTAAACGAGATCGCCCGTCGAACCACGAATCTCCTGGCGGACAGCACCAGCCTCGTAGCGCGTCTCGATGTCTTCGTAAGAGTGAACGGTATTCGGCATCGGCTCCTGCGGATCGCCGATGTATCCGTAGCAATAGATGTCGGCATCGGTGCCGAGTGCGACCGGCGATGCGGTGCCGCCGACGGCGTCGGCCGCGGAGATGAGGACGCCTGCGGTGGTCTGCTGTTGCGTC
>JBBRMQ010000287.1:0-4436 GCA_038230775.1 Thermoanaerobaculia bacterium
AGCGCGCCGCAGTGTTCACACAAGTCACGCGCGCGAATCTGAAAACGCTCGTCGCGGCGGGGATTCCGATCGCAACGGGAACCGACGCAGGCAATCCACTGACGCTTCACGGCCCGGCGATCTACGCCGAGATGGACGCCATGCAGGCGTCAGGGATGACGCCGATGCAGGTCATCGTCGCGTCGACCGCAACCGCCAGCCGGGCGATGGGACTGGACAAGCAGGTCGGCACGATCGAGAAGGGGAAGGACGCCGACCTCGTCATCCTCGGCGCCGATCCGTCCGCCGACGTCGCGAATTTTCGCAAGATCCGCTACGTGGTGCGGTCCGGAGTGGTCCGGAATATGAACGATCTCCACGCGCTCGCTCAAGAGAAGAAATGAGCGACGACGATCGATCCGAACAGGCGCGCGATGACTTCGAGCACTTCAGCGCCGAGTATGCCCAGGCGCTGCAGGCGTTCAAGGCCATCGAGAACCAGGCCACCACACTCCTGCTCCTCGGCGTTTCGGAAGACCTGCGCGGCTTCGTGGACCAGTTCATCGAGATGGCCTCGAAGACGAAGCGTCTGGCCGAAGAGAAGAACCAGACGCATTTCGCGGAGTGGTTCACGGAGCTGATCCAGAAAGCGGAGACGCTGCGCACCGCAATCCCGCAGCGGTAAGGGCATCATCCGCTTACAATCGGCAACATGAAAATCACGTTCGCAATTCTCCTGTTGACGCTCTTCGTGTCGCCGCTTTTCGCGCAGGAAGAAGATGCCGAGGGTTGTAAGGACTCGTCGACGCTCTCGCGGATGAAGAGCTGTCACATCCGGTCGTGCGACAAGAAGGACTTCGATCAGGCACAGATTCCGACCGGTTCCGCCGACGAACAGGTGCAGGTGGTGGAAGGCGAAGTGGAGACGATCATCTACGAATGCGCAGATAACGTCTCGTTTCTTCAGATGGCGCGTAACGCGGAAAACGCGTTGAAAAGAGCGGGCTTCACGACGGTGTACTCGGGGGGAGGCATGAATACCTATCCGACCTACTCCGCGCGAAAGGGCGGCGTCTGGGTCAACGTGCAGACGCAGCCGAACGGCGGCCAGACCTACACGCAGATCGTCGTGCACACGAAAGAGATGGAGCAGCAGATGGTGGCGTCGGCCGAGGCGATGGAGGCGGACATCGCGAAGAGCGGCTACTGCTCGATTTACGGCGTGCACTTCGACACGGGAAAGGCCGCAATCCTTCCGGACTCCGAGTCGTGTCTCGGAGAGATGGCGAAACTTCTGAAGAGCAATGCGAGCTGGAAGCTGCAGGTGGAAGGTCACACGGACAACGTCGGCGGCAAGGAGGCGAACCTGAAGCTTTCGCAGGCGCGGGCCGACTCCGTGCGCGGCTGGCTGGTATCCCACGGAGTCGAGGGATCGCGGCTGACGGCGAAGGGCTTTGGCGAGACAAAACCGGTCGCGGAGAATACGACCGAAGACGGACGTGCCAGAAACCGCCGAGTGGATCTCAGGAAGCTATAGTGCGCCTCGCAACGGCGCTGATCATGATGACGACATTCCCCGCCAGCGCATCGACTCTCGATCAGCGCATCGACGATGCCGCGAAGCGCGTGACGCCGCGAGTCATCGAGTGCCGGCGTGACATCCATCAGCATCCCGAGTTGGGCAATCGCGAGTTCCGTACGTCGAAGCTCGTCGCCGACCGTCTGCGCGAGCTCGGAATCGAAGTGCGCACGCCGATCGCCCACACCGGCGTGATCGGGATTCTTCGCGGCGGGAAAGCCGGCAAGGTGGTCGGGCTCCGAGCCGACATGGATGCGCTGCCCGTGTCCGAACAGGTCGACGTACCGTTCAAGTCGAAGGTGCGCACGACCTACAACGGGCAGGAAGTCGGCGTAATGCACGCCTGTGGTCACGACGCGCACGTTGCAGTGTTGTTAGGCGTGGCCGAAGTGCTGTCCGGGATTCGGGCCGAAGTTCCGGGCACCGTTGTGTTTCTGTTTCAACCCGCGGAAGAAGGTGCGCCGGCCGGCGAAGAGGGCGGCGCGCAGCTCATGGTCAAGGAGGGCGCGCTCGACAATCCAAAGGTCGACGCGGTTTTCGGACTGCACGTAACGTCGCGTTACCCCGTCGGCGAGATCGCCTACCGGCCCGGCGCGATGATGGCCGCGGTCGATTCGTTCCGCATCAAGGTGCACGGCAAGCAGACGCACGGCGCCTATCCGTGGCTCGGCGTCGACCCCATCGTCACCGCCGCCCAGATCATCCTCGGCCTCCAGACCATTCCCAGCCGCCAGGTGGATGTCTCGCTCGCGCCGTCGATCGTCACTGTCGGCGCCATTCACGGCGGCGTGCGCAACAACATCATCCCCGACGAGGTCGAGATGATCGGCACCATCCGCTCGCTCGACGCGAAGATGCGCGACCAGATCCACGATCGCATCAAACGCACGGCGACCGACATCGCCAGCAGCGCAGGCGCCAGCGCGGATGTCACGATCGAGACCGGATATCCGGCGACGTACAACGATCCGCCGCTGACCGAGAAGATGGCGCCGGTGTTCAGCCGGTTGACCGACGACGTCAAAGTCGTGAACGCAACGCTCGGCGCGGAGGACTTTTCGTTCTTCCAGCAGAAGGTGCCGGGGTTGTTCTTCTGGCTCGGCACGCGGCCGAAGAACCAGACCGCGGAGCAGGCGGCAGCGAATCACTCGCCGCTGTTTTACGTCGATGAGAGCGGGCTGGAGTTAGGCGTGCGCGCGCTGTCGAAGCTGGCCATCGACTATTTGAAGTGATGACAAGTGTCAGGGCCGACTCTGTGTGAGGGCCGACTTCAGTCGGCCTAGAGCGACCGGCTGAAGCCGCTCCTCACACAGAAACAGCAAGCGTTTACCTCGGCGCCATCTGCTTGATGCGGCCCCAGTAATCCGCTCCGGATAGCCACTGCCCGCCATCGATCACGAGCACTTCGCCGGTTACGTACGACGAATAGTCGGAGAGCAGGTACGAAGCGGCGTTCGCCACTTCTTCCAGATTCGCGAATCTTCGCAACGGAATCGTGTGCCGGATGCCTTCCTCCACCGTGGCGTCAGGAAAGAGGCGCTCCGATGCGCCTTCGGTGTGAACCGGTCCGGGAGCGATGGCGTTGACCCTGATCTTGTGTCGCGCCCACTCCACCGCGAGCGTGCGCGTCATGGCGAGCACTCCCGCTTTCGCGCTGGCGGAGTGCACGACGCCCGGCGCGCCGGTCCACGCGTAGTTGGCGATGATGTTCAGCATCACGCCGCCGCTCTTCGACGCGATCCACTTTTTTCCGACCGCGCTCGAACAGTAGAAGGTTCCGTTGAGGACGATGCCGATTACGGAGTTCCATCCGTTGACCGTCAACTGATCCGAAGGCGCGATGAAGTTTCCGGCGGCGTTGTTGACCAGGAAGTCGATGCGCTCCACGGAGTCGACCATCGCCTGCACCGCCGTCGCATCGCGCACGTCGACGATGCGATACTCCGCGCCGCCGCCGAGCTTCTCGACGGCCTTCTTGAGGTTTTCTTCCTTCCGGCTGGCGATGACGACGCGGCCGCCGAGGCGGGTGATTTCGCGGGCGATGGCGAAGCCGATGCCCGTGGCGCCGCCGGTGATGATCCCGGTGCGCCCTTCGAATGTCTTGTCAGGAAGCATAGGGCGGGCATCATACTTTGTACGTGATCGACGAACGCCGCGAATACCAGCGGTTGAATCTGACGAAGCCGCTCGACGGATGGTTCGGCGATTTCGCCGTGGAACTGGTCGACGTGAGCGCGAGCGGTGCGCAGATCGTGCATGACGACCCGCTGCCGGAAGGCGCGCGCGGCCTGCTGCGATTCACGTGGCGCGGCGAAGACATCGAGCTCACCGCAGAGGTGGCGCGCACGATGGGACAGCGCTCGGGACTGGCCTTCGTCGACGACAGTCCGATTTTGCGGCAGCACATCGAGATCTCCGCGCTGGAGCTGCTGCGTGCGCGCGAGGCGAATGCGACTGGCGATCGCGCGCGCAACGTCATCGGCGACGAGACGCTCACCGCCGCCTCGGCCGGCGCCCGCGCCCTGCGCGGTTATCTCGTCTACGAGTTGAACGGCAATCAGTGGACTTGCCGCGTGGCCGTCGTACCGAATCAGCCGCCGAACGGATTCACCGTCGCGGCGAACGAGTCGGAAGAACAGATCGACCTGTTGCGCAAGACGTTCGAGTCGGGCGGGGAAGAAGAACGCAAGATGACGCGCATGATCGCGCAGCTGTCGGTCACGCGCTGAAGTGCATGACCCCTCACCCGGCCTTCGGCCACTGTTCTAGACGTAGACATCCTTGACACTTCCACGGAGACATCCTTGACAGATGTCAGTTGGAGGATTGGATGCCTTGGAGCCGAGGAATGGTGGAAGAACGACATCGGATGATTGCG
>JBBRMQ010000288.1:0-4404 GCA_038230775.1 Thermoanaerobaculia bacterium
CGGGCAACCGTTCCGTTGCAAACGTCGAACTGAGTGCCGCGATTGAAGGGCAGGCGTCGGCGTGCGCCACACCGCAGGCGGGAGGCCCCCCATTCGGCGAGGTGTCAGTGCTGGGCAAAGGTTCGTCCGACATGTTCCGCTCACGCGAGCGGGGCGCCCAGGAATGAATAAAGCCACTCTTTCGAGTGGCTTTAACTTAAGGACAATTGGTTGCGGGGACAGGATTTGAACCTGCGACCTTTGGGTTATGAGCCCAACGAGCTACCAGACTGCTCCACCCCGCGACACGATTGCTGAGACGCGGAACCTATCACGCGCCAAGGTCCGCTTCAACCGGAGAGGCCTCGCGGAAAATTTCATCTTCGGCACGCGCATCACTCCGACGCTCGCGGTGGCCACAGGCCGACTGCCTGCGCGAGCTCCTTGCCGTTCATGAACGCCCGAACGGTTGCGATCTTGCCGTCGCGCACTTCCACAATCGCGGCGCGATGCACTGCGAACGGCTTGTGCGATGCGGTCACGCGGCCGAGCGTTCCGTTCAGCGTGCCGCGCACGATCATTTCGACGAGAACGAAGTCGTCGACACCGATCGTGTTCCTGATCTCGACCGTCGCCGCTGCGCTGCGCCAAGCGTCGGCCGCACGTTCGAACGGCGTCGGCAGCATCAGTTCGTCGAACCGCGCCTCCGGCACCACGTTCTTCAACGCTGTCGTGACCAGAGCGATGTTCTTCTCGTTCGCGTACGAGTGTGACTTCATCTCATCGGGAAGCACCGGCAACGGTCGCCGCGGCACCCGACCGAACGCGCCCATCTGCGCCATCGGCGTCATGCTGTCCAGATAGCGGCGCTCCTCGAGGATCAGGCCTTCGCGATCGAAGCGATAGAAGAGCAATCCTTCGTGGCCCATCGGTCCATTCGGTGTCGGGCCGTTCACGCCGTAGTGCACCACCGCCCGGTCGCCGCTCTGCCAGATGTCGTAGAACGCGAGCCGCGTTCCCGGAAACTCGTGCAGCAGGCTTACTTCGTAGCGCTCGATCGCCTCGCGTCCCGCGAGCGTGTCGCCGCCGTAGATCGTGATGACCGCGTTCGGCGCGTAGAGGCTCGCGTACTGCCTGGTATCGCCGGCGTTCACCGCGCTCACCATCTGATGAAGGGCGGCGAGTGCGGTCGCGAGCCAGAGACTCACTTCGGACAGACCTGTGAGCCCGGACCGTCGAACGCGATCTTCCACGTGCCGTCGCTCTGCTTGCGCCAGACCGACGAGAAGTTGCCGATGTGGTTGCCGTCAGCGTCGAGAACCGGACCCGTCGAGAGCCCGAGGTCGCCGGCGGCGTTCGTATAGACGCGGTCGGGTTTCCAACTGAACGGGGCGGCCTTGTCCTTGAAGTAGCCGGACCACACCTTCATCACTTCCGCTTTTCCCGCCATCGTGTTTCTCGGGCTGAGAAACGTGGTGTCGTCGTTCATGAACGTAACAAACTTCGCCGCGTCGCGATCGGCGAACGCCTTCGCGAACCCGATCTCTGTGTTGCGGACGTCGTCCGCGTCGTTCGCGAATGCTGCGGTTGATATCAAGAGAAGGAGAAGAGTCGCTAGTTTTTTCATCGTTCTTTCCTGCTGGCCAGCCGGAGGGCTGGCCCCACACTTATCGATTCACGGTGCTCATGTCGGGGTACCGGTCGCCTGCCGCAACGCCGGCCGGCGCCACCTCCTCGATCCTTTCCATGTCCCGTTTCGTCAACTCGATCTCCGTCGCGCGCACGTTCTCTTCCAGAAAACGAACGTGCTTTGTCCCCGGGATGGGCACGATATCGTCGCCTTGCGCCAGGAGCCAAGCGAGGGCCAGTTGCGAAGGTGTTACGCCTTTCTCCTTCGCGATCTCCTGAATCTTCTTCACCACATCCAGATTTCGCTGGAAGTTCTCTCCGGCAAAGCGAGGATTCTTGCGGCGATAGTCGGAGGGCTCGAGGTCGTCGATGCTCTTGAATCGGCCTGATAGAAATCCGCGGCCCAGCGGGCTGTAGGCGACGAAGCCGATGCCCAGCTCCCGCACGGTCGGCAGAATCTCATCTTCCGGATCGCGGCTCCACAGCGAGTACTCGGTCTGCAGCGCGCTGATGGGATGCACCTTCGCCGCGCGGCGGATCGTCTGCGGCGCCGCTTCCGACATGCCGAGGTAACGGACCTTGCCCTGCTTGACGAGGTCGGCCATCGCGCCGATCGTCTCCTCGATCGCCACCGTGTTGTCGACGCGATGCTGGTAGTAGAGATCGATATGGTCGATGCCGAGGCGCTGGAGCGACGCGTCGCATGCGGCGCGGACGTACTCCGGTTTCCCGTTGATGCCGAGCCACGATCCGTCTTCGCGCCGCTGGTTGCCGAACTTCGTCGCGATGATCAGGCCGTCGCGGCGGCTCCGAATCGCCTTGCCGACGAGCTTCTCGTTGGTGAACGGGCCGTACATGTCCGCGGTATCGAGGAAGTTGATTCCGAGCTCCAGCGCGCGATGAATCGTGTCGATGGCCTCCGATTCGTTCGTCGCGCCGTAGAACTCCGACATGCCCATGCAGCCGAGGCCGAGGGAGGAGACCGTGAGTCCGTGTTTCCCTAGTTTTCGCAGATTCATTTTTTCTCCTGATTCGGCGACTGGATTGAATGACATGGCACGAATCGTTCTTGCCGTAATAAGCCGTAGATGAAGCTCGCTCCGTTTGTCTCGTTCCTCATTGCCACAATCGTGCACGGCGCGACTCTGCCCGGCTTTTCGGTGCGTCCGGTCGCTACGGCGCCGGCCAACTTCATCAGCTCGATCGTCACCAATTCGGCCGGCATCCTTTATTACACGACGACCTCGGGCGACATCGTACGCGTGGACTCCGGTGCGAGCACGATCGTCGCGCACGTCCAGACCATCGCCACCGGGAACTCCGGCCTCCTCGGCATGGCGCTCGCCGGCGACACCACCGCGATCGTGCACTACACAACGCCGCTGCAGACGTACGACCTCGTCTCCTCGATCGATCTGGTGACCGGGATTGAAACGACCGTTCATGCGTTCATCTGCAATCTGACCGATCCGAATCTCGGCGCATCGGCCGAGCATCATGGAGGAAATCCGATCATCGCGAGAGATGGATCCATCTTCGTGTCGATCGGCGACGGCAACGATCCGAATGTCGCGCCGATCACCGAGTGGAACCTCGGGAAAATTTTTCGGATCTTCCCGGACGGAAACGTTCGACAGTATGCGCGCGGCGTCCGCAATCCTTTCGATCTGTCGTGGGATGCAGCGAACAATCGACTGATCGTGCCGGACAACGGCGACAAGGTGAACGACGAAATCAACATCGTCCGCGCCGGCGACAACCTCGGCTGGCCCTATACGATGGGCGATCAGAACGTCATCGAAGGGGACTTGAAGCCGGTGTACGTCTTCCCGACCGTGGTTGCGCCGACGGGCATCGTGGCGCTGAGCGGGCGAAATCCGATGCTGCGGCATGGCTATCTTCTCGCGTCGTTCGTCACGAAAGCGGTCTACTACATCGCCGACATCGATGCGCCGGATCCAATTCCTCTCATTCAGAAGGAGACGGAGTCGATCGTCGATGTGACGGAGAGCAACACCGGCGACGTCTACTTCACGACGGGCCGCACGATTTACCAGCTCGTGCCGCCGCTGCGCGGTGACTGCAACGCCGACAACCTGATCAACGCCGATGATCTGACGGCGCTGCTGGCGGCGATCGCGAAGCCTGCCGGCGCCAGTTGGGGATGCGACGTGAATGGTGACGGACTCATCGATTCCGCCGACATCGCTGCGCTGAAGACGCGATTGACCCCCCGCGTCCGCGCTGTGAAGCGGAGCTAGTGTGGGGCCAGCCGGCTGGCCGGCCAGCCAGCCAGAGGGCTGGCCCCACACCTGGCCAGCCAGAGCGCTGGCCCCACACCTAAGACCGGCACATCGGATGCATCCGATGAGAGTTCGATACAGGGGGAAACTATGCATCGATGGAAGTCCGTGGCCCTTTTCGCGATCGTCCTTTCCGCGTCGGTGGCCAGTGCAGAAACGAAGATCAAGCCGGGGTTCAATCTTTTTTCGACGCAGGACGACGTTCAGGTCGGTCAGCAATCGGCGCAGGCAGCCGAGCAGCAGATGCCGATCCTCAACGACGCCAACGTCACCAACTATGTGAACCGCATCGGCCAGCGACTGGCAGCGAATGCGGGCGGACCGCAGTTCCAGTACCGGTTCCGAGTGGTGAACGCGTCCGACATCAACGCGTTCGCACTTCCGGGCGGGTTTGTGTACTTGAATCGGGGCGTCCTCGATCAGGCGCGCAACGAAGGTGAGGTCGCGGGCGTAATCGCGCACGAGATCTCGCACGTCGCGCTGCGTCATGGAA
>JBBRMQ010000289.1:0-4365 GCA_038230775.1 Thermoanaerobaculia bacterium
GACCGGTGACGCGGTCCGTCTCTTCGCGGACGTTCTCGCCTTCGACGATGTCCTTGAACGAGATCTTTCCGCCGACCTCGGTGAGAATCGCCGAGGTGAACGGATCCCACTCCACGAGAGGCTGTCCGGCGTCGACGTGCGATTAGCCAGGCGTGATCAGCACGACCTCTTGAGTCTCATTGTCAGTCGCACTCGCCATTGCCCAGTAGTCGGTATTTGGATCTGTCGCGGTGAGCCGGATATGAACAGCACTCAGATTCTGAATCTCCGGAAAAGCGGCACCTAAGTCGTAGATCACCGCGAAACCTGGGGAAACGGGCGCAGCCTCGTTAACCGGTGCGACAGTCGTGATTGTTCTCGCAACAATCGGTGTGCCATCGAGACGAAGGATTTCAATCAGAAGCGTAACCTGCCCGGTCCTGCCAAACTCGCGCCGGGGATCGTATATTCGAATCGAGGTCCGGACTCTTCCGCCAGCCGGAACATTCAGCAAGTACGTTGTGCCGTGGAGGAAATTACCCTCGCGGACGATTGGAATAGCGACCCCCAACGGCTGCGCACCGCGGGTTGTTTCATAAAACCTGCCCGCAAAAGTTACCTGGGCAGCGACAGACGCAGGCACACTGAAAAGTATGCCGCGATCCATCTCCGTAGATGGGTGGTGCGGACCGGGCACAACTCCGGTGTAGTCGCCTGGAAATGTCAACGAACAAGTGACAGGACAACCCCAGAGCTCGACCAAGTTAATGGAGGATGGCGACCCGTTGCGAAAATATAGCTCGCCACTCCACGACGAGCCCTGCAAACCGCTTCTGGCACTGGACGGGGCGACATCAAACGGGACGAGGATAACTTCGCGACCGTCGCCGTTGGTATCAGCGGCTTGGACGTGAAGTGCGAACAGAGACGACGCGATGAGACCGATTGAAAATATCGTCTTCATGGACAGCTTCCTGCGTCCCAATAAAGCATGCGAGCGTTCGAAACATTTGAGGTGGACACCATGTGTACAGGCCCGATCCATCCCGCCGGGCACGCGCGCACGGCTGGGCGAATATAGTGCCAGCCAGAGAGAAAGAAGGCGTGACGGAATCATGTCTATTGTTCTGCCAGCTTCGAACACATCGGGCGGCCTCGCGGCCGCCCGATTGGTTATGGCGAAAAGTAATTCTTACTGCTCGTCTTCGAAATCCGCCAGGGACAACGCCTCTTCCTCATCACGCTGCAGCAAGTCCTCCAGCGTCGGCTGGGCTGGCGGCTCGTCCTTCTCGAGATAGATCTCGCGATAGGCCGGCATGCCGGTTCCGGCCGGGATCAGGCGTCCCACGATGACGTTTTCCTTCAGGCCGCGCAGGTAGTCGACTCGTCCCGCGATGGCGGCTTCCGTCAACACGCGCGTGGTCTCCTGGAACGACGCCGCGGAGATGAATGAATCCGTCGACAGCGACGCCTTCGTGATGCCGAGCAACAGCGGCGTTCCGTCGGCGGGCTCGCCGCCGCGGTTCATCACCTTCTCGTTCTCTTCCATAAAGCGGAAGCGATCGACCTGCTCGTCCACCAGGAAGTCCGTATCGCCTACGCGCGTCACGCGCACCGACCGCAGCATCTGACGACAGATCGTCTCGATGTGCTTGTCGTTGATCGCCACGCTCTGGGAACGGTAGACCTCCTGGATCTTGTCCACCAGATAACGCTGCAGCTCCTTGATGCCGAGGACCGAGAGAACGTCATGCGGATCGATGGGGCCGTCGATGAGCGGGTCGCCCGCGCGCACATGCTCGCCTTCCTGCACGTTGACGTGCACGGAACGCGGGACGCTGTACTCGTGACGCGTGCCCTCGTCGGTCTCAACGATCACGCGGCGCATGCCCTTGACCAACGGACCGTGATGCACGGTTCCATCGACCTCCGAGATGACTGCCTTGTCGCGGGGATGACGCGCTTCGAACAGCTCGACCACGCGCGGCAGACCGCCGGTGATGTCCTTCGTCTTCGTCGTGGCGCGCGGAATCTTCGCCACGATGTCGCCCGGGTACACCTCCTGGCCGTTCTGCACCATGAGATGGGCGCCGGTCGGGAGCAGATACTTGCGCTCGTCAGCCGCCTTCTTCGTCTTGACCGTGATGGTCGGCGTCCGCTTCTCAGCGACCGACGACTCCACGATGACCATCTGCGTGAGACCCGTGACGCGGTCCGTCTCTTCGCGGACGTTCTCGCCTTCGACGATGTCCTTGAACGAGATCTTTCCGCCGACCTCAGTGAGAATCGCCGAGGTGAACGGATCCCACTCCACGAGAGGTTGTCCGGCGTCGACATGCGAGCCGTCGTGCACCTTCAACGTCGAGCCGTACACCAGCGCGTAACGTTCCTTCTCGCGCGCGGTGGCCGGATCGTTGGTGCCCTTCTTGCCCTTCTTCGTCGGGATCTCCTCGACGATGAGCAGCTTGCCGTTACGGTTGATGACGACCAGATCGCCGTTCTTGTTCGTGACCGTGGAGACGTTCACGAAGATGACCTTGCCGGGGTTGGTTGCCTCATGCTTCGACTGCTCGGAAACGCGTGACGCCGTACCGCCGACGTGGAAGGTACGCATCGTGAGCTGCGTGCCCGGCTCGCCGATCGACTCCGCGGCGATGACGCCGACCGCTTCGCCGATCTCGACCAGCTTGCCGCTGGCGAGGTTGCGGCCGTAACAACGGCGGCAGACTCCGCGACGCGTCTCGCAGGTGAGCACCGAACGGATCTTGACCTGCTCGATGCCCGCTTCCTGAATGGCGTTCGCCAGCTCATCGGTCAGCTCTTCGTTCTGCGCGACGAGCTGATCGCCGGTGAGCGGATCGTAGATGTCTTCCTGCGCAATGCGGCCGACGATGCGGTCGCGCAACGGCTCGAGGATGTCGCCGCCTTCCATGATCGGCGTGACGGTGATGCCTTCGAACGTCTGGCAATCCTGCTCGGTGATGATGACGTCCTGCGCGACGTCGACCAGACGGCGCGTGAGATATCCGGAGTCCGCCGTCTTGAGCGCGGTGTCCGCCAGACCCTTACGAGCGCCGTGCGTGGAGATGAAGTACTGCAGCACCGAGAGGCCTTCGCGGAAGTTTGCGGTGATCGGCGTCTCGATGACTTCTCCGGAGGGCTTGGACATCAGTCCGCGCATCCCGGCGAGCTGACGAACCTGCTCCTTCGAACCACGAGCGCCGGAGTCGGCCATCATGAAGATCGGATTGAACTCGTTGCGATCTTCTTCGGCGCGGCGCATGTCTCTGAACATCTCGTCCGACACGTTCTCGGTGGCGCGATGCCAGATGTCGATGATCTTGTTGTGGCGCTCGCCGGCCGTGATGGCACCGTCGAGGCGCTGGCGCTCGACTTCGAGCACCGACTTGCGCGCGTTGTCGACGATCTCGCCTTTGCGCGCCGGGATGACCATGTCGTCGACGCCGATGGAGACACCGGCAATCGTGGCGTAGTGGAATCCGAGCTGCTTCAGCTCATCGAGCAGACGCACGGTGAGATCGTTGCCCCATCCGAGGAATGCGTAGTTGACGAGCTCCTGCAGGCCCTTCTTCTTGAGGAGACCGTTGATGTACGGGATCTCATCCGGAAGATTCATATTGAAGATGACGCGGCCGACCGTGGTGTCGATGACCTTCTTCGTCACTTCCTGCAGCTCGGCGTGCACGACGTCCTGATCGTTGAACTGCTTCGTCAGGTCGATGAGCTTGCCGCTGATGCGCAGGCGGATCGGCGAGAGCAACTCGACCGCGCCGTTCTGCAACGCGATGAGCACGTCCTCTTCCGTTCCGAAGACCTTGCCTTCGCCCTTGGCGCCCTTCTTCTCTTTGGTGAGGTAGTAGCAGCCCAGGACGAGATCCTGCGACGGGACGGCGAGCGGCTTGCCGTTGGCCGGCGACAGAATGTTGTTCGAGGCCAGCATCAGCACCTGCGACTCGACCTGAGCCTTCGGCGACAGCGGGACGTGAACGGCCATCTGATCGCCGTCGAAGTCCGCGTTGAACGCGGTGCAGACGAGCGGATGAATCTTGATCGCCTTGCCTTCGACCAGCACCGGTTCGAACGCCTGGATGCCGAGGCGATGGAGCGTCGGTGCGCGGTTCAGGAGAACCGGATGCTCTTTGATGACCTCTTCGAGCGCATCCCACACTTCATTGGTCTGCAGCTCGACCATCTCTTTGGCGGCCTTGATCGTGCCGACCAGGCCCTTCTGCTCGAGACGGTTGTAGATGAACGGCTTGAACAGCTCCAGCGCCATCTTCTTGGGAAGACCGCACTGATGCAGCTTGAGCTCGGGGCCGACGACGATGACCGAACGGCCGGAGTAGTCGACGCGCTTGCCGAGGA
>JBBRMQ010000290.1:0-4277 GCA_038230775.1 Thermoanaerobaculia bacterium
ACAGCGATGAGCACCTCGTAACCCTTGCGCGCCAGCCGGCGCGACAACATCTCACGGTTCATCTCGTTGTCTTCCACGATCAGGATGGTTGTCATCGCTTCGCCGTTTCAGGATGCTGACGAGGGACGTGCATCGTGTGGTTGTCGGAGAGAAGATTGCGCACCTGAACCAGAAGATTGTCGTGCGAATCGCCGTGGGTTCTCACGATGCTCTGCACATTGCCGTTCAACCGCCTCCGGTCGTCGTTGCTGAGGTCGCGCGCCGTTACGACGACGATCGGAATGGATCTCCACTCCGGGTGACGACGAACCTCTGCCGCGAACTCGAAACCGTTCATCTCCGGCATCATCAAGTCGAGAAAAATCAATTTGGGACGGTGCTTCTCCATGCTCCTGAGCGCCTCCACCCCGTTTCCCGCCTCGGAAACGACCCACCCTTCTTTCTCCAGCATGTTGCGCGTGAGGGATCGGGTCGAAGGATCGTCATCGATGACGAGAACGGGACATGGCGGTCCGGGGCATGTGTACTTTCTCAGGATCTGGGTCAGGCGCCTGCGGTTGACTGGTTTCGTGGCGTACTCCGAAGCGCCGAGGGTGAAGCCGCGCTCGGAGTCGTCGACCATCGTGACCATGATGACGGGGATCTCGCACAATTCCGGATCGGACTTGAGCTCGGAAAGCACGCTCCATCCGTCCATCTCGGGCATCATCACGTCGAGTGTGATTGCCGCGGGCAACAACTGTCGCGCGAGCCGCAAGCCGTGTGCGCCACCGGTCGCAACCTGAACTGAGAATCCCTCTTTGCGCAGATAGCGCTGCATGAGATCGCGTTGCGTGGAGTCGTCGTCGATGACCAGCACGCATGTGCGCACGTCGGGCAGGACCTCGTCGTCGATCGTCGTGTCGACGAGTACTGGCGCGATCTGGGGAATCGCTTCACCTGCGACCACCTCACTCACGGAGGTCGGAAGCTTGATGGTGAAGGTGCTTCCCTGGCCGGCCTCACTGTGCACCGTGACGTCGCCGCCCATCATCTGGCAGAAGCGGCGCGTGAGCGCGAGACCGAGGCCCGTGCCGCCGAACTTGCGCGTGGTCGAGGCGTCGGCCTGGGTGAACGACTGAAAGAGCCGGACGATCTGTTCGGCACTGAGACCGATCCCGGTATCGGAGACGCGGAACAGAATCCACTCGATGCCGTCCATCATCTGGCGCTCGGCCTCGACGCGGATTTTGCCGTCGTTCGTGAACTTCGCAGCGTTCGAGACGAGATTGAAAAGTCCCTGCCGTACTTTGCCGAGGTCGGCGTACATGACGCCGATTTCCGGTGGACAATTGATCTGCAGCGTGTTGCCGTTCTTCGCCACCTGGATGTCGATCGTCTGCGCCACTTCTCCGATGAGGGAAGAGATGTCGAAGACCTCGAGATGCAGCTCCATCTTTCCCGCCTCGATCTTCGAGAGATCGAGGATGTCGTTGATGAGACCGAGCAGATGCTTTCCCGCGGTGGAGATTTTCTGCAGGTCGTTGTTGAAGGTGGGGAGGCCCTTCTCGGCCGCTTCCTCCTGGAGCATTTCGGAGAAGCCGAGAATCGCGTTGAGCGGTGTGCGCAGCTCGTGGCTCATGTTGGCCAGGAAGAGACTCTTTGTTCGATTGGCGTTTTCCGCCGCTTCTTTCGCCTGAGCAACTTCACCCTCGGCGCGCCGTCGCTCGGTGACGTCTTCCATCGCCAGCACGAGCAGCTCCGCGTGGCTGCCCTGACGCAGCTTTCGCGCATTCAGCAGCATCACGCGCCGTCCGATGACGGGGAAGTCGTGCTCGAGCTCGAAATCGTTGAAGACCGAGCTCTTGGGAACGATGTCCTCGAGTAGCGTCCGAAGATCCGGAATGTCCCACTGTCCGTTGCCCAGCTCGTAGATGAGACGGTTCTCAGTCTCCTCCGATGAGACGTGAAACGTCTGGTAGAAGGCGCGGTTTGCGGAGTGCACGCGCAGGCTGCTGTCGAGGATCAGCAGCGGCTCCCGCACCGTGTCGACGACGTCCTGCGCATACGTCTCGATCTGCTCCAGCAACGCCTGCGAGCGGCGGCGTTCGGTGACATCTTCCATCGCCAGCAGAACCAGTTCGGCGTGCAGTTTGCGCGCGTTGAGCAACATGACGCGCGGACCGATGACGGGGAAGTCATGCTCCAGGACGAAGTCGTTGAAGACGGAGCTGCGCGGGACGATGTCTTCGAGCAGCGTTCGCAGCGCGGACGATCCCCATTGCCCGTTGCCGAGCTCGTAGATGTCGCGCCCCTCGGTCTCCGACTGTGAAACGCGAAAGGTCTGGTAGAACGCCGTGTTGGCCGATCGCACGCGGAGTGCCGCATCGAGGACGAGCAGCGGCTCGCGGACGGTGTCGAAAACGTCCTGCGCGAAGTTCTGAATGTCGGAGACCAGCGGTGGCACCCGCATCGCTGGTGTCAACTTCGGTGCAGGAACTGGAAAACCGAGCGGTTCGGTCATGGATCGCCTCCTGGTTGGTCAACCGGTCGCGATCGCTGGGCGCGGGCAGTCGTTGTGGTTTGTGTGCAGTTCGCGCGCCGTGGAGTAGTCAGGCCGCCTGCACGCTCACGCTACTCGTGGAGAATGACGTTCAATAATGAGCTGTGGACTTGAAAGGCGCCGAGGCCTCCGGTGTAGTCGATGTAGCCGAGCTTGCGAAAGCGATTCATGAAGAAGTTCACCCGCGACCGCGTGGTGCCGATCATCTCCGCAAGAACTTCCTGGCTGACGCGCGGGATCACGTCCTCCGGTTTGATCTCCTTGCCGAAGTGCGCGAGCAGCAGAAGAGTGCGCGCCAGCCGTTTCTCGCTCGAGTTGAAGAGCTGATCGACGAGGTCTTCCTGGATCCGCGAGTTCCGCGCGAGCAGGAACGCGACGAAGACGTCGCAAAAGGCGTGCTCCTGGTGAAGCACGCGGGTCATCTCGCTCTTCTCGATGCGCAGCAGCGTGCAGTGATTGAGCGCGGTGGCGGTCGACATCCGGATTCGCTCGTCGGCGGCGACGCACGATTCGCCGACGAAATTGCCGTCCTCCAGAAGAGCGAGCGTAGCTTCTTTTCCCCGCTGCGAGAGGACGGTCAGCTTGATGTTGCCCTTCTGGATGTAAAAGACCGCGTCGGCGGGCTCGCCCTGTGCGAAGAGAACCTCATTCTTCTTCAGTTCAATGAGGGTGCGACCGAGGCCCACCTCCTGAAGAAACCGTTCGGGGTTAAAGGCGGCCGTCGTCCGCCGGGTCCTCTTTGCTTTCATGTGTGCGTTATCGTACCAAATTATATCGAGTCTCTCAACGCACCGAAACACGAGTGTTCAATATTGCACAGACGCCATAACCAAGCGTGACTATCATCACGCGTATGGCCCTACGCTATCGGTCGATCCTCGTCTTCTCGCTCGCGCTGTTGCTCGCCGCCTCGACGGCGCTGGGAGCGCTGACAGCGACGGCGCCGCCTCCGGGACTTAGTCTCCCTCAGTTCGGAGTCCTGGGTGGTGCCGGCGTCACCGGCTCGACGGGTCTCGGCACCTCGGTCAATGGAGACGTAGGTTCGTCGCCCACAGCGACCATCCTGGAGTTTACGGGATCGACGATTCCGGGACCGTCGCGCACCGTGCCGCCTTTCATCGTTCACTACACTAATGATGCGGTCGTACAACAGGCGCATAACGACGCCATCGGTGCCTACAACAATCTGTTCACGCAGGGAACGAATCCAGCGGCCACGCTCATCGGCCCAGAGCTCAGCAATTTGATTCTCACACCCGGCGTCTATCGCTTTCCGGTTGCAGCCAATCTTGCAAGCCCCGGAGGAGCGGTGACCGGAATCCTGACGCTCAACGATCCGAGCCCGACCGGAACGGGCATCTTTGTCTTCTCCGTCGGCTCCGCACTGACCGTCAACGTCAACGCGTCGTTTGCCGGCAACGCCAATCCCTGCAACGTGTTTTGGCAAATCGGCACTGATGCGGTTCTGAATGGGAACAACTTCTTCGGAACGCTCATCGCGGACCAGAGTGTCACGAACTCCTCGGCGTCGAACGTTCTGGGTAGGATCGTCGGAATCAACGCTGCGGTGACGATGCCGGGAGCGGGAGGCAACACGATCGGCGGTTGCAGTCCGGTGGTCGTTCTTCCACCACCGCCGACCAGCGGTACATGCCCGAGCGGTCTGCTGACCAGCGGCGGACCCGGCCTGGCAACCATCACTCTGCCGGCACCCGCGCCGCCGGGAGGAACCATC
>JBBRMQ010000291.1:0-4276 GCA_038230775.1 Thermoanaerobaculia bacterium
CCGCTCCTCAGCGCGATCTCGCAGCGTCGAAGATCAGCGTCCGCGACTTCGACTTCTTCTACGGCGACGCACAAGTTCTGCACGGAATCAGCCTCGAGATTCCTGCCAACCAGGTGACGGCACTCATCGGTCCGTCCGGTTGCGGGAAGTCGACGTTCATCCGGTCGATCAACCGGATGAACGACATCATCCCCAACGCCCACGGCGAAGGCACGATCATGATCGACGGCCGCGACGTGTACGGTCCGGAGACGGACGCGGTCGAGCTGCGGCGCCGTGTTGGAATGGTCTTCCAGAAATCGAATCCGTTCCCGAAGTCGATCTACGACAACGTGGCCTACGGCCTGCGCATCGGCGGCATGCGCAACAAGAGTCAGCTCAACGAGACAATCGAGAAGTCGCTGGTGCGCGCGGCGTTGTGGGCCGAGGTCAAGGACCGGTTGCACGAGAGTGCGCTGGCATTGTCGGGCGGCCAGCAGCAACGCTTGTGCATCGCGCGCGCGCTGGCGGTCGATCCCGAGATTGTTCTCATGGACGAGCCGGCGTAGGCGCTCGATCCCATCGCCACCGCCAAGATCGAAGAGCTGATCTTCGAGCTCAAGGACAACTACACGATCGTCATCGTCACCCACAACATGCAGCAGGCGGCGCGCGTCTCCGACCGCACCGCCTTCTTCATGCTCGGCAAGCTCGTCGAGTACGGAGTGACGAAAGAGATCTTCATGAATCCGAAAGAGAAGATGACCGAAGAGTACGTCACCGGCCGCTTCGGATAGGGGGACCCCGATGCAACGACATTTCGACCGCGACATCGAAGAGATCAAGGACCTTCTGCTCCGCATGGGAGCCATGGTCGAAGACGCCATGAGCCAGTCGATCCGCGCGCTGCTGGATCGCGACACGGACATGGCCGAGCAGGTCATCGCGCACGACGACGAGGTCGATCGGATGGAGAACCTCATCGACGAGAAGACGCTGGAGCTGATCGCCAAGATGCAGCCCACGGCCACCGATCTGCGCTTCGTGGCCACGATGTTGAAGATCACGCCGGAGCTCGAGCGGATCGCCGACCTGGCGCAGGACGTCTGCGAGCGCGTGATTGAGCTCAATCGCGAGCCGCAGCTCAAGCCGATCGTGCAGCTCCCGCAATTAGCGCAGAGCGCCCAGCAGATGGTGCGTCAGGCGCTGGACGCGTTCGTTCGAGGTGACGCCGCGCTGGCGCGGCAGGTCATCAAGCATGATGATGTCGTGGATCAGTTGACCGAGGATTCGTTTCGCGCGCTGCTGACGTACATGATGGAGAACCCGCGCAACATCGGCTCCGCCATCCGCCTCACGTTCATCGGAAAGTACTTCGAGCGCATGGCCGACGGCGCGACGAACATCTGCGAGATGGTCGTCTACCTGGTGTCAGGGAAGATGATCAAGCACACACCGATCGCTGCTGACGGCGAATGAAGAGAATCGCGCTCATCGAGGACGACAACGACATCGCGTTCACGATTCGTCTCAATCTGGAGCGCGAAGGATACAGAGTCACTCACTACGGCCGCGGCCAGGAAGGTCTCACCGCGGTGCAGCGCGGGCAGGCCGACTTCGTCATCCTCGATCTCAATCTGCCCGATCTCGACGGCCTCACGATCTGTCGCGAGCTGCGGCGGGATCCGCAGACGCAGGCCGTCCCGATCCTCATCCTCACCGCGCGCGGTTCCGAGCGCGATCGAGTGACGGGTCTGGAGCTCGGCGCCGATGACTATCTCACCAAGCCCTTCAGCATCCGCGAGTTGATCGCACGTGTCGCCGCCGTCTGGCGCCGTGCCCTTGCGGTGGTTGACGATCCCACGACATACGAGGACGCGGAGCTGAAGATCGACGAGAAGGGATTCCGCGTTTACCGCCACGGCAAAGAGGTCAAGCTGGCGAAGAAGGAGTTCGAGCTTCTGTGGCTGCTCGTCCGCCATCGCGGCTCGGTGATCTCGCGCGATCGCATTCTTTCCGAGGTGTGGCAGATGTCGGACGAGATCGAGACGCGGACGGTGGACGCGCACATTCGCAATCTGCGCAAGAAGATCGGCGCGGAACGGATCAGCACGATCGTCGGCTTCGGCTACCGGTTCGATCCGCCGCAGAGCGATCGCTGATGCTTGCCGCGGGCATCCTCGCCGTCGCCCTCGTCGTCGTGGTCGTCGCACTCATTCGTACCGGCGCGGAGCTGGCGCACGTGCACCGCCGTGCGATCGAGCGCGAGCGCGACGACGCCGTTCGTTTCGTTGCCACGGAGAGCGAGCGCCGGTCGCTGCGCGAGGTGCTCGACGGTGTGGGCGAGGGATTGCTGGCGCTCGATCGCAAACGCCGCGTAGTTCTCGCGAACCGGCGTTTTCTCGAGATGTTCGACGTCGACAACGACATCGTCGGCAAGACCCTGGGCGAAGCCATCCGTGTCTCGACCGTGTTCAAGGCGTGCGACGCCGCGCTCGCCGGTCGCGAGTCGACGGAGCGCTTCGCCATTCCCGTCGGCGTCGCCGAGCGCCGCGTCGAGGTTCGCGCGATCGCGCTGCCGACCGACGAGATCGCCGCGGTCGCGCTCTTCATCGACGTCACGCAGCTCGAGCGGCTGGAGGACATCCGCCGCGACTTCATTTCGGACTTCTCGCACGAGGTGCGCACGCCGCTTGCCGGCCTCGCCTCCGCCGTCGAATCCTTCGACCTCGGCGCTCCGGCGCCGGAGGACGATCAGCAGCTCCGCCGGATCATGTCCCGGCAGCTCGCGCGTTTGCAGAGACTGGTCGACGATCTGTCGGAGTTGAGCCGCATCGAGGCGGGAGACCTCACACTCGATCAACGCGACATCGACTTGCGGCGCCTGATCGGAGACGTCTGTGAGGACTTCGCGGAACGTGCCGCGCAGAAGGTGCTGCGATTCGAGATCACCGGCGAGGCGGTGCGAACGTTCGGCGATCCGCTGCGCATTCAGCAGGCGTTCTCGAATCTCATCGACAACGCGATCAAATACGGCGGCGATCACACCACGATCGACATCGCGATCGCCGCGCGCGACGGTGACGCCGTCGTAAGCGTCACGGATCACGGCGCCGGAATCGAAGCCGACGAGCGGGAGCGGATCTTCAGGCGCTTCTATCGAGGGGACAAGTCGCGGTCGCAGGACATCGCCGGCACCGGTCTCGGCCTGGCCATCACGAAACACCTGATCATGCTGCACCACGGCTCGATCGACGTGGAGAGCGAACGCGGCAAGGGCTCGACGTTCATCGTGAGCCTGGGGCTCAGCACGTAACGCGGAGCGAGGGCCTGCTGGCCAGTCAGAGGACTGGCCCCACACTCGCGGCTTCGCCGCCGATGAATGCATGACGACTCGAAGAGAACGATGTACTAGCGCGGAGCGAGGTGTGGGGCCAGCCCTCCGGCTGGCCGCTGCAGCCAGTCAGAGGACCGACACTCAGTCCTTCGGCTCCTTCGTTAGATCGGCTGTGATTGCCGCTGAGCTCGCGTTCTTCGCGCGAAGGAACGCGATCGCGTCCGCGTGATCGCCACGGATGGCCTCGGACAACGTCGTGCGGCCGTCGTTCGCGCGTGCGTTGAGCTCGGCGCCGTTTGCGAGTAGGAGCTCCAGCAGGTCGACGCGACCGAGCAGCGCGGCCTCGTGAATCGGAGCGAACCCGCCCGACTGACGCACCAGGACATCCGCGCCATGCTCGATGAGCACGCGTGCGGTGCCGATCTCGCCCGGAAGCAGCGCGGTCTGAAGCGGTGTGTTCTTGAACTTCGTCTTGGCGCGTGCGTCGATCGGCGCTCCGTGCCGCAACAACGCCTCGGTCGTCGCGACGTTGCCCGCGAATGCCGCGACGTGCAGCGGCGTCCAGCCAAACGGGTTACGTGCCGTGACCGGCTCTTTCGCCAGCCGATCTTCCATCGCGGCGGCGGTCCCGAACGCGGCGACGTCGAAGAGGTCCATCGACGTTTGCTTCGACAGGACCAGGTCCACGATCGGATTGGAACGGCCGGTGAAGCCCTTCTCCGTTCCGATGAACAGCGCGACCATCGCAGCGGAGCGGCCATTCGGTGTCTTCGCATCCGCGAGCGACGCGTCGCGATCGAGCATCGTCCGCACGGTTGCGATGTCATTGGAGGCGATGGCCTTCAGAAACGCCGTCTGTTCGTCGGTCGCGCCAAGTGTGCAGTCAGCCATCAGGTAGATCGCAAAAAACACGAGGACAGTCTTCATGGCCTCCAACCTACGTCTATGAAGAAATCCGCG
>JBBRMQ010000292.1:0-4234 GCA_038230775.1 Thermoanaerobaculia bacterium
GATTCCGATCGCCGGCACGTACGTCTGCGCGTACGGCATCCAGCCCGTGATGCAGATCGCGGCGGCGAATGCGATCTTCGGCGAAGCATCGTTCATGGGTCGTCTGCCGGTCACGATTCCGGGCTTGCACAAGCGCGGCGACGGCATCACGACGACATCAAATTAAATTCACACTGTCTTGACTCCTCGCTTCGCGCAGCGTAGCGTTCGGGCGTCCAAATCCTTACGTCGCTGACAAGTAAAGCCTGGAGGAGAGCTCATGACCCTTCGTCGGTTGCTTGCCCTGGTTGTCGTCCTTTTGGTTGGGATTCCGTTGAGCGCGCAGACCGTGACCGGTACGATGCGCGGCAACGTCACGGATCGATCCGGCGCCGCGCTGCCCGGCGTGACGCTTACGATTCGAAACGTCGACACCGGTCTCGAACGGATCGTGACGACGGAAAGGGACGGCTCGTTCAACGCGCCCTTTCTTCAACTCGGCCGGTACAACGTGCAGGCGGAGCTGTCCGGCTTCGGAACGATGCGCCACAACGAGGTGCGCGTCGATCTGAACCAGACCGTGATTCAGGACTTCCTGCTCGATCCCGCGATGCAGGAGACGGTGACCGTTGCCGCCGATGCGCCGCGCATCGACGTCACGGACGGCGAAGTGAAGCAGACGATGCGCGCCAAGGAGATCGAGAATCTTCCGTCGGCGGATCAGTCGAACTTCCTCCGGCTGGCCTCGATCTTCGCCGGCTTTCAGGAGAATCCAACGAGCGGTCAGGACAATCCGGCGCTCTCGTCGGGATCGTCCGTGAACTTCAACGGCACCGGTACGCGAGGCGCGACGTTCCAGATCAACGGCGTGAATAACGACGACGCCTCCGAGAATCAGAATCGCCAGAACGTTCCTCTGGCCACCGTGCAGTCTTTCCAGGTTCTGACGAACAACTACAGCGCCGAATTCGGCCGCGGCTACGGTTCTGTCGTTCTCGTGCAGACCAAGCAGGGGACGAACAACCTCGACGGCGAGATCTACGGCTACTCGCAGGACAACAAGTACATCTCCCGCGCGGCGGATCAGGTCGCACTCAATCATGGGAACCACTACCGCCGGCAGTTCGGCGCCACAGCGGGATTCCCTGTCATGCGCGACCGGCTGTTCGCGTACGTAAACGCCGATTCGATCCAGGACAAGGGTGACGTTCTCGTCACCCGTGGCGTGTTTCTGCCCAGCGATCTCGATCCGGCGAAGCGCCTCATCCTCGGCAACGACACGCCGGCGAACCGCGCGTGGCAGGACGCGATCATCGCCCGCTTCCCGCAGAGCGCGCCGAACGCGACCAGCATCGCGTCGCGGGCCTACCAGGGTTTCCAGCACAGCAATCTCCCGAAGCGCGACGCCGCGGCACGGCTCGATTTCAACGCCACCGACCGGAACACGATGACCGCGCGTTACCAGAGAAGCCATCAGGAGAATCATCCCGGTGAGCTGATCATCGGTGAAGAAGCGGGGCAGGTGAATCAGGAGTCGATGTTCGGATTCACCTGGACCAACATCCTTTCCTCCGACACCGTGCAGGAAGGGCGAGTCGGCATCGGCCTTCGCGACGTAGCCTGGACCATCACCGACGATCCGCATACTCCGGTCGTGCGCATGTCGGGCGGCAGCGGCATCACCTTCACCATTCTCGGCAACGCCGGAGCGTTCCCGATCATCCGCAATCAGCGCGACAACCAACTCGTCTACAACATCTCGACGGGGCGCTTGGCGAAGCACACGTTCAAGGCAGGTCTCGACCTGCGCCGCTCGTCGCTCAACGACCGCGCCGAGAACTTCAACCGCGGCTTCTGGAGTTTTGCCGCGACGTGTCAGGGAACGAACTACGGCACGGCGATCGCGGCGTTCTGGGCCGGCTGCGTCAACTCTTTCACGCAGTCGTTCGGTCCGGCGTACCTGCAGCAGAAACTCACCGAGAGGAACGTGTACGCGCAGGACGACTGGCGCCCGACCGACAGCCTCGTTCTCAACCTCGGCGCCCGCTACGAGAACGTGAAACCGCCGAAGGTGAAAGACAATCTCATCGACTACGGCTACAAGAGCAGCAGCTACGTCGATCCGCGCCTCGGATTCGCGTATTCGCCGAACTGGGACAGCAACCGTGTCCTGCGCGCGCTGACCGGCGGCAACGGCCAGTTCTCGATCCGCGGCGGCTTCGGCATCTCACACGGCCGCGTGTTCCAGTCGGTGTTCTCGCAGGGCGGCGCCAGCGTCCGCTACAACCCACCGACCGCCGCCACGATCTCGCAGTCGTCGACGAATCTCTCCGATCCGCTGAACGGCTTCGTCTTCACGCCGGGCTTCCCGGCGGTGCGCGTCGCCGCGACGTTCGTGGATCCCAATCTGAAGATGCCCGAGGCGCGGCAGTGGAACCTGACGTTCGAGAGGCAGGCGTTCTTCAACTCGCGTTTCCGCGCCAGCTACATCGGAACCATCGGCAAGAATCTTCTGCAGTATCGGTGGGACAACGTGCCGGTGGCGCCCGCGGCGCCGGGCACGGCAGGCGCGACGTGGGTCGTCGCGCAGGACTGGCGCTGCGCCGGCACAGGCGGAACGGGACTTGCGACGAACGCTGCCTGTCCGAACGCCGTGGCCATCGCGGCGAACGAAGTGAGCCTTCGCGTGCCGCGCACGAACGAGCGCCGGCCCGACTCGCGCTATGGTGACGTGCGCGTCGTCGGCAACATCGCCGAGAGCTGGTATCACGCCGGACAGCTCGAGTGGGAGACGGGCGAGTATCACGGGTTCACGGGCCGCGCGACGTACACGTACGGCAAGGCGCTTGACACCGGTGCCGAGACGACGGATCAGGGCATCGGCGACGTCGGAATCTTCCCGGCGCGCGACGGCCGCTTTGACTACGCGAAAGGCTACTCGCGCTTCGACGTGCGCCACCGCTTCACGATGGCTAGCGCGTATCTGCTGCCGTTCCTCCAGGATCGCCACGACTGGATCAACTCGACGTTCGGCGGATGGACGTTCTCTTCGGCCATCCGGCTGGCGACAGGAACCCCGTACACGATCGTCGACGGCGGCGCTCCCGACGTCCTTTTCCTCGGCACCGGAATGAAGCCGAACCGTCCCGTGTGCGTCGACCCGAAGTACTGCAGCGGTTCCAACACGAGCCCTGCGTTCAACGGGTCGGTTCCCGTCAGCGCGTTCCGCCACGCGGTGTACGGCGATACGCTGCAGAGCTTCATCGGCCGCAACACGTATCGCGCCGGCGGCGCGAAGACCGTGGATATGGGCCTTTACAAGAGTTTCAAGCTGCCGCTCAACACCGCATTCATGGTGCGTCTCGATGCCTTCAACGTGTTCAACCAGGTGCGGTGGTGGATCCCGGGCAACGACATCAACTCGCCGGCCACCTTCGACGTCGTGACGCAGACGGCTTACGGTGCAACGGCCAGCGGCGGCACGGCTCCGACCGCGCTCACGCCGCCCCGCACGTTCCAGCTCGGTTTTCGCGTCATCTACTGATTCGTCCCCGGGGCGGCGGCGGGCCGGCGCCCCCCGCTGGCTCACCGCCCGGGCGCCGCGGGGCACCGGTGTGGGCTGGGTGGCTCGCAACAGGAGCTTCGAGCTTCACGCCCACACCGGTCCCTCGCCGATCGAGGCCGGTGAGGGTCAGGTGCTGATCTGGCCGAGTGTCGACGCGGCCGTCGCCGCGGTCAAGACGGCGGTGAAGGGCGGGCGCATCAGCGAATCGCGCACCGACGCGTCGGTGCGGCGGATCATGGACGCCAAGGCTTTCGTGGGTCCCACCGAATCTGATATCGAGACCACGTTTCGCACGGTCGATTCGCCGGAGCATCGCGAGCTGGCCGCGGAGACCGCGCGGCACGCGCTCACGCTGGTGCGCGCGCAGACCGTCCTTCCGTTGAGCGCGACGCACGCACCGTTCTGGTATTGGTCTCCGATTTTTCTGAGGCTCCGAATCCGCTCGGCGACCTGCAGCTCGAAGTCTTCGCGCGTTTCACGACTCCGCCGCTGGTGATCACGATCGATCCGCGCTCCGCGATGTCTGCGCTGCCGCGCGAGTTCGTGCGTGCGCTGAACGTTCCGGTCGTCGCGATCTCGTTCGGATCCCCGTACCTGCTGCGCGAGATTCCGATCGCCGGCACGTACGTCTGCGCGTACGGCATCCAGCCCGTGATGCAGATCGCGGCGGCGAATGCGATCTTCGGCGAA
>JBBRMQ010000293.1:0-4220 GCA_038230775.1 Thermoanaerobaculia bacterium
AGCATCGAGCCGCCCTACCCACACCGGTCCCTCGCTACGCTCGGGATGACACGGGCCAAGCCCTGTCAGCGCTGCAACGTTGCTTGTGCAGAGGTTCCCTAGCGTCCAACAAGCGCTCCGACCGAGCCCCGTTTCGTTCCCGGATACGGGACGCCGCCGCCTTTGATCGCAGTCCAGAGGATGCGATTGAACGTGTCGTCGTCCGCGGCATCGGCGCGCGAGAGGTCGAGCCTGGCCGTCTCTTTCGACGCGGGGCCGGGCGGATTCTTCTCGTTGAGGTCGATCGCGGGCGTCATCGTCGCGAAGGGCCGCAGGTCCGGTTCGTCGGCAAAGACGCCGCGCAGCGGCCGGCCGTAGTAATCGAATTGCGACATCGGCGCGAGGCCGAGGATTTCTTCGATGGTGGCGAGGACGTCGGTGGTGTTGACGAAGCGATGCACGAGGCCGGACTTGTTGTAGGCCGAAACGACCAGCAGGACCGAGCGGTGCGAGTCGACGTGATCCGGCCCCGACTGCGCGTCGTCTTCCAGGATGAAGAACACCGTGTCGCGCCAGTAGCGTGATTTCGACACGGCTTCGATCATGCGGCCTAACGCGAGGTCGTTGTCCGCCATGTACGCGCGCGGCGTCGGCTTGCCCTCTTCCGCGCCCGCGGTGTGATCGTTCGGGAGGCGAACGATCTCCAGTGCGGGGAGATTGCCCTTCTCCACGAACGCGTGGAACTCGCGCAGCCAGACGTCCGCGCGCTGCTGGTCGGGGATGCTGAGGTCGAAGCCGTAGTAGTCGGGACAGGTGTGGGGATCGAGCGCGCTTTTCGTCGCTTTGTGCGCCTCCGGCCGGTTCAGTTCGGGACCTTCCTGTACGAATTCGCCGTAGTTGCGCAGCGACACGTGTTTCTTCAGCGCCGCGTTCCACAGATATCCGTTCGCAGGCGAAGCGACGTCGTCCGCATCGTCGATCAGTCGTCCGCGATTCGTTCCCTCGTAGTCGTAGTCGCGACCATTCCCCGCATAGGAGGTTGGAACCGTCTTCTCGGTGTAGTCGGTGGCATAGGCTGCAGTCGACCAGTTGTGGCCTGTCGCGCTGACTTCCGCGTTGACGAAGAAGCGGTCGAAGAGTCCGAAACGGTCCGCGAGCGCGTGATGATTGGGCGAGACCGTGGCATCGAAGTAGACGAGTGATTTGTCGCCGTCGCCCGCGGCGACGTCGCCGAACACCTGATCGTACGTGCGGTTCTCTTTGACGATGTAGATGACGTGTTTGAACGGCGGATAGCGAGGAGCGGTTCGGGCCGCCGTCCAGCCATTTGCCGCCGCCACCCGTCTGGTGAGCGGTCCGACATCCAGCGCCTCACTGAATTGCATCACCGTTCCGTCGATCTGGCCCAGCGTGTAATCGCGTTTCGGCTGGTGCTTGAGCGGATCTTTGCCGGGATTCGGCGCGCTTCCGCGGCCTTTCGCATTGGCGACGGCGATCGTGTCACCGACGCGCACCAGTGCCGCGGGATACCACTCGGCGGGGATGCGGCCGATCAACCTGCCGGCCTCGAACACCGCGACGGCGTTGTTGTCCGCTTCCGCCACGAAGAGGCGGTTGCCGTCGCTCGACAACGCAAGCGCGTTCGGCGTGCTCCCCTGGCGCGGCCCGGCAGGAGGCCCGTCGGTCAATGTGTTGACCACCTTGCGATCGGCGACGTCGATCTCAGCGATCGAATCGCTGCTGGCCGATGCGACGTACAGGCGGCCTTTCGCCAGGGCCATCGCGGACGGATGGCGGCCGACCTGAATGCGCGCGCGCCGATCGCCGTGAAACACGTCGACGACGTCATCGCCCCAGCATGAGACGTAGAGCGTGTCGTTCGTCGCGACGACGGCATATGGATAGCGATCGGCGAGCATGCGGCGGACGAGTCCGCGCGTGCGCAGATCGATCATCGCAACCGCGTCGCCGAGGTTTTCCGCGACGTAGAGATAGCGGCCGTCGGGAGAACACGCCAGCCCGGCGGGATAGGAAGCGCCATCAGCTTTCGGATCCTTCTTCGTGCGGAGGACGATCGTTCCGTCGTCCACGGCGCGTCCGTTCTCCCAGCGATACACATAGACGAGATCCTCGTTGCCACCCGAGGCGAAAAGGGTCTTCCCGTCCGGCGAGAACGTGAGACCGAGGAACGCGGCTTTCTGATCGATGGTCTGCAGGATCTCGCCGCTCGAACGATCGATGACCTGGATGCCCGACTGCCGGTAGCCGTTGAGAAGCAGGACGAGCTGCTTCCCGTCGGGCGATGCCGCCATGGCGAGAGGAAAGTTGCCGACGGCGTGCGTCGGCGCGTACGGATCGAGGAAGGCACCGGTGGGCAGCCGCTTCGGCTGAGCAATCACGGACGTCGTGCAGAGAAGGAGAAGGAGTAGGCGTTGCTTCATCGGGAGAAGAGGGTCCATCCGCCAATGACGATGAATCCGACGCCGGCGATGAGCTTCAGCGTTTGCGGCCGCACGAAGCGCTCGATCTGCGCGCCGACCACCACGCCGATCGCCGATGCCAGGACGAGCGCTCCCGCCGAGCCGGCGAAAACGATCCATTTGTTGGGTTGTTCCGCGGAGAAGAGCATTGTGGCGAGCTGCGTCTTGTCGCCGATCTCCGCGACGAAGACGCTGAGAAATATGGTTGAGAATGTTTTCCACACGCGCGCAGTTTAATCGGTCTTGACACCGCGCAAGAGTGGTTCGTATCGTGCGCCGTCACTTCAAGGTTGTCTCGTACGTTGAGGAGCCCGAGCGAGCGCAACGAAGCGGACGAGCCGTTAGATGCAGCCGAAGAAGGGCCCGTAGCTCAGTGGTAGAGCAGTTGGCTTTTAACCAATTGGTCGTAGGTTCGATCCCTACCGGGCTCACCAGTCTTGCCGCTCATCCGATTTTTCCGTCGCCATCGAGATCTGCGCCGACGTGTTTCTCGAGGCGGCGCAACGTCTCGCCGAGGACGCGGCGCATCTGATCGAGGTCGCGTTCGAGATCGGCGACTCGCGCCTCGAGCGACGACGCGCGCTTGCCCTGATCGCTGATTTTCGATTCTTGAAAAAGATCCCAGAAGAGTCCCATGCGCGTGGGCGTGGCAGTTCTCATGCCGCGACGTCAGACCTGCTGGAATGTTTGTGAAATCGAGTAAGTTAGCGCGGCTTGACCTCGCGAGTCCCCATCGTCTAGAGGCCCAGGACAGCGCCCTTTCACGGCGCCAACACGGGTTCGAATCCCGTTGGGGACGCCAGCTATCGCTCGCCGACTCAGCGACTTCCACCAATCGCTCATCAAAAGTTGCCCAAAGTTGCCACGCGGCACACGCTTTGTCGGCACGCCCACCGCCCGCCTTGTAACCGACTTCCTTACCCGTAATCGCTTCGGTTTTGGTCGCATTGTTCGACCAGCGAGCGAGACGCTGCGAGCTGCGAGCACGTTCTGCGTTACGGGATGGAGATCGCCGACGCGCTCGACAAAGCCCACCGGCTGGGAATCATCCACCGCGATCTGAAGCCATCCAACATCATGCTCACCAAGTCGGGCGCCAAGTTGATCGACTTCGGCCTGGCGAAATTGAATGAGAAATCCGAAGGAGCGTCGGGTGCAACGAGCGTCTTGCTGACGGCCGAGGGATTCATTATCGGCACGCTGCAATACATGCCGCCCGAACAGATCGAAGGTTACCGGGCCGATGCGCGCGGGGACATCTTTTCCTTCGGCGCGGTGATGTACGAAATGGCCACCGGCCGCAAGGCCTTTGAAGGAAAGACGAAGTCCAGTCTTGTGGCCGCAATCGCGGGGACCGATCCACCACCCATTATGTCGATCCAGCCACTCACCCCGCCCGGTCTCGATCGGGTGGTACAAAACTGCCTGGCCAAGGATCCCGACGAGCGGTGGCAAAGCGCACATGACATCGCGAGCGAGTTGCGATGGATCCAGGAGGTGGGTTCGGGAGCAGGAGTCGCGCCACCGGTCGTTATGCGACGCAAGGTCCGGGAGCGCCTGGCATGGGGCATTGCCGCGATCTGTATTCTGGCGTTGCTGGTCCTGGGACTGCGCTGGTCGCGCGGACAGCCCGAACCTCCGCAGGTTGTGAAGATCTCGATCCCGCCGCCGGAAAACGCCGAATTCGATTTCCAGTGGGGTTCGATTGCTCTCTCGCCTGACGGGCACAAGCTCGCGTTCCTCGCTCGCGGGAGCGATGGC
>JBBRMQ010000294.1:0-4208 GCA_038230775.1 Thermoanaerobaculia bacterium
GCGACCCGCACGATGTGATCGATGTGATCGACCACGTCCTGCACGGTTGCGCGCGGAGCCGGATTTGCCGTTTCCCACTGCGCGAGCGCCGCCTTCACCTGATCCGGCTGTCCACGGTAGAGCGCCTTGAGACGCGTCTCTTCCGCGTCTCTCGCCGCGTCACGCGCGCGCACCTTTTCCGAGACGAACGGCGGAACCCACGTGGTCATCACCACACCGTCGTTCTCTTTGACTCGACGCAGCACGTCATCCGGAACGTTTCGGGCGTGATCCGTGATTGCTCGTGAAGAGGAATGCGAGAAGATCACCGGCGCGGCGGTGATGTCGAGAATGTCGTTCATCGTCTTCGGTGCGACGTGCGACATGTCGACGAGCATGCCGAGGCGGTTCATCTCGGCGATGACGAGCTTGCCGAACGGCGTCAGGCCGCCATGCACCGGATCGGCCGTGGCGGAATCGGCGAAGTCGTCGTTCTCGCTGTGCGTGATCGTCATGTAGCGGCCGCCCAGCGCGTACAGCTGGCGAAGCACGGCGAGCGAGTTGCCGATCGAATGGCCGCCTTCCACTCCGATGAGCGATGCGATCTTGCCGCTGCGATGAATGCGGACGATGTCATCGGCGGTTCGGGCGATCTCGAACGTGTCTGGATACAACGCCACGATCCGGTAAACGAGGTCGATCTGCTCGAGGACCGCACGCACGGCGTCCGCGCCTTTGAGCGAGGTCGGCACGTAGACGGACCAGAATTGTCCGCCGATCCTTCCCTGCCGCAAGCGCGGAATGTCCGTCATCAATGCCGGCGTGAGTCTGCTCTGGTCCTGTCGGATGTCGATCTGCGCGAGATGATCCTTCACCCGGTCGGAGTACTGTTCGGCGAGATCGTTGTGTCCGTCGATCAGCGGCACCTCGCGCAGGATGCGATCGATCCGCGCGGAAACCGCGTCAGTCTGAGCGTTCGCGGAGGTGGTGAGAAGAACGAGCGTGAGGGCCACTGCGTGAAGTCGAATCATGGGGCAATACGATAATCTACCCGCGCGCCGGATCAATTACCTCGGAGGTAATGGCTTCAAATGATTTCCACGCGCCGCAAGCGCCCGGAGCTCATAGCGCTTGATCTTCCCGGTGGCGGTCTTGGGCAGGTCGGCGACGAACGTGATCGAACGCGGGCACTTGTAAGAAGCGAGCAACGTCTTCACGAAATCGCGCAACTCGGAGCCGAGCGCCTCGCCGGCAGCGGACCCTCCTCGCGGCACGACGAAGGCGTGCGGCTTCTCGAGGCCGTCCTCGTCCGCGAGCGCGATGACGGCGCACTCGCCGACCGCGGCGTGCTGGAGCAGCACCGACTCGACTTCGACCGGAGAGACCCAGATGCCGCCGGCCTTGATCATGTCGTCCGACCGCCCACTGTGAACGTAGAAGCCGTCCGCGTCCTGCGAGTACTTGTCGCCGGTCCGGATCCATTCGCCGTCCAGCGCGGCTTTCGTCGTCTCGTGCTTGTTCCAGTAGAGCGGCATCGTCGAATCACCGCGCACCAGAAGATCTCCCAGCTCGCCATCGCGAACACGTTGACCATCCTCGCCGACGATCTTCAGCTCGTATCCGTCGACAGGTTTTCCGCTCGCGCCGGGGCGAATCTCGCCGCGCCGGTTCGTCAGAAAGATGTGGCAGATCTCCGTCGAGCCGATGCCGTCGAGGATGTCCACACCCGTCCGCGCGCGCCATCGCTCGAGAATCGTCGCTGGCAACGCCTCGCCCGCGCTGACGCAGGTGCGGACCGATTCGAAATCGGCGGCACCACCGTCGTCGATCGCCGCAAGCATGCCGGCATATGCGGTTGGAACGCCGAAGAAGAGCGTCGGGCGATGCTTTCGCACGACATCGAAAACCGCTGCCGGCGTCGGTCTTCCGGCGAAGAGAACCGCGGATGCTCCGACATGAAACGGGAAGTACTGCGCGTTGCCGAGGCCGTAGGCAAAGAAGAGTTTGGCGATACTGAAACAACGATCGTCGGGCCGGATGTCGAGCACGGACTTGCCGTACGTTTCACAGCAGACCCACATGTCGTGCTGCAGGTGAACGACACCTTTCGGCTCGCCGGTCGTGCCGCTGGAGTAGAGGAAAAACGCCATCGCGTCGCGATGCGTATCGGCGTACGCGGCGCGTGGCGAAGCGCCTGCGACGCGTTGCCGCATCTCATCGATCGTCCACACCTCGGTATCGATCGACGCGAGCTCGGATGGATCAACGATCTGCGGATCGACGACCGTGATGCGGGCGCCGCAGTCGCCGATCACGTAGCGAAAGTCGGCCGGCTTCAACAACGTGTTCACCGGCACCGCGACCGCGCCGGCGGCGATCGCGCCCCAGAAACCGGTCGAGAGCCATCGCGAGTCGGGAGCGATGAACGCGATCCGCTCATCACGGCGAGCGCCCGCCTCGTGCAGAACACTCGCGAATCGGCGGACCGAATCATCGAGCTCGCCGTATGTCATCGACCCTTCTGCGTCGATGATCGCGACGCGGTGCGCACGACCTTCGCGCACATGCCGTCCGATGAACCATTCGGAGGCGTTGAACCGAACCGGAAGGTGATCCGCCGCGCGAAAGTAGGTGGTCACGAGACGTTAAGATGCTACCTCTTCGCTCGATCTCGAGTCGCGCTGGTCCTTCAGGGTCGAGATCATGGTGACCGTCGGCGAGAACAACATGACGAGGACAATCTTTCATCACCGGCGCCTTCTCACGACGCGAACGACCGCGCTGATCCGGTTGACCGAAGCGCAGGATCCGTTCTTTGCGGCGCTCGACGAGCGGATGCCGCAATATCGGGCCATCGCGACACCGGCGCTCATCATCGCCGGCGATGGAGATCGGGTGATGGCGCCGAAGGTCCAGAAGAAGATCGCCGCGATTCTGTCCAACTGCCGCTTCGAGCTGATCGAAGACTCAGGCCACGTCGTCCATCTCGAACAGACCGACCGCTTCTTCGAGCTCGTTCTCGCACTCATGCGGACGAGGCACACTAGTCAGAGATTCGTGACATTTCGTTGCGGGCAGGGCGGCCTCGTCGAAGCTCGCGGACGTTCTGGAGCCGAAGATCGAACGCGATCACAACCGCACAGTTGCCGCCTTGTCATTCCGAGCGTAGCGAGGAACCGGTGTGGGCGGGCGGCGCGTTCATCGTCCCGCCCACCCACACCGCTCCCTCGCTACGCTCGGGATGACATGATTTCCTGATCTTGCATCGCAAGCTCCTCGAGCGAAATGCCACAGATCTCTGACTCAGAACACTACTTCCACGGCTCCTTCTCGTCGACTGGCGAAAAGATCGGGCGACGCGAAAAGTAGCGCTTCTCGTCGTCCCGGAATGCTTTCAACTCTTTGAGCGCGGTGGACTCCGCATTGATTGATGCTCGCGCAACGTCGAGCGCATTCCAGATCTCGGGGTGCACCCGATGGCGATGCCACGACATCGGATCGCCGTCTTCTTTTCGCGGATCGTACTGGTGCGCGTCTTCGACGTAGCCGGCGAACGACTCGACGATCTCGGCCGCGATCGCGCCTTTGTCGCTCGCCGGCAGCGCTTTCCACGCGGCCCAGAAGAGCGTCTCGGGCTCGATCCATCCGCTCTTCAAACGGCCGCGCGAGCTCTCGCGATTGTCTTTCGCCGCCGCCTTTCGCAGCTTGCCTAACACCTTCTCGCCGGCGTGTTTCTTCACCGTCGCTTCGGCATCCAGGAGGATCTGATCCTGTAGAAGCGAGCCCGCAGCCTTGACCCGGACGTGCGGGTTGGCGGCCAGGCGGCGCGCGTTGTGGACATCGAGCAGCAGCGCCTCGACGAAGTCGCGGGCGCTCGTCCGTCCCATCTGCCCGCGATTCTCCCAACTCGCTTCGGTGTAGAGCATCGATTGGTCGAGCGGATCGCACGAAGTGGGCACTCGTTCCGGATTGAGAACCTCACCGCTCTTCACGTGAAACTCTCCGGCGATCTGCAGACGATTCAGATTCCCTTCGCTGTAGCGCATGATCTGGTCCGGCCGATAGCCGACTTCCGCAGGATGAGCGGCCTGCCAGTAGCCGGGATCCACGTTCTGCGCTCGAAGGCGCACCGCGCGGCCGAACGCGAAGTTCGTCTGAAAAATCTCGCGCGCCGATCCGATTGGACCACTCGCCGCGTCGACGAGCCCAGACACACCGCCGGCAGGAAC
>JBBRMQ010000295.1:0-4077 GCA_038230775.1 Thermoanaerobaculia bacterium
ACACCGGCGTCGGACTCCGCAACAAGGAAATGCGCGAGCGCTACCTCCAGACCGGCAAGTTTCGCGACGCGAAATTCACCTCGGTCAGCGTCACCGGGCCCACCTCGATCGCGCCCAACACTCCGGCGGAAATCAAAGTCACGGGCGACTTCGTCATGCACGGTGTGACGAAGCGGATGACCATCCCCGTTCGCGTGGTCCTGATCCCCGACGGCCGCATTCACGCCACGTCGGCGTTCGCCGTGAAACTCGCGGAGTTCGGCATCGACGTTCCGAACAACGTGCTCGTGACCGTGAATAACGAGGTGCCGGTGCGGCTGGATGTGTGGGCTAGCCAAATAGCGTCGCTGACGCGACGCGTTGTCGGTGGTCGGTTGTCGAAGCGGTGATGTTAGTGCGGGTTCTGTGTGTGGACCGGCTTCAGCTGGTCGACCGGTGACCGGCTGAAGCCGGTCCACACACAGAACCAACAAAGCATGAATCGCTTTTGACAACCGGTAACTGACAACCGTCAACGCGCGCGAAGCGCGCTAAGATCAATCATGCTCGGGCGTGTCGCGGTGGTGGTGCTCGCAGTTCTCTACTCGTTTCCTCCGGCGTTTTCGCAGTGCAACTTCACGCCGGTTCGCAGCGCGCAGTTTCGCAGCTCGGCGCTCGACCTCTCCATCGACGGCAACGACCTCTGGGTCGCCACGTCGTACGGGTTGTCACTGTATGACCGCTCACTGGATCCGCCGAGGCTGATCGCGACCATTGCCGTTCCGGGCGCCACGCGATTCGTGCGAGCGCGGAACGGAATCGCTTATGCCGGCAGCGGCACCTCGCTCGTCGTGGTGGCGAAGGCCGGCGCGCACAGCCTGCAGGTGGCGAAGACGATCGAGACCGGCGGTACCATCAATGACCTCGTCCTCACGACACTCGACCTCTACGTCGCCTCCTCCACCGGAATTGCGCAGTATGAGCCGTTCGACCTGCTGAATCTCCGCAAGACTACGGCAACGTTCCCGACCAGCCGGCCTTCCGTCATCTCTCTCGCCGCGATCGACAACACGTTGTACGCCGCGGACGGCGACGCCACGATCGAAGCGTTCTCCATTCCGAGCGGTCAATTCCTCGGCAACGTCACCGCGCCGTCGCCGGTCAACTACGTCCGGGCGAGCAACGGCAAGCTGTACGCGTCGTCCGGCGCGCTGTCCACGTACGTTTTCAGCGGCACCGGCGCATCGATGACGAACCTCGGCACCGGCGCGTTCGGCACGGTGTCGGTCGCTCCGATCAGCGGCGACGTCTCGTTCATGGCGGGCACGGACAGGCGCCTGCACGCGGTGGACTTCACCGTTCTCGCGTCACCGGTCGACGTTTTCCGCGCCGATCTGCCGACGACGGACGGAACGGTCAATCGGATCGCAGCACTCGCCACGGCGGGCAGCCGGCTCTACGTGGCAGCGGGCGACATCGGCCTCGTGACGTACGACGTCACCGGCTTTTCCAGCCCGTTTGCGATCCGCGCGTACTCGACGGGCGGCGGTTCATCGATCGTCTCGCTGACGGACTTCGTGTACATCGCACGCGACACCGGCGGCATCACCGAGTACAAGCAATCGTCGACCGGCAGCCTCACATTCTCGCGGACCTGGGACGCGACGCATGCGGACACGTTGCGGGACGGCGCCAACTCACTTCTGCTCAGCTCGAGAGGCGCCTCGCTGACGATGTGGACGACCCAGTCGAACCCGCCGCAGCCCGTGACAACCGCGACGTTTCGCGCGCCCATCGTGTCGGCGGTCCTCATCGGAACGAATACCGCCGTCGCCGTTCTCAGCGATCGCACGCTATGGACGGCGGACATGGCGCAGGCCACGCCGGCACCGAAAGCGATCACGATCGCAGGATTCGCACCGTCCGCCATCGCACGCTCCGGCACGGCAACTGTGGTCGAAGATCTGCGCGATGACGGAACGACCGCTCTCGCCTACTTCACCGGCACGGATTTCTCGACACCCGCGAAGACCGCTTCGGTGCCCGGCATCACTGCGACGCCGGTCACGCTGTCGGGCGCGACCGCTGCCGTCCTCACGTTCCAGGGCATCACGCTCGTCAACTTCACGACCGGTGCGTCGACGGTGCTCCCGAATTCGACGGGCCTGGCGCGCGCGCTCGTCCTCAACGGGACGTCGCTCTACGAACTGACCGCCACGACGCTGATCGTCTGGGATACGCAGAAGCAATCGATCGTCACGCAGTACACGATTCCGGCCGATCCGCTGGCGATTCACGCCGCTCCGAACGCCACGATCGTTGATGTCGCAACGACCACGGGCGTCGCGACAGTGGCCACCACTTCCGCAAGCAAGGCACCCGCGGCAATCGCGGCTTCAAACTCGAACACGTACTACAAGCGCGTCGTGACCGGTGCCGATCGCATCGACCTGTTCGACGGTCGCAACGCGGACATCTACAACACGACATTGCGGTACACGAACACGTTGCGCGGGATCGCCGACGTCGCCGCGAACGACAACGGGGTGTCCACGATCTCGAACGCTCTCGTGGCCTCGTCCTACACGGCCGATGGCGTGCTTCGCGGCTCCTTCACGATTGCCGCGACCGGAGCGCGCGCCCTCGGCATTCGCGCCGTCGGTATCGCCATGTGGGTGCCGGTTGAATCAGGCTGCCCCGCCTGTGTTCAGACGACGTATGTGTTCGATCCGCGAACCGGAATGGCGCAGACCGCGAAGATGGACGGCGGAGTCATCGACGTCGTTGCCAGCGGGAATCGCGCATACGTCATCACCGACTCCCCTTCCGAAGTACGCGTGGTCACCATCGCCGATCCGTTCCACCCGTCGACGATCATCAGCATTCCTGCGCCTCAGACGGCAGTGTCAATCTCGGCGGCGAACGGCACTGTCTATGTGTTAGGCGACAAGCTCGGGGCCTACGCCGAATCGACCCTCACACCGATCGCCGACATCCTGGGGTCCTATCTCGCCGATCCCACCGGAGTCCTCACCACCGCCGATCAGCGTGTGCGCATCGACGGCAACTGCGCGATCGTGATCGGACGGGTGTTCTCGCCGCAACTCTTCACCATCGCCTCTGCGGCCGTGTGGACACCGGCAGCATCGTTCCCGGTTCCCTCTCCCGTGCGCTCAATCGCGACCCAGCCGGGCGTTTTCCAGATGCTGACCGATCACTCGCTGGAGACCTGGTCAATCTCGCCGCTGCCGAAGCCCCCCCGCCGCGAGCCCGCGCGATAGCATTGTCCTATGAAGATCGATTTCACCAAGGATGCGAACGCGTACCGCATCACGCTGAGCGACCCTCCTCTGCACATCCTCGACATCACAATGCTCGAGGAGCTGCGCCAGGCGTTAGGCCACGTTCAGCCCGACCGACACTGCCTCATCATCAGCTCCAGCGGAGAGAAAGCCTTCTCTGCCGGCGCGAGCGTCCAGGATCACATGGGCGACCGCGTGGCGACCATGCTCCGGAGCTTCCATGACTGCTTCCGCGTTCTGGCGCGGCTCGACGTCGTGACCGTTGCGCTGGTGCGGGGTGCCGCGTTAGGCGGCGGCTCGGAGCTCGCGTTCGCGTGTGATTTCGTTCTGGCTTCCGAGCGCGCGCGCTTCGGTCAGCCCGAAATCAATCTCGGCGTCTTCCCACCGGTGGCCGCGTATCAGCTCTCGCGGCAGCTCGCTCCGCGCAAGGGACTCGAGATGCTTCTCGGCGGCGAACCGATTGATGCCGCGACCGCGGAGCATCTCGGCCTCGTCAACGCCGTCTTTCCGCAGGCGGACTTTGACGCCCGATGCGAGCAGTGGCTGCAGCGTATCTACAAACAGAGCGCGTCCTCGCTCCGATTTGCGAAGCGCGCGTTTCGCATCGCGCAAAGTGCGGATTTCGAAGAACGCCTGGCGACCGTCGAGCGCTTGTATCTCGAAGAGCTGATGAAGACCGATGACGCGAACGAGGGCCTGAACGCGTTCATCGAGAAACGCCAGCCGGTGTGTAAAGGGAGATAGGCTGGAGTCAGTGTGTGGGCCGGCTTCAGCCGGCCATCGACCGGCTGAAGCC
>JBBRMQ010000296.1:0-4051 GCA_038230775.1 Thermoanaerobaculia bacterium
CGCTTTCTCGGGCGACCTTCGGGCCGCCCGAACTGTTTGTGCACCGGAAACGCCTCGCCTCGCTCGGCGTGAGGATTCATCGCTTACGCGTCACGATGAGGTAAGTCACGCAGACAGCGGCCGCGAAGACTGCCGCGACACCCAGGAAGATCGTCGTGCCGTATTTCGAATCGAGCACCCCCTCGATCCGGGCGTACTCCGGCTGCTGCGGCGAATAGCGTATCTGGATCATGTCGCCTGCGGCCTTGTCCATCGAAGGGGTGACTCGCTCTCGCGCCTCGATTCGGCGTCCGCCCGCGTTGAAGGCGAACGCGGCGTAGCGTTCTTCGACCGTGGTCTCGTCCTCGCCCGCGCCCCTCGTGTACGTCTCGGTCCAGACGCGCGTCACCGTTCCCGTCGTCTCCGGCCAGGTGTTCTTCTCGGCGATCCTTGAACGCTGATCGACGCCGATCCATACCGTGAGGGCGGCGAAGATCGCACATCCGACGCTGAGGCATCCGGCGAGCGCGCGATAGGTACGTGCCGTGAGCCGTCCTTTCTCGGCCGCTGCGCCCGCGGGCTCAGTCATTTAGTTACAGTAGCATTCCGCCGAAGATTCAGTGTGGCGCCGCGGTCCCTCCGCGAACTGTCACGTCGCGTCGAACTGCTCCCACCGTTCGCGAACGCGCGCCAGCAGCGACGTGAATCTCGGATCGCGGCGCAGCGATTTCGTCGACGGGTCGTGCTCTGCGAGAAAGGGGTAGTTGATGAAACCGCGGTCGACCGCGATCTGCAGCCAGCGGATCGCTTCGTCCGCCATTCCGGCGCGCGCGTAGGCGTACGCGAGCAGGCGCGGGAAGACGTCGCTGGCAGTTTGCTCGACGGCGATGTCCGTCGGCGGTTCGCCTCCGGCGATGAACATCGCCACGCGCGCCGGCAGCGTGCCGCGCACATCAGGCGCAAACCCGTTGCCGATCGCGCGCATCTCGTCGTTGTTCCCGCTGAGGGCCAGGACGTACGCATAGAAGAGACGCCCCATCGGATTCGACTCGTCCATTTCGAACATCTGTCGATAGGCCGCTATGGCTGACGCGGAGACGTTGCCCTCGACGATGTCGGCGTATGCAGGCATGCAGCGCGTGACCGGCGTCAGCGGATCGATCTCCAGCACGCGCGCGATGAGCGGCCGCGCGGCGGCGACGCGACCCGAGATCAAGTAGCAGTTGCTGAGCAGAAGCAGGGTGTCGGCGTCGTTCGGCTCGCGTTCGAGCGATGCCTCGAGATCGCGTACTGCCTGCCGTACGTTTCCCCGCGAGTAGTGAATCCAGCCGCGCAATTGCATGCCTGCAGCGGACGAAGGCTCGAGCGCAAACACCTTCGTCGTGCAGCGGTCCGCTTCGACGAGAGGCCGCTCGCTGAGATCGATACCTGCTTCGCGATACTGCAGGTACGCGCGGCCTAACGCGGCGTAAAGCCGCGCATTGTCGCCCATGATGTCGAGCGCGTCTTGCAGCAGATGAACCGCGCGATCGATCGCGTCCTGCCGCCAACGCCATCCCTCGTGGCGCGCCCGCAGGTAGCAGTCGTACGCCGGCAGGTTGTCGATCGGCCGCCGCGCCAGCGTCTGTTCTTCATCGGCCGTGAGGTGCACTTCGAGAGCGTCGACGATCACTCTTGCAAGCCGCTCCTGAATGGCGAAGATGTCGTCGATCGTGCCGTCATAGGTCTCCGCCCAGATGTGATCGTCCGATGCGGCATCGATGAGCTGCGCACTGATGCGCAGGCGCTCTCCGGCGCGGCGCACGCCGCCTTCCAGCAGAAAGCGCACTCCTAACTGCGCCGCGATGGCCTTCGCGCCGCTCGCGCTGTTCCGGAACCGGCGCGCGGAGGTGCCGGAGATCACGCGCAACGCGCGCAGCCTGGAGAGGTTCGTCGTCACTTCATCCGTAAGGCCGTCGGCGAAGTATTCGTTGTCCGCATCGTTGCTCAGGTTTGCGAACGGCAGCACGGCGATCGACTTCGTCGCCGCGATCGGTGCAGCTGGCGCGCGGCTGCTGCGCTGACGCCAGGCCTCCAGCTCCGATTTGTGGGCGTAAACGGTGCCGTGGGTGTGATGGAGGTGGCGGTGAACGGGGAGGGCTTCCTCATGCTCCCACCGCCGCACGGTGCGCACGCTGCGCTTCAGATACGCGGCGATCTCCTTCCATGAATCGAGGCGATCATCCGGCTGCATCCGGGCATTGTATGCGGCCAAAGTGGGACAAAGAGGGCCACCCCGCCGCTGTGCCACTTTGCGATCTATGCCGGAGATGGATTGCGGCCTAACTTCGATCACGAAAGAAGGAGGCAATCATGATGATGTTGCAGGTTCTGGCTGTCGCGATGATGTGTTCCGATTCCCCGGCTATCAGGGCGGCCGATGCGCAGCGAACGATTCAGGTGAAGGGCAGCGGTGTCGATCTCCTGAACGGCGCGGTCATTCACTCCAAGCAGGAAAGCGCGACGGGTCTGGTGCAGAAGAGCACCGAGATCGTGGAGCTGACCGGTGACCTGAATGGGAAGGTGCTCTATCAGGTGACGACGACGATCGACTTCGTCAAGCAAACGCTCGTCAACACCGGCGATGAGGTTTTCTCGGGCACGATTGCCGGTTCGGCGCCCGTGATGATCCACGACGATCAGTTTCGATTCGACGTAAACCTCGCGACGGGCGAAGAGCGCGGCCAGATCTACCTCTTCGATTGGATCGCCGGACCGAAAGTGCGCTGCACGCTGCACCTGGTCGGACCGGGCCATGTGAACGCGGATGGCAATCCAGCGTTCGACTACGCCGGCGAGTGCACGTTCCGCGGCAACTGAGAAGGATCGGGCGGCCGCGAGGTCGCCCGAACTCGGTCAAGCGTGGTTTTCCGGCGACCCGTGTGGCGAGTAGCCCTTCTCCCCGAGTCGCGGGGAGAAGGTGGCCGGAGGCCGGATGAGGGGAGGGCACTTCGGACGGTTAGAATTACGGACGCGTGTGCGTCACTTTCACTCAGGGTGCTCCTGCCTCGTTCTGAGGCCCTCAAACTCTCATATCTCCTGGTTCAGTTCTTGGGGAGCATGCCATCACGACAAGAAGAGCTTCAGCGCAGTACGGCCCCGTAACGCGACCTCTACTTAAACGAATTGAAGCCACGCGGTCCCTTCAGAGTAAACGTCGACGTGTCACATTGACAGGAAGCTGAAAAGTGCGTGGGGCGCAATCGAACGTTACTTGCGCTCGAACCTCATCTCGACACGATTTTCACCCGGTTGAACAGCAACGCGCACGGCGGGTGGCGGACCGAGGCCCGCGAGAGTCGATGGAGCATCCTGAAGACTGAAGATCGGCCAGAATTCGTAAAACCCCACCGGCAGCGACCGCAGTGTTCCCGCGCCGTTCGAGATGCGAAAGAATGTGCGCTGCATTCGATAGAACGCGTCGATGACCGGCGGCGGAATCGGGTCGCCGTTATAACGCGCCACCAGGTTCACTGTCGGGAGCTGTGTCGCCGGCTCAGCGATGAGCGTGATCGTCGCGCTTCCAGGAGGTACGACGATCCGGGTCACGATCGGATCCGTTGATGATGGCTGAACATGCGCGATCGCGAAGGATCCCTCGCGTGGCACGACATAGATCAGCGTCCGTTGGCGCGGCGCCAGGGACAAGACGACGCGGCCATCCACTCCCGTCTCAACATCAATGTTAGCCGTCGGCTCCAGAACCGCCGCACCGGACACGGGCACTCCGCGGCTGTCCACCACTTCGAGCGTGACGGGAGCCGCCGGCTCGAGTTGAATTGTCAGGTCGCGATCTGCGTCCTCTTCGGCGACGATGTAGGAAGTGCGGGCTGACTGGTAACCATCGGCGGATGCGACGATCGAATGCTCGCCCTCGACGATGGAGTCGAAGCTGAATTTCCCACCGTCATCCGTCGTCGTACGCAATGCCGTGGTTCCGCCGTTCGCGTGTACGGACAATGAAACGGTGGCATTTGGAACTGCTGAAGCGCTGCCGGCTCTCTCAACGGTACCCGTAATGCGTCTTCGGGGC
>JBBRMQ010000297.1:0-4020 GCA_038230775.1 Thermoanaerobaculia bacterium
CCTGAACCAGACCTAACACGATGGCTTCGACAATGGACATATCACCTCAATCAGGACTGAGGACTGGGGACTGAGGACTGAGGACTGAGGACTGAGGACTGAGCCACCGCCCGGCTGGGTGGGACTCAGTCCTCAGTCCCCAGTCCTCAGTCCCCAGTCCTCAGTCCTCAGTCCTCAGTCCCCAGTCCTCAGTCCTCGTAATTCACATCTCCCATACCACCGGCAGAATCATCGGCCTGCGGCCCATGCTCTTCCGGAAGTAGCGCTTCAGCAGGGCGCGCATCTGTTCCTGCAACTGATCGGAATCGCGCAACTGCTCGACGGGTGTTTCGTTAAACATGCCAACGAGCTTGGCGCGCACATCGTCGAGCATTTCCTGGCTCGCATCGACCTGCACCAGACCGCGGGTGATGATCTCCGGATCGCGGATCAGGCGGCCGTTGGTATCGACCGCCACGACGACGATGACGAACCCGTCTTCGGCGAGGTGCTGCCGGTCCCGCACCACCACATGCGGCACCTCCTCCGCCTCGGCATCGATGAAGACTTTGCCATAGCGAACGCGATCGGGCAGCACTCGAATCTCATCACCGATGATCTCCGCCACCTGCCCGTTCGTCATCACCACACCGTGCGCGATGCCGACGTTCTGCGCCAGCCGCGCGTGGTGGATCATGTGCCGCAGCGTCCCGTGAATCGGGATGAAGAACTTCGGCCGCGTCATGTTGAGCATCAGCTTGAGCTCTTCCTCGCACGCGTGACCCGAGACGTGGATCTCGGCGTTCTCCCACGTCAGGACTTCCGCCCCGCGCCGGTAGAGATTGTCGATCACGTGCGCCACCGCGCGCTCGTTGCCGGGAATCGTCCGGGCCGAGATCACGACCGTGTCGCCCTTCACGATCTCGACCTGCTTGTGCTCGCCGATCGCCATCCGCGACAGCGCCGACGACGGCTCGCCCTGCGTGCCCGTGGTCATCACCACGATCCGATCGCCTTCCGCCTCGCTGGCGCGTACTTCACGCGGGATGCGGATGTAGCCGAGGCGTTCGGCGGTGTCGACGTTGTCGACCAGAGAACGGCCGAGCAGCGCAACTTTGCGCTTGTACCGGCTCGCGAGATCGATCACCTGCTGGATGCGGTGAATGTGCGACGCGAACGTCGTGACGATGATGCGCCCGCTCGTCTGCGCGAAGACGCGCTCCAGGCCAGCGCCGACCTTCCGCTCCGACGGGCAATGCCCTGGCACCAGCGCATTCGTGGAGTCGCTCGCCAGAAGGAGGACGCCTTCTTCGCCGTGCTGCGCGAAGCGGGAGAGGTCGGTGGACTTGCCGTCGATCGGCGTGTGGTCGATCTTGAAGTCGCCGGTGTGAATGATCGTACCCAGTGGCGTGCGGATCGCGAGGCCGAGGGCGTCAACGATGGAGTGCGTAACGCGGATGGCCTCCACGCGAAACGGTCCGGCTTCGACCACGTCGCGCGGCATCATCGCGCGCAACTCGGCGTCCGCGATGCCGAACTCCTCGAACTTGTCGCGGACGAATCCGAGCGTGAGCGGCATTCCGTACACCGGCACCCTCACCTGCTCGATGAGGAACGGAATCGCGCCGATGTGATCCTCGTGGCCGTGCGTCAGGAACACCGCTTTGAGCTTTGCGGCGTTCTCGAAGATGTACGTCATGTCGGGCACGATGACGTCGACGCCGAGCGTGGCGGCGTCGGGGAACATCATTCCGCAGTCGACGGCGATCATGGCGTCGTCGAGCTCATACAGCATGAGGTTCATGCCGATTTCGCCAAGGCCGCCGAGGGGAATGATGCGGAGGGTCGTCATGGGAGTCTTGAAGTGTTTCGGTGTGAGGACCGGCTTCAGCCGGTCAGGCCGTGACCGGCTGAAGCCGGTCCTCACACAGAAGCATCTCTACGGATAGATCCTATTCAGCATCCGCGGGTACGGGATCGTCTCGCGGAGATGCGGAACGCCGGAGACCCAGCCGACGACGCGCTCGATGCCCATGCCGAAGCCGGAGTGCGGGAACGTGCCGTACTTGCGCACGTCGAGATACCACTGGAACTTCTCGACGGGGAGGTTGTGCTCCTTGATGCGTTGCAGAAGCAGGTCGTGGTCATGAATGCGCTGCGATCCGCCGATGATCTCTCCGTAGCCCTCAGGCGCGATCATGTCCAGGCCTAACACGACGCTGGGGTCGTTCGGATCGGGCTGCATGTAGAACGCCTTGATGTGCGTCGGGTAGCGGGAGATCATCACCGGCCGGTCGAACGAGTTCGCGATCACGGTCTCTTCGTCGCCGCCGAAGTCGTCGCCGAACTTCACATCCATGCCCTTGCCGGCCAGAAGCTCGATCGCGTCGCGATAGGTGATGCGTGGAAACGGGCGCTTGACGTTCTCCAGCTTCGACACGTCGCGCTCGAGCGTTTTCAATTCTTCCTGACACCGCTCGACGGCGCGGCCGACGATGTATTCGATGAACTCTTCGGCCAGCTCCTGCAGCCCCTCGAACTCGAGAAAGGCGACCTCCGGCTCGATCATCCAGAATTCCATGAGGTGCCGGCGGGTCTTCGACTTCTCGGCGCGGAACGTCGGCCCGAAACAGTAGACGCGACCGAAGGCGGCAGCCGCCGGCTCGAGGTAAAGCTGTCCCGACTGCGAGAGGTACGCCTTCTCGCCGAAGTAATCCGTCTCGAAGAGCGTCGACGTCCCCTCAGCCGCGTTCGCGGTGAGGATCGGCGAGTCGATCAGGACGAAGTCGCGATCGTAGAAGAAGTCGCGACAGGCCTTCTCGATCTCGTTGCGCACGCGCAGCACGGCGTATTGCTTCGAGGATCGCAGCCAGAGATGGCGGAGATCCATGAGATACGCGGTGCCGTGCTCCTTCGGCGTGATCGGATAATCGACGGCGGCCTGGAGAATTTCGAATGACTCCACACCAAGCTCGACGCCGCCCGGCGCGCGCGGTTCGGCACGCACGGTGCCGGTGACGCGCACGCTCGATTCCTGCGAAACGCTTTCAACCGCGGCCCACGTCTCTTCGGTGACTTCCTTCTTGAAGACGACGCACTGCAGATAGCCGCTGCCGTCGCGGACGATCGGAAACTGCAGCTTTCCCGACGTCCGTTTGTTGTACAGCCACCCCTGAACGATGACTTTCTGCCCGATCTGGCCGGGGAGTTCCTTGATTCGTAAGGTCGACATAAAAGAGGCGGATTATAAACGCTACTCGCGAGCGACCCTCACCAGCAGCGATTTCGGCTGAATGGTGATGGTGAGCGGGGGCGCCAGCGTGAACAGCTCGCCGTCGATTCCGACCTTCAGCGCCTTCCTGGCCGATTGAACCTTCATGTGCTTCGTACGGAAGGATCGGAAGCCCGGTGCAGTCTTCACGCGTCCGGCGAGATAGTGCGCCGCAAAGCTCACGAGAGCGGCGCGCGGGATGTTCGGCAGCCAGTAGACGGACAACCGGCCTTCGTCCAGGGCCTCTCGCGGCGCTTCGATGCCCAGTCGCGACAGGTCGTACGAGTTGTTCGACACCATGAACACGTGCGTGCGCAGCGCCTCCTGGCGTTGTTCGGTGACGACGTTGATCGCGACGCTCGGATATTTCTGCAGCGTGGAGAAGGCCGCGTAAAAGCGCGCCTTCCAGCGCGGATAGTCTCGACCGTGCTCTTCACGACGCGCGACCAGTTCCGGATAGAGGCCGAGCGAGAGGTTGTTCACGAAGACGCGATCGTTCACCCGCGCGGTGTCCACCTGCCGCGTGGTGCCGTTCAAAACGATCTCCAGCGATTCCTTCCATTCAAGCGGGAGGTTGAGGTCGCGTGCGAAGTGATTGAACGTCCCGATCGGCACCACACCTAACACCGCCTCGGTGTTCGCCACGGCCTGCAGGACGCCGTTGATCGTGCCGTCACCACCCGCGGCCACGAAGAGCTTCTGTCCGCGGTCGAACCGCTTCCGGATCTCGCCGGGAACGTCGATCTCCTTCTTCAGACGGATGACGTCCA
>JBBRMQ010000298.1:0-4000 GCA_038230775.1 Thermoanaerobaculia bacterium
CGACTACTATCAGCCTGAGGCCTACATCCCCGCCGGCGACCTCTTCATCGAGAAGGAGGCGACTATCAACGAGGAGCTCGACAAGCTCCGTCTCTCCGCCACCCGAACCCTCTTCGAGCGGCGCGACGCCATCATCGTCTCCTCGGTCTCCTGCATCTACGGCATCGGCGATCCCGATCTCTACTACGGCATGCTGCTGTTCTTCGAGCGCGGGCAGGAAATGCCGATGACGCTGTACCTGCGCAAGCTGACGGAGATGCAGTACGAGCGCACGCCGTACGATCTGTCGCGCGGCACGTTCCGCGTTCGCGGCGACGTCCTGGAGCTCTGGCCGGCGTACGAGGACGATGCGGTGCGCATCGAGTTCTTCGGCGACGAGATCGACAAGATGACGCGCATCGATCCGGTCACCGGACGCGCCGGCCGCGAATACGACCGGCTGGCCATCTATCCAAGAACCCACTACGTCACGCCGCGCCAGCGCCTGATGGAGGCGATGGAAAACATCCGCAAGGAGCTCGACCAGCGCGTCGTCGAGCTGCGCGCGAACGATCGGCTGCTCGAAGCGCAGCGGTTGTCGCAGCGCACACTGTTCGATCTCGAGATGATTGCGGAGCTCGGCTACTGCAACGGCATCGAGAACTACAGCCGCCATCTCTCCGGGCGTCTGCCGGGACAACCGCCGCCGACGCTCATCGATTACTTCCCGAAAGACTTCCTGCTCGTCGTCGACGAATCGCATCAGACCATCCCGCAGGTTCGCGGCATGTGGGGCGGCGATCGTTCGCGCAAGGAGACGCTCGTCGAATACGGCTTCCGGTTGCCGAGTGCGATCGACAACCGCCCGCTATCGTTCGACGAGTTCCAGGGAAAGCTGGGACAGATCATCTACGTCTCGGCCACGCCGGGACCTTTCGAGCTGCAGAAGACCGGCGGCGTCTACGTCGAGCAGGTCATTCGCCCGACGGGACTCCTCGATCCGCCGATCGAGATCCGTCCGGTCAAGGGACAGGTGGACGATCTCATCGGCGTCATCAAGGAACGCGCCGTCAAAGGCGAGCGCGTGATGGTCACCACGCTCACCAAGCGCATGGCCGAGGATCTGACGCGCTACCTCCTGGAGCTGGGGATCAAGGTCAACTATCTGCACTCCGACATCGACACGCTCGAGCGCATCTCGATCATTCGCGACTTCCGCACCGGCGTGTTCGATGTGCTGGTCGGCATCAACCTGCTTCGTGAAGGTCTCGATCTGCCCGAAGTGTCCGCCGTCGCCATCCTCGATGCGGACAAGGAAGGATTCCTGCGCTCAGGCACCTCGCTCATCCAGACCATCGGCCGCGCGGCGCGCAACCTCAACGGAGTCGCGATCCTGTACGCCGACAAGATGACCGACTCGCTGCAGTACGCGATCGACGAGACCAGTCGCCGCCGCGCCATTCAGCAGAAGTACAACGAGGACCACGGCATCGAGCCGGCGTCGATCATCAAGGCCATCGACAGCGACCTGGTGAAGATGGCCAACCTCGATTACTACGACGTCGGCGCCACCGTGAAACGCCCCGCGGACATTGGCCCCGACGAAGATCTCGACAAGGCCATCAGCAGACTGACGAAGGAAATGAAGGACGCGGCGAAGAATCTCGACTTTGAGCGCGCCGCCAATATCCGGGACCGCCTCCGCGAGCTCAAGGAAATGCGCATCTTCGTGTAAGCAGCGGCTTCTGTGTGTGGGCCGGCTTCAGCCGGCCATGACCGGCTAAAAGCCGGTCCACACACAGAGGCACCGAGTCATCGTTGACCGTCGCCGAGATCGCTCTAGACTGACGTAGTGAATTGCCCGCATTGCGGCGCGGAGAATGACGGCAGTGCAATCGAATGCGATCGCTGCGGAATCATCTTTTCGCGGGTCGCAGGTCGCGAGTTGGGGTTCGGAAAACCGACAATCTCGACACCGACCAGCGACCTCCGACCTGCGACCCGCCGGGTGGGCGGGCGGGAGTGGAAAATCCTCGCGTTCGGATTCATCGGCGCGCTGGTCGCGCACTCGACATGGCTCACGAGCGCGCCGTTCGAAGCGCTCAAGACCCTTTTTCACGAGCTCGGGCATGCGGTCGTCGCGTGGCTGTTAGGCCATCCGTCGATTCCCGCCTTTGACCTGATGTTCGGCGGCGGCATCACGCACTACGGGGAGTTCCATCCCTCGATCGCCATCGCAGTGGCCGCGGGGATGGGCTATCTCGCGTGGCGGTTGAGACAGAACACGCTTGCGGTCTCGGTGATCGCCGCCGTTTTTCTCATCTGGCTGATTGTCGTCACAAAGGAATGGCGGCGTGAGACGGTGATGGCATCGGCCGGCGTCGTCTTCGAACTGCTGCTGGCGGCCACGTTCATGTACATGACGATCGCCAACGTCGGCTGGCGAATACCGGAGGTTGAGCGGCCGCTCGGTGCGCTCATCGCGTTCTTCGTGCAGTTCGACAGCTGGATTTTCGCGCTGCGCCTCATGCGCGATGAGGATTTTCTCGCGTGGTATCAGCAGGGGAAGGGCGGCGCATTGATGAACGACCTCGAGGTCGTTGCCCTCAACCTCAAGATCTACCTCGGCATCAACGCCACCATTCGCGGGATGGCGGAGTTGCTGTTCGTGTTTTCATTCCTCCCGATGACGCTGGCCGTGTGGCTGGCCACGCCCGCCTCACGGAAGTTTCGTGAGCGCCTCGGCCGCTTGCTGGTAGGCGCGTGAGCCGGGCGACGCAATCGTCTGGACGTGCGCGTACGCATCGCGCGCGGCGGAGATGTTTTTGGCCATGCGCTGAACATCGCCGAGCGCGAGCCAGGCCACCGCTCCGGTTTCGGCGTCCATCGGTGCGCGCATCGTCTGTTCCAGCAACTTGATCGCTTTCTTCGTGTTCCCGTCGAAGGCGAAAGTCATCGCCTCCTCGATCGTGGCGATCTGAGCGGCGGAGGTGTTGCCCCCCTTCTGTGCTTCCTTGCGTGCGTCGGCCAGCGCGCTTCGCGCATCATGGGTCAGTCGCAATCGCATGAACGCAACCGCCGTCGCAAATGCTGCGTCGAGGCGCTTCCCGCTGTCATAGAGATCGAACGCGCGGAGAAACGCGGCATCTGCGGAGTGGGCCCGCCCGAGGGCGTCGCGAAACACTTCAGCCTTCTGTGCGCCCGAGATGCGGATCAACTGACGTTCGCCGGGATCGTAAATGACGTAGCTCGGCATCACGCGGATGTTCTGAGAGCGCGCGATCGCCGACTTGTCGACGTCAACGCGCAGCGTCACATAGTTCGCGAGCTGTTCCTTGACGTCGTCGCGAGTGAACACCCGCTCGTCCATGAATTTACACGGGCCGCACCAAGTCGCGAAGTAATCGACGAACACGAGCCGCCGCTGCGATCGCGCGGTCGCGAATGCCGCCTTCCACTCCTGCACGGCGACCGTCTCCGAGCGCGCAGCGATGGCGACGAGAACTAGAGCGATGAAAGCGCGTCGCGCACACGCTGCAACCCGGCCCCGATTTCGGCAGGAGAGACTGCGCCCACACTCAGACGGAACCATCCATCTTCTTTCTTATGTCCGAAGGCCTGAAAAGGCACCACCGCAAAGCCGGCTTTCTCGAGAAGCAGGCGGCGGATGTCTTCATTCGATCGAATCCCGTTCCGGCCGACGAGATCGAATTGGACTGACAGGTAAATCGCGCCCTGCGGAACGATCGCTCGAACCGGCAGGCCTGCGTTGCGCATCGATTCGAATCCGTCGTACAGCAGATCGAGTCGCAGCCGCAGCTCGCGGATCATGTATTGGTGAAAGGACTCGATCTCCTGCGGCATGTCGAGGAACCGCGCGACCGCGATCTGTTCGGGGCGCGGGGCCCATGCGCCGACGTGGCCCAGGATGTCGCGCATGCGGCCGGCGATGTAGGGAGGCGCGGCGGTCCAGCCCACCCGCAGCCCCGTTGCGGCGAACGCCTTCGAGATTCCGTCTACG
>JBBRMQ010000299.1:0-3917 GCA_038230775.1 Thermoanaerobaculia bacterium
CCGCCGAAGTCCGTCACCGTGACCGTCACACGCACCGGGTTCGACGTCGTCGCCTGAAAGGAGACCGACGGATCAGCCGTGTTCGGCGGCCTCGTGAAGATCCCGTTCTCGATCGACCAGTTGTACATGGCAATGCTGATCGTGTCCTGCACATAGGCGCTGCCCGGGGATCCGTTCGGACAGAGCGCCGCCGGGTACGCCTGCAACGCGGGCGGAGCGAGCGTGCGGATCGGGATCGTCACGCTGTTCGTCGACGTGCATCCGCCGAAGTCCGTCACCGTAACCGACACGATCACGGGATCGGAACCCGTTGCACGATACGAGACCGCCGGGAACGCAGGCGTGGAGGTCAAAACACCGTTCGTGATGGACCAGGCGAAATCCGCATAGCTGGTTGAGTTATCGACCTGCGCGTTGCCGCTCGTCCCGTTCGGACAGAGATCGCCCGGCGAGTTGCTGATCGTGGGAGGTGCCAGATTGCAGGAGCCCGAATCGCCGGCCCCGATCAGGCTCACGGCACGAGCATCGAGCGCCGCCAGCAAAAAAATGCAAACGAACGCAAACGATCGGGCGACTCGGCGCATCGATTCTCCTTGATTGTGTCTCGAAGGGATCAGAGTATCGATGTGCCATAGATCCGTCAACGCGCAGGTAACCACCACCACTGTCAGCCGCAAATCGTGGTCCGCGCGGCCACATGCAGCCTGGACCACAGGCAATGAGCCACTGAAGCCTACCCTCGCGCGCTCCCTTGCGATAACCTCCCCGATCCCATGACCGACCTCATTGCCGAAGCCACGAAGGCGCGCGACAACGCCGTGGCGCCGTTCTCGAAATTCAAAGTCGGCGCTGCCCTCCGCACCAAAGCGGGCAAGGTGTTCCACGGCTGCAACGTCGAGAACTGCACCTACGGACTCACGGTCTGCGCCGAGCGCGTCGCGCTGCTCTCCGCACTTGCCGCGGGCGAACGCCAGTTCACCGCCATCGCCGTCGTCACGCAGTCGGATGAGCCGGGCACGCCCTGCGGACCGTGCCGCCAGCTCATGTGGGAGTACTGCGGCGATATCGACATCACCCTCGCCAACCTCACCGGCAAGCGCACCGACTACAAGCTGTCGGTGCTGTTCCCCCATCCGTTTGAGTTCAGCGTCGAATGAGAAAACTACTGGCAGTTCTCCTCTTCTTGCTGGCGTTGAATGGGTGGGGCAAGCCGGCCAGCCAGAGGGCTGGCGCCACACCCGTCGACATCGTCGTCACCGGCGGCACCGTCCTCACCATGGCCGGGCCGGACATCGACGACGGTGCGATCGCCATCGATCAACACAAGATCGTCGCCGTCGGCAAAGCCTCCGACATCGCCAAACGATTCGCCGGGCGCGAGACCATTAACGCCAAAGGCGGTGCGATCCTCCCCGGCTTCGTCAACTCGCACACGCATGTTCCGATGACGCTCTTCCGCGGCATCGCCGACGACCGCGACCTCATGGACTGGCTGACGCACTTCATCTTCCCGGCCGAGGCGAAGAACGTGACCGCGGATTTCGTGAAGTGGGGCACGCGCCTGGCCGCGATCGAAATGATCGAGTCCGGCACCACGACCTTCGCCGACATGTACTACTTCGAGAGCGACGTTGCGCGCGAAACCAAACGCGCCGGCCTCCGCGGCGTCCTTGGCGAAACCCTCATCGACTTCCCCGCGCCCGACAACAAGACCTGGGACGCAGCCATCGCCTACACGCGCAAGTACATTAACGATTGGAAAGGCGACGCGCTCATTACGCCCGCGCTCGCGCCGCACGCACCCTTCACCGTCTCGCGCGAACATCTCCAGGAAGTCCGCCGCGTCGCGGACGAGTTGCACGCGCCGATCCTCATCCACGTCTCCGAAACGAAGAACGAGCTGCAGCAGGTGGCCGAGAAACAGAACGGCATGCTCCCCGGCCTCTACCTCAACTCCATCGACTTCCTCGGCCACGACGTCATCGCCGCGCACGGCGTGTGGCTGAGCCCCGAGGAGATTCGGGTGTTCGCGGAGAAGAACGTGGGCGTGGCGCATTGCCCGGAGAGCAACATGATGCTCGGCAGCGGCGTGGCGCCTGTCATCGACCTGCGCAAAGCCGGCGTCAACGTCGGCCTCGGCACCGACGGTCCGGCGGGCTCGAACAACAATCTCGACATGGTGGAGGAAGCCGCCAGCGCCGCTCGATTGCAGAAGGTGATGCGCGGCGATCCGAAAGCGCTGTCCGCACGCGACGTGCTGGAAATGGCCACGATCGGCAGCGCACGCGTGTTAGGCCTGGACGACAAGATCGGAACGCTGGAAGAAGGCAAGCACGCGGACGTGATCGTGATCGACCTCAGCCAGCCGAAGTCGCAGCCGGTGTACTCGGTGGAGTCCGCGATCGTCTACGCGGCGTCGGGCAGCGCGGTGACCGACACGATCTGCGACGGCAAGATCCTCATGCGCGCGCGCAAGGTGCGCACGGTGGATGTGCCCGCGACGCTGGCGAAAGCGAAGGAGTACCGGGACCGGGTGGTGGCGAGCCTGAAACAACAGTGAAGTTCGCAGATCCAGCACAGCTCCAGATTTTGCTACGATCAGCCGATATGCGCCGAACGCTCATCGCCCTCGCCCTCCTGGCGGCGCCCCTTCTCGCTCATGCGAAAGAGGTGCTGCCCTTCATCGAGAACGACTACAACAAAGCAATCGCCCGCGCCAAAGCGAAGAACCTGCCGCTCTTCGTCGACGCGTGGGCACCGTGGTGACACACGTGCCGCTCGATGCGCGCATTCGTGTTCACGGATGCGTCGCTCCAGCGGTACGCCGGACAGTTTGTCTGGCTCGCGGTCGACACTGAGAACGCCACCAATACCGCGTTCCTCCACAAGTTCCCGATCAGTGTGTGGCCGACGCTCCTCCTCGTCGATCCCAAGAAGGAATCGGTCGCCCTGCGCTACGCCGGCGGCGCCACCGTCCAGCAGTTGCGCAAGCTTCTGAGCGACGGCGAGAAGATCGCCAGAGGTCCGAAGACCAAGGCGGATGAAGCGATCGCCCGCGCCGATCTCCTGGCCGGCGAGGAGAAATACGCCGAGGCCGCGAAGGCGTACGACGAAGCCATCGCCGCCGCCCCGAAGGACTGGTCGCGCCTCGGACGCGCCGCCGAATCGCTCACCTTCATGCTGACGCAGGCCCACGACAACGCCGCCTGCGCCCAGCGCGCCCTCGACCTCTATCCGCGTCTGCGCGGCACGTACGCGAGCTTCAACGTCGCGAGCAACGGCCTCTCCTGCGCCAGCGAGCTGCCGGAGAAGGGCGCGACGTTCGAGACGCTCGAGAAGTACACGCGCGAGACCCTCGACAATCCGAAGATCCCGCTCTCGGCCGACGATCGATCCGGGCTGTACGAGACGCTCATCGGCGCACGCAACGCGGTCAAGGACGAAGAAGGCGCGCACAAGCTGCACGAGGCGCGCGCCGCGTTCCTGGAAGCGGAAGCGAAGAAAGCGAAGACGCCCGAGCAACGCGCCGTATTTGACTCGCATCGCCTGACCGAATACCTCGCGCTCAAGCAGCCGGAAAAAGCGATCCCGATGCTCGAGCAATCCGAGAAGGATCTGCCCGACGACTACAACCCGCCCGCGCGACTGGTAGCCGCGTATCGAGCGATGGGCAAATACGACGAAGCGATTGCTGCAAGCGATCGCGCGCTCAAGCTCGCGTACGGCCCGCGCAAGATCGGCATCCTGCGCGGCCGCGCCGACACCTACATCGCAAAAGGCGATATCGCGACGGCGAAGCAGATCATGAATGATGCGATCGCGTTTGCCCAGTCGCTGCCCGTGGAGCAGCGGAGCGAGCGGACGATCGCGTCGTTGAAGAAGAAGCTGGAGACGATGTAGCGCGTCGCGGCCGCCGC
>JBBRMQ010000300.1:0-3912 GCA_038230775.1 Thermoanaerobaculia bacterium
AGAATCAACTCCTCCTCATACGCCTCGAGAATCCGCGCAAGATCCGCAGCCTTGCGCCGATCCTCGAACTCCGCCCCGCGCATGGACGCCGGCGAAACGCCGGCATGCCGCACGTCATCGATCGAGCGCTGAATCGCGCGATGCAGCCCCGGCCGATCGGCGAGCGCCGAAAAATAGGAAGAAGATCCGAGGACGCGATCGCAGACGCGCTCGATGATGGCGAGCGCCTGCGCCCGCGAGAGAACGGTCACGCCCTGGCTGGCAAGCGCAAATCCGGCAACCGCATCCGCAAGCGTACGAATGGTCTCCATCCGCACGTTGACCCAGGGCGTGCCGGAGTGCGCGATCGCATCCGCGATCTGGTGCCCGATCGCGAGCGAGGGCGCAACGACGACCTTCTCGCGAAGCAGGTGCTCACGGCAGACGTCCGCGAGTCGGGAGAGCGATTCGGACATCGAAGAGCAAATCTTACACGGCGAACACTCCTCGATTCAGTCGCGGGACTGTTGCAGTGAACCGCTTTTCTCGCGATTCGATGTTCTTGCCTTCGTTGACGACGCCTTCTGATTGCTATCACGAGTGGTTCGGGCCAAGCGCGCCCATTCAACGCACGTGGAATCAGCTCCAGCTCGTCGACCGGATTCTGGATGGCGCGCCGGCGTTACTCCCGCAGCAGTCTTGTCAGCTCGGTCTTGACCTCGGCCGGCGACCAGAGCTCGTTGTCGTAGGTCGCGGCGAGGCGGGCGTCCTTGTCGAAGACGAACAGTTGGATTCCGTGCTGGCTCACCGTGCCCGCGCCGTAATTCACGCGCAGGTCGAGCTGCTTGCGGAGTGCGTCGTCCGATGGGTCCGCGCTCTTCAGAAGACGGACGGTGCGGCTGAACTTCATGCCGTGCATCGCGCCGTACTTCCTCAGCACGGACGGCGCATCGAATTGCGGGTCGTACGTCATGCCATAGATGCCGACGCGATCCGCCAGATTGTCCTTTGCACACTCGGCGGCAAGATCGCGCAATCGACGCACGGTCATGACGCACTTCGACTCATTCGTGCATTGCGTATAGAAAAAGGTGAGGACGAACGGCCGCCCTCGCAGATCGCCGAACCGCAGCGACTCCCCATCCTGATCGAGCAGTCGCAAGGAGGCCGCGGAGATTCTTCTGCGCTCGTGGGACACGGCCACCTTCGCAACATCCTCATGATGACAATGTGGAGGCGCGATTTCGCGAATCAGCGCAGCAGCGGCGGTCGCCTGCCGAGGCATCTGGTCATCCGCGGCGTACGTACCGCAGTCCGGACACTTCGCGATCGCCTCCAGCAGCGTCAGCGAGCGGTGTGCTTTCGATCCGAACGCGACGAGCGTTCGAATGATCTCTCGCCGCGCGCGAGTCGGTTTCGCAATCGGATAGCTCAACCGCGGCGTCGTGATGTCGACCCACTCGTCTTCATAGGCGCTGCCGAGGTAGCGTTCGAGCAGCGGGAGGAGGTCGTCGGATTTTTCTGCGAATCCGCGCGCAGCGACCGCAGCCGCCGCGATGACGAACGGATGACCGCCGAATTGGAGCTCGCTTTTCACGTAGCCATACAGCTCGTCGCTGGGTGGAAAGGCCGCCAGCGACGCCAGCAGAAACCCGCGGAACTGGCTTGCTTCGGACGGCAGCCGGCCGGCGTAGATCGGGTGGTTCTCCCGCATCCATCGCGTCAGCGCTCCGGCAACCGCGGTGGATTGGCTGCAGCACGCCGTCGCTGCGCGAACGATGTTCGTGAGATCGTCGAGCGATGTCGATGCGCTCGCGCCGGGAATCCTGCGCTCGACAGGGAGTTCGGCCGCGAACGCATGCCCGGCCAGAAAGAGGAGGACCAACCACCCAGCGGGACGCATCACTAATACCTCGGCCTCACCGCGTCGATGTATCGCGACGCGACCTGGCGGACAACGTCATCCTTCGATTCGCGTGACAACCTCTGGATCAGGCGGTCATAGTCGTCCGCCGTCTTCCGCTTGAGCCGGGAGGGCATCGCCTGCCGGATGTCGATCGTCATCTGGATTCCCATCGCCTGCAGCCGCGACGGTGAGCTCTCGTTGCCGAGGAGCGGCGTCACGTAGTCGACGATGTGCTCGCGATCGCCGGCGTACAGCGCGCCTAACGCAGCCTCGCGGAAGTCTTCCTTCTCGTTCGCGTCCCTGCTGATCGCAATCAGATCCTTCCTCGCCTCGGGAAAGAAGGCCAGGGCGCGAATCGCTTCCAGCCGCGTCGCTGGATCCTTCGTCGTCAGGAAGACTTTGTAGACGGCGGGATAGAACTCCTTCTTCGGCGCCATCGAGAGAATGCCGATGGACAACGGAGCGGCCAGCGGCGCCGCGTCCGGATTCAACAGACCGTCGATGAGTCTCTGCTGCGCCCGCGCGTCGCCGTGAACGATCAGCTTCGTGAAAGCGAACGCCCGGATGTCGATGTCGGGATCGTCGAGCAGTTTCTGATAGACCGGAGGGGCGTTCATGTGCATGAACGTGAGGTTCGCTTCGACTTTCAGCGCTTCGAGCCGCAGGACGCGCGGGGCACGCGGGTTGGCAAACAGGTCGAGCTCGGTGCGAGACACACGCTCGTCGCCCGTCACGTATTCGACGATCTTGTCGAGCGCCGTCGCGCGCACGTCCGGCGTCTCTTCGGTGTCGAGAAAGACATTCTTGAATTGTTCGACCTGCTTCTGGTCGTAGAGATTCGAATAGGGCTGGATCGCCTTGATGCGCTCCGCCGGCGGCAGGCTCTTGTTGAGGAAGGTGGCGGCGGCCTGGTTCACCGTGCGAACGTAGTCATCGATTTGGCGGGCGAGCGTGTCCCGATCGGGTGCCTGTGCGAACAGGACCACGGGAACGAGCGCGATGAGCAGCAGTATCGTCTTTTTCATGACTTGTCCTTTCAACTGGATCGATGGCGCGCCACTCATGGATAGGGATTGAAATCGTCGTAGCCGTAATTGAGGCCGTTCGACGGACCGGTTGCGGTTTTGGCGAGATAGTCGAGGAGCAATTTGACCTGTGGCTTCGCGAACGGCAGCACACCGCCGAGCGTGACAGGGAACGGCGTGAGGACGGCGATGTCCGGACGCGCCGCGGGTTCCACGCCTCCGGTGACGTTGTCCCAGGGCCACATCGAATCATCGGCGTACTGGCCGAGGGTGCGGTTGGCTGTGATCTGGCCGTTCATGTTTTGCGTGAATGCGGGAGCGGCGACGCCCATCGCCGGTGTGGTGAAGCTTCCCTGCAGGTCGTACGAGGCCACATCGGCCGGCGCATTGCGGACGCGCAGCCATTGCCACTTGGCCCAGAGGCGGTCGACGTTGCAGTGCAGGAAGAAGAACAGCGGGTCGCGCGTGGCGATCGCGGGGGATCCGCCGATCCACGAGGCGCCGAGGAGCGGGTTGCCCTGGAAGTCGGTGAAACCCGACGTGCTGTGCGCTGGATTGTGTGCGGAGACTTCCATTGTCTTGAAGCTCGCGAACATGGATCCGGTCATGCTGCCCAGCGCGAGCGTCGCGGTCTCGTTGGCGACGGTCGGGTGGCCGTTGTCGCCGTAGGGAGTCTTGCGCTGAATTCCCGCCGCAACCGGCTCGCCCGGCAACGACCACGACACGATTGGATTGAGACCGCCGAGCGTAGCGTAGTTGCCGTTGCTGTTCATGCCCATGAAGTCCTGGGTGAAGATGTTGGGAGCGTTGTCGTCGAATTTCCAGTACGGCAGCGCGACGCTCGGGTCCGCGGACTGCAGCAGCCGCTCGATGTGCAGAATAAAGGCGCGATGCCACGGAAGGAACGCCGATCCGCTGTGCGCCTGGTGATGCGCAACGAGCGAGGCACCGTTGCTGTCGCGGCTGTGCGTCTTGACGAAGTTGATGTAGTCCGCGTACGTC
>JBBRMQ010000301.1:0-3889 GCA_038230775.1 Thermoanaerobaculia bacterium
AACCTACAGCGATCCCTGGTACGGCACGGTTACGGTGACCGATCGCGGCCATGGCCGGTTGTGGATCACATTCGATCGCACACCGGGCATGGAGGGGGCGCTGGAGCATGTCGCCAACGATACCTTCCGCACGCGGTTTACAGACCGTGGCATCGAGGACGCGTACATGACGTTCGAGGTTGCCAATGGGCGCGCCGCAAAGGCGGCCATGCGGCCGGTCTCGCCGCTTGCGGACTTCAGCTTCGATTACGCCGATCTGAACTTGTCACCCGTTGTGACGCAAACACACTGACCGATGAGAAGTTCGCGTCCGACATCACCGATGAATTTCCTGTACAGTCGCGCGATGCACAAGCTCGCGCAGCTCCTCGCCGTCGTCGTGTTCGCAGTCGCTCCTGTTCTGGCGCAGCCGGCGCCCGCCGAGGTGCTGTCGGCCGATACGCAGCAGACGACCGTCCACGGCAACAAGTTCATCGCGCCCGCCGGCTGGAAGGTCTCGGTCCGCGACCAGTCCACGATCCTGGAGGCGCCGGAGAGCGGCTCTCGAATCGCGCTCATCGACATCAACGCCAATGATGCCGACGACGCCGTTGCTGCAGCATGGAAGCAGTACGGCCTTGATCCGAAGTGGCCTCTCTTCAACAAGGCCGAAGGCCCGGACCGCGACGGCTGGACAAACGTGCGGGTCTACGATTACGAGACCTCGCCCAACGAGAAGCGCGTCATCCAGGCAGTCGCTCGCAAGGCGAACGACATCTGGACGGTAGCGATCATCGACATCGATCGGGCGGTCGCCGATAAGCGCGGCGCGCAGCTGTCACTGGTCTTCGGCCGTCTGCTGCCGAAGGGCTACGAACGCGAATCGTTCGCGGGGAAGAAGGCTCATCCGCTCGATGAAAAGCGCATTGCCGAGCTGACTCGCTTCATCGAAGAGAGCCGCAAGAAATTCGGCATCCCAGGCGTCTCCATTGGCGTGATCGAGGACGGCAAGACGGTCTTCGCGGGCGGTTTCGGCACCAGGGACATTGCCGGCGACCGGAAACCCGACGCCGACACGCTCTACATGATCGCGTCGAACACGAAGGCGCTCACGACGCTCATGCTCGCCAAGCTCGTCGAAGAGGGAAAGCTGAGGTGGGACACGCCCGTTGTCAGTCTGCTTCCTTCCTTCAAGCTCGGCAGCGCGGAAACGACCAGGCTCGTGCAGGTCAAACATCTCATCTGCGCGTGCACTGGTTTGCCGCGACAGGACTTGGAATGGCTGCTCGAGTTCAAAAACCTGACGCCCGCCGGCGCATTGTCGAACCTCGGCTCGATGCAGCCGACCAGCGGATTCGGCGAGCTCTTTCAGTACTCGAACCCGCTCGCCGCAGCAGGTGGATTCGTCGGCGGCCACGTGGCGTTCCCTGACATGGAGCTCGGTGCGGCCTATGACGAAGCCATGCGCACTCGCGTCTTCAAACCCCTCGGCATGACCGCCACCACCTTCAATTTCAAAATCGCCCTCACGGCCAAAAACTTTGCGAACGCCCATTCTCCCGATCTCGATGGGAAGCCGGCGTACGCAGTACTGGATCTCGACTACTCGATCATCCCGGTCCGTCCGGCCGGAGGCGCCTGGAGCAACGTGCGCGACCTGCTCAAGTACGTAGCGATGGAGATCGACGGCGGCATTCTTCCGAATGGGAAACGGTACATCGACAAGCAGACGCTGATGGCGCGTCGCGATCCTCAGGTGGCGATCGGCAAGGACGTGACCTACGGCATGGGGCTGATGGTCGATAAAACGTGGGACGTCACTCAGGTTCATCACGGCGGCGACATGGTCGGCTATCACAGCGACATGTTCTGGTTCCCCGACCAACGTGTCGGCGCGGTCATTCTCACGAACAGCGATCAGGGCGCCTTGCTCCGCGGCTCATTCCGCCGCAGGCTCCTGGAGATCATGTTCGATGGTAAGCCTCAGGCGGAGGCGGATGTTGCGGCGGCTTCGAAGCGTTTCTTCCAGGAGATCGCAGCGACGCGGAAGTTGCTCACCGCTCCGGCCGACGCCAGCGAAGCGGAGAAGCTCGGGCGCAGCTACTCCAGCGCGGCACTCGGAGACCTTCAGGTCACGCGGGAAAAGGGGAAGACGATCTTCGATTTCGGGGAGTGGAAGAGCGAAGTTGCCAGCCGCCGCGAACCGGACGGTTCGGTCACGTTCGTCACCATCGCACCGGGGATGGCGGGTCTGAAGTTCATCCCTGGACTTGTTGGCGACAAGAAGACGCTGATCACACGCGACGCGCAGCACGAGTACGTCTTCACGGCGAGATAGGCGAGACGCAACGTCGTCCTCGCGTGTTTGCCAGCGATCGGTTGCGCCACCACGACTCACTCCGACACCGTCGTTCGCAACGTACAGCTACGACGGACGTGGACAACCGCCGATTCACGTGACGTCGCGATCAACGGTCGATCGCCTGGCGATGGTCGGGAACGTGAACCGATACGGCACGAGCGAGATTGACGCGCGCGGCTGGCCATCGCGTACGGCTCCATCGAGACCCGCCCGATGATCCGTCCGTCCGCCCCGAAGCTGCCCGCCGTCCGCTCATACTCGCGGGTCCCGTTCTTCCAGTCCCGCAGCACGATTCGCCCATCGATCGACGGCAACATGTGACACGCGTACATGACGTTCGAGGTTGCAAATGGGCGCGCCGCAAAGGCGGCCATGCGGCCGGTCTCGCCGCTTGCGGACTTCAGCTTCGATTACGCCGATCTGGACCTTTCACGCGCCGTGACGCAAACGCACTGACCCAGAAGGGCGCGCCGGAATCAGCCGGAGTCGATTCCGAACCTTCTGAACTCCTTGTTGGACTTCGCTCTTCACAACGAAGACGAGGGAACGAACCGGGGCTTGTCAACCTCCGGAGCTGAAGGTTCGAAGGTTCGAAGTACTAGCCAGCCCGAAGTCGAGCACCTTCACGTCCTGGTCGTCGGTGATGACGATATTGTCGGGCTCCGGCCGAGGACCGGCTAACACACGGATCATGCATCACCGCTCGCCACCCAGACGCGCGGGCCAGTTGACGAGAATGTGAACCGGCGGATCCGAGGTGCGTTCCTCGTTCAACACCAGAAACCGTTGGCCATCCGCGGCCGGCTCAAAATTGATGAGGTTCGCCGATTGAAAGAGCATGCGCGGCGATCCGACCGAGACGCCGCCATTCATTGCAACGCTCATCAATCGTCCCGCTTGGCCGACGAAGAAGAGCTCCTTCCCGTCGCCGCGCCATCGCGGCCGCGTTCCACCATCCTTTGATATGCGCATCGCGAGAGCCGAGCCTTCGAATGGTCGAACGTAGACCTCGGGACGTCCCGACGCATTGGACTGGTACGCAACCCAGCGAGCATCGGGTGAGAAGCGGGGCGCCTGCTCGTTGAATGGTGTCACCGCGAAGGGGCGCGGCGGACCGGGCGGCACCAGGGGAAGCACATCGATATCCGCGGCCCCAGCCTGCGGTTGGTCGACGAACAACATCCATTTCCCGTCGCGGGAAACATCGTACGGCTCTTGCACACCCGGTCCGGCGTACAGCGGGGTTCCGCGATCTTCGCCCAGGTTCAAACGGAAGATGTCGGGGGGGCCTCCGCTGTCGATTCGGTAGTAAATCGTGCGACCATCCGGCGCCCACACCGGAGCCAGCTCATCGAAAAATTTGAACGTGATGCGCTCGGAGCTATCGCGAACGAGATCGTAAATCCAGATGTCGTTCGATCCCTGTTTGGGATCGACAATGCCCGCCGCGTACCGGTTCCCGTCGGGAGAAATTCGGCCTAACGGGTTGAAAAACGCCGTGGCGATCGTTCGGACTTCAACGCCGGTGCGGTCGACCCATGAGAGATG
>JBBRMQ010000302.1:0-3881 GCA_038230775.1 Thermoanaerobaculia bacterium
ACAACCGACAACTGACAACCGAGAACGCGGCGCAAAGCGCCGCAGAAATATGCGTTCGCTAATTCTCATCGCACTCACGCTCTTCGTGTCGCTCCCCCTCCTCGCGCAGGAGGACGTTCCCGAAGTGGCGCGGAGTCTCATGGAGGAGGCGGAGCGAGCGCGCGATGCCGGCAGAAACGACGAGGCGATCGCCAAGTACGTGCGGGTCATCGAAGTCGCTCCCACGCTCGCCTCGGCCTACATCAACCTCGGCGCGATCTACTTCAAGCAGAACAAGGTCGACGATGCGTATCGCGCGTTCGCACGCGGGGTGGAGAATGCACCCGCCAATCGCACGCTGCTGTCGAACGCCGCGGCGACGGCGCAACAGCTCGGCAAGTCCGCCGACGCGCTTCAATTCATTGATCGCGCGCTGGAGATGAACAAGCGCGACGCCTCGCTCTTCGCGCTGCGCAGCACGATTCTCCGGTCGATGCAGCGCAACGACGAGGCGCTCGCGGCGCAGCAGCAGGCCGTGCAGCTTGCTCCGGACGATGCCAAGCTGCAGTTCAGCCTTGGGAATCTTCTGTTTCAGTCGGGAAAGAAGACGGAGGCGATCGTCGCGTATCGACGCGCCGTGGAGATCGATCGCACTTCCACACGCGCCTGGTACAACCTCGGCGCCGCGCTGTTCGAGTCGGGGAAGTACGACGAGGCGCTGCAGGCCTATCGCGTTGCCCTGGAGCCGATCGACCAGGCGTTCGCGCGGAAGGAGAAAGTCGACCCCATCCACGCACGCGCCTACGCCAACCTCGGCGCCATCTACCTGCAGCAGAAGCAGTATCCACAGGCCGCGGACGCGTATCAGAAGGCACTGCGGCTCGAACCGAACGACACCGCAGCGCTCTACAACCTGGCGTTCATCGATTTCACGACGGGCAAGCTCGATCGCGCCGGCGAGGAGTATCGGAAGGCCGTAGCGGCCGATCCGTCGCTGCCGCTCGCCTATCTCCACCTCGCGCAGATCGCGTTCAAGCGCGGCGATGCGGCGACGACGATCCAGTTGCTGAATCAGGGGATGACGCACTTCGACCGCGATACACGTCTCGCCGCGCTGCACACGTTGGGGCGGGCGCAGATCGTCCGCGGCGATCGCGCCGGCGCCAGAACGACTTACGAAGAGATTGCCCGCGACGTGCCGAACGACGTCGACGCACTGATTCATCTGACCTACGAGCGCTTCCTCTCCGCACGCGACGCCGGCGATCTCGCCGTCGAGCGCTCGGCGCTCGAGATCCTGATGGCGCATGGCGCCACCGACGCCATGCGCGCCGAGCACGCGCTACTCCTCGTGCGGCAGGGAGAGCTCGAAGCGGCGCGAAGCGAGCTCGCGCTCGCTCCGAACGCGCGCAACCTGATGCCGCCGTTCGCCACTGCTCTCCTCGATGCCTCGACGGGCAAGCGCGAAGCGGCAGCGCGCGCGATGCTGCAGCTCGCGTCGCCGGTGGCCCGAGGCAATGCGGGATTGCTGCTGTGGCAGATCGGGCGCGACGCTGAGGCGAAGACGCAGCTGGCGGCGGCGCACGCTGCGGTTCCCGATTGGAATGACGTGACAATCGCGCTGGGCGGGATCGCCGTCAACGCGAGGCACTTCGAGGAAGCGATCGACCTTCTCTCCGGTGCGAAGTGCAGCAGCGACGACTTCTGCACGCTGCAGCGCCGCTCGCTCAACAATGCTCTTCTGTCGCAAGCCGCCGACGAACTTGCGTCATCGCCCCGCCGGGCGCGTCAGCTCGCCGAGCGCGCGGGAAGCGATCCGCTGGCGCTCTTTCTTCGCGGCACGGCGAGTCTCGCGCTGGGCGAATCGGCGACCGCACGCGAGGATCTCGGCCGCGCGCTGAACGGCGATCTTCCGCAGTCCATCGCATCCGCGGCGCGCAGGAATCTGGAGGCCGCGCAGCCGCAGATCGTTGCGCCGATGCCGGCGGAGCCTACGTCCGCCACGCCGCGACGGACGGTCGTCGTTTTTCTGCCCGACGCACCGGTGGAGAGCGACCGCAGGCTCGCGGAAACCATCAACAGCATGATCGGACCATCGACCATCCCGTTGCAGGTCGAGTTCTTCCGCCGCGCCGAAGACGCACGCACGTTCCTCAACGCAAACCGCGAGCGCGTCGGCATCGTGATCTCGAATTCGGAGTTCATCAGCGGCGAGTTCACGCCGCGCTTCCAGTTCACGCGTGAGGGTCGCTCGACGTACAAACGAGTGGTCGTCGTTCCCGCGCGCAGCGCCGTTCGCAGCTTGAGCGATCTCAAAGGCAAGACGATGAGCGTCGTCGAGAGCCTCGGCGAAATGGGAAGCGCCGAAATCTTGCGCGTGCCGGACGATCTGACCGCGATCGCAAACGTTCTCTACGGAAAGAGCGACGCGGCGCTCGTGTCGGAAGCGAATCCGCTGCTCGCGCAACGCGCCGCCGATCTGCGCGTCATCGGGACGTCGGCACCGCAACCGCTGCCCGTCGTCGCCTTCGCACCGATGCCGGAAAGCGATCGATCTGCCATCGACGCAACGTTGCGGAGCGCGCAGTCGGTGATCGGCTCCCTGACGAAGATCGAGCGCGAGGTCAAGCTGGAACCGAAACGCGAGATCGCGTATGTCACGTCGACCTCGCTCGGCTTACGCGCCGTGGAGCCACCCGCGAACGTCGCAATGCGCGTCACCGTCGACATGCCGCGGATTGAAATTCCCGAACCGCCGATGCCTTGATGCGGACGTACTAGAGGATCTGCTTCTGTGTGTGGACCGGCTTCAGCCGGTCATGGCCGGCTAAAGCCGGCCCACACACAGAGGCTCCGACTCACTCGTGGGCAGGGAAACCTACGACGACTCTTCCACATGAACGTGCTTCGCGACGATCTCCAACACATCCTCTTTCTTAAACGGCTTGATGATCACGTCGGCGACGCCTGCGCCGCCGAAGCCCTTGTCGAGATGCGACAGCGTCTTGTCTGCCATCAGGATCACGGGCACCTGCTTCAGCTTCTCGTCGCCGTGCAGGATGCGCACGAAGCCGATGCTGTCCGCGATCTGCTCCTGTTCACCCTCATCCGCCGACGCCACTTCGAAACCGCCGCGAATCTTCGCGTCGAGGAAGATGATCGCCGGCGTCTGCTCGAACGCACGGTTGACTCCGTCGCGCGCGTTGGGCGTTGCCACGACGCGTACCCCTTCTGACTCCAGGATGGAACGCAGCAGCGCCACGGTTTTATCATCCTGCTCAACGACCAGAACTGTCGCGCGCTTGGATGCGCTTCGCGACATCGTTCCCGACTTCAGCGCCGCATCGAGCCGTTCGAGCAACGGCGTGACCTCATGCGGGCGATCCGCGACCTTCTTCTGCAGCATCCAGGCGATCAGCTCACGCGTCTCGTTCGACACCGGGGCCGATTCCGGGATTGGCTCCGGCGGATGATGCAGATGCGCATCGATGATCTGCGTCATCGTCGTGGCGCGATACGGCAGGTTTCCCGTCAGCATCCGGTAGAGAAGCACGCCCGCGGAGTAGATGTCCGTGGCGGGGCTCACCGGCTCCATCAGCAGTTGCTCCGGCGCCATGTAGTCCGGCGTCCCGGCGAGCTCGCGGCGTTTCACCATCGCCGGCGATGTAGCAATGCCGAAATCGGTGATGAAGGCGAGCTTGTCCTTGTTGAGGAGGATGTTCTCCGGCTTGATGTCGCGGTGGACGATGCCGAGGTCGTGGGCGGCGCGGAGGCCGCGAAGCACCTGACGCAGGATCGCCAGCGCGCTCTCCTCATCGAACGAATTGTTGCGATGGAGATGCTTGAGCAGATTGTCCGCGTCGATGTACTCCATCGAGATGAACGGGTATCCCTCGGCAAAT
>JBBRMQ010000303.1:0-3852 GCA_038230775.1 Thermoanaerobaculia bacterium
GACAAGCATCGCGCGCAGGAGGACGTGATGGCCGAGCTGCGGCAGAAGATCGAGTCGACGGAGCCCGCGTTGCGCGTCGAGTTTCTCGGGATCCTCAGCGACCTGATCGGAGACCTCGCAAGCTCGCCGTCGCCGGTCGAGCTCCGGCTCTACAGTGAAGATCGCACCGCGCTGCAGCGCACCGCGAAACAGGTTGCGGCGTCGATCGGCAAGGTGAAGGGCGTCGTCGAGATCTTCAACGGGATCGTGATCAGCGGGCCGGCATTGACGTTCCGCGTCGATCCCCAGCGCGCCGCGATGTTCGGCGTTACGGCGGCCGACCTCGACGAGACGATCACCGCGGCGTTGGGGGGAACACAGGCGTCGTCGATCATCGAGCTGGGACGCACGATCGGCGTTCGGGTGATGCTTCCCGATTCGTATCGCAGCTCGCTCGATCAACTGCGATCGCTGCGCGTGAAGTCGCCCGTGACGAACAGTTACGTCCGCATCGATCAGGTGGCGGACATCGAATACGAAGCGGGGCAGACTGAAATCCATCGAGACGGCCTGCGCCAGTCCGTCGCCGTCACCGCCCGCCTCGAAGGCTCGGACCTCGGCACCGCGATCAAGGCCATTCGCGCGCAACTGGCGAGAGACGTTCACCTGCCGGCCGGCATGACCCTGGAGTACGGCGGTCTGTATCAGGAACAGCAGGCCAGCTTCCGCGAGCTGGCGATGACGCTGGTGCTGGCGATCGCGCTCGTGTTTCTCGTGTTGTTGGTCGAGTTCCGTTCCTTCGCCCATCCGCTGGCGATCGTGACGGGCGCCGTTCTGGCGCTGACGGGCACGTTGCTCGCGCTGCTCATCACGCGCACCACGCTGAACGTCGTGTCGCTGATGGGCATGATCATGATCGTCGGCATCGTGGCCAAGAACGGCATCCTGATGCTCGACACGGTCGAGGATCATCTGGAGGCGGGAGACGATCTTCACGCCGCGCTGGTGCGATCGGGACGGCGGCGATTCCGGCCCGTGCTCATGACGTCGCTCGCCGCCATGCTCGGCATGCTCCCTCTCGCCCTGGCCCTCGGCGCCGGCGCCGAGCTGCTGCAGCCGCTGGCGATCGCGGTGATGGGCGGCCTCGCGTTCGCGCTCTTGTTGTCGCTCGTCGTTACGCCGACGGTGTACGCCCTGGCGCGCAGGACGGGCAACTCTGGGGCGGCGGCCTCTTAGGCTGCCTACGGCGGGCGGCCAGTCAAAGGACTGGCCCCACACCTCCTCGCTGACGCGGAGGTTAAGCACCGACGCGAAGCGAAGTGTGGGGCCAGCCCTCCGGCTGGCCGGTCAGTCAGAGGTATACAAGTTACGGTTCGTCTTCTCCGTCGCTCACCGGTGCGGCACTCTTCGACGGCTGCACATTCGCCTTAAGAAGATCTTCGCGCAACGCGATCCACCGCTTGATCAAGTCGTCGCTCGCGGAAATACGTTCCTTGACCGAGGCGGCGACCTGCGTGGTGGGCGCGACGTCAGCGGTTTGCAGAAGCGTCAGCAGCGTATTGAACGAGCTTGTCGCGCGAGTGAGCGTCTCCGGCTGCTTGCCGGGCAGCGGAACCGCGGCTGCCTCTCCTTCGAGCTCCGCGGCGCGGTTCTCGAGCGCTTCCAGAGTAGCGACACCTTTCAGCGTCGTGCGATAGCGACGCAGCTCATCGAGTGCGGCATTCACATCGCGCATCCGCCGGTACACCGACATCGACAGATCGAGCTGCTGCTTCAGCCCTTCCTGCGAGGTCTTCACGCGCGGATCCATGCGAACGGTGAGCGGCTGCGTCGACACGTGTCCGTCCGCGGTGAGCCGCACGGTGTACGTTCCGGGCATCACCCAGGGCGAGGTCGGATCGGGAACGGTGTTGAACGGAATCGCGGAGATCGGATACGCCCGGCGCGCGCTGCCCGGCGTGTAGTGCATGTCCCATGTGAAGCGATGCATCCCGGCCGCGGTGGAGAGGACCTGCGGCGGACGAATCCAGTAAAAAGGCACGTTGCCGGTGTCTGCCGGCGTCACGACCGGATCTTTGCTCGCATACTTGCGGATGACTTTGCTGTCGGCACCGAGGATCTCGAGAGTGACGGCGGAGGCCGGCGATGCAAGGTAATAATCAATGATGGCGCCCTCGGGCGGATTCTGTCCCGCGGGCTCGTCGGGCGGCATCGGCGTGTCGGAGTACTTGCTCCATCGAAAACGCCATGCGCGCTGCGGCTTGAAGAGCATCACTCCGGCGGCCTGAGAGACCGCCGCCCCACTCTGCCGGAGCGGCTCGATATCGTCGAGGATCCAGAATCCGCGGCCGTGCGTGGCGGCGATCAGATCGTCGTCATGAATGTTGAGGTCGCGAATCGAGCTTGCCGGCATGTTGAACCGGAGCGACTGCCAATGATCGCCGTCGTCGAACGACACAAAAACCTCGCGTTCGCTGCCGGTGAAGAGCAGCCCGCGCGTTTTCGGATCTTCGCGAACGACGTTGATGATTCCCGCGGCAGGAATGCCGTTCACGGTCTCGATCCACGACTTGCCGCTGTCTTTCGTGCGGAGGATGTGCGGACGCAGATCGTCCAGCCGGAAGGTGTTGATCGCCGCGTACGCTTCCTGCGCGTCGAAGTGCGACGCTTCCATGATGGAGACCTTGGCCCAGGCGCGCATGTCGGGCGGCGTCACGTTCTTCCAGGTCTTGCCGCCATCCGTGGTGACATGAATGAGACCGTCATCCGTGCCGGCCCAGATGCGGTTCACGTCGAGCGGCGACGGCGCAAGCGCATACACCACGCCGCGCTGCGTCACCTTCACGTCAGGCGCGTACTTGCCGACGTTCGCGGGCACGTCCCACGTCTTGCGCGTGAGATCGGGGCTGATCTCGGTCCAGTTGTTGCCGCCGGTCGACGTCTTCCACACCGTGTTCGACGCGAAGAAGAGCAGGTGCTGGTCGGCGGCTGAGAAGACGATCGGCGCCGTGCGGATCACGCGATAGCTGCTGTCGCGCAACGGCTTCGGGCTGATCGACTGCACCTGCTTCGTGCGCCAGTCGAAGCGCTCGATGCGTCCGCCGTACACCAGATTCTCGTTCAGCGGATCGGTCACCGCGTAGCCGTACTCCTCGATCGCCACCGGACGCCAGTCGCGGAGCGAAAGCTCGCCGTCATCGCTGCGGCTGGCGACGCATGCCGACCCGCTCTCCTGCTGCCCGCTGCAGACGCGATACGGAAACGCGTTGTCCGCGTTCACGTGATACATCTGCGCGGTCGGCTGGTTGTACCAGGAGCTCCACGTCTGGCCGCGATTCACGGTGATCACCGCGCCTTGATCGGACGCCAGAAGAATCGTGGACGGATTGTCAGGATTGATCCACAGGCGGTGATAGTCGTCGCCGCCGGGCGCACCGCGGAACGAGGAGAAGGTCTTGCCGCCGTCGCTCGACTGCCACGTCACGACGTTGGCGATGTAGATCTGATCGGCGTTCTTCGGATCGACGCGCACTTCGTTGAAGTCGCCATCGCGGCCCCAGAGACGCTCGTCGCTGTTCACACGCGTCCACGACTCGCCGGCGTCATCGGACCGATAGAGTCCGCCTAACGTCTTCGCTCCGACGATCGCGTACAGTCGCTTCGGATCGCTCTGCGCGACGTCGAGTCCGATGCGGCCCAATCCGTCGGACGGCGTAGGGAGTCCTTTCGTGATCTGCCGCCACGTGGCGCCGCCATCGGTCGATTTGTAGAAGCCGCTGCCGGGGCCGGTGAACGTTCCGTTCTCCCACGGGCCCTGCCGCGCTTCCCACATGTCCGCGTACACGGTGTTCGAGTCGGACGGATCGAGGATCA
>JBBRMQ010000304.1:0-3846 GCA_038230775.1 Thermoanaerobaculia bacterium
AAACAGGGGGTTACGTGCAGGATCCTGACTTCCTCAAGGGTGTCTCGCTTTTCATCGAGTTCGATCCGGACGAGTTGCAGGCCATTGCCGAGGTCATGCAATCGTTCCGTTTCTCGCCGGGGGATCTCATTCTGGAAGAAGGGAATCCGAACCGGGCGCTCCATATCCTCAAGAGCGGCCGGCTGCGAGTGTCCCGCCGGGTTCACGAGAACGAGGTCACGCTGACCGAGCTCCAGGCAGGTCAGAGCTTCGGCGAGCTGTCGATCATCGAAGATGGTGTCGCCTCCGCGTCCCTCCGCGCCCAGACCGAGGGGGAAGTGCTGTCCGTGCCGATGGAGAAATTGGCGAACGTTCTCCGTCGATATCCGAACGCGGCCGGGAAGTTCTGGCGTGCGATCGCGGTCGACCTTCGTCGACGCCTGATCGAGACCAACGACGTCGTACGCAACTACTTCGAGGTCAATCGCGCGCTGATCGAGAATCCCGTGTTTCGAGAGACGTATGCGATTTATGCACGCTGAAGAGCTGGAGAGTCTGAGTGTGAGGACCGGCTTCAGCCGGTCACGATCGACCGGCTGAAGCCGGTCCTCACACAGAACCCGCCGGGGCCCGGGAAAACGCTATTTCCAGCGCTCCGCGTCCCGCTCGTAAAGCTTTCGCAGCAACCCCTTCCAAGCGTCATCGAGGTTGATTTTCTGCGCGTTGGCGAGGCAGATCGCGACGAAGATCAGATCGCACAGCTCCTCGGCGACGTCCCCCTTTGCCTCGCCCGGCTTGGGGCGTTTCTCGCCGAACTGGTGGCTCACCGCGCGCGACAACTCGCCGAGCTCCTCGCTCAGCCGGGCGAGCATCTGCAGCGGCTGGAAGTAGCCAGGGGTGTGCGACGTAATCCATTCATCCACTTGTGTTTGTATCGGCGCGAAGCTCATGACGACATTCTGCCGTGTGCTACCATCGTCCGGCAATGCGAGCCATCGTTTTCACGCTGATTCTGGCCGTCGCAACGCCGGTCGTAGCGCAGGTGCGCATCGTCGCAAAACCGGACGGAACGCACATGATCTCGAACTTCGGCGGCTCGGCGAAGCTCAACAATCTTTCGTGGCTCGCCAAGCAGCGCGATCGCCGTTCGCCGTATGACAGGCTGATCGATCGCTACGCCGACCAGTACAACGTCGATCCCGTGCTGGTGCGCGCAGTCATCCAGGTCGAGTCCGACTTCGATCCCCGTTGCGTCTCGAAGAAGGGCGCCCGCGGTCTCATGCAACTGATCCCCGAGACCGCGAAGCGATACGGGGTTCGCAACATGCTCGACCCCGACCAGAACATCCGCGGCGGCGTGCACTATCTCGCGGATCTTCTCGGCATGTTTCATAACGACCTCTCGCACACGCTCGCCGCGTACAACGCCGGTGAGAACGCCGTTCTGAAGTACGCAGGCATTCCGCCGTACACCGAGACGACGACGTACGTCACACGCGCACTGACCGTTTACTACGGTTACCCGTACGGAAGCGCGCAGTCGTTCGCGGGCGATCCGAAACGCCGCAAGCTCGCCGGAGGCTTCGGTTCGCAGATGCTGCAGCCCATGATCGCCGCCATTCCCGGTATGCGATACCTCGGCTCGCATTAAGCCGCGATAGAATCCCCTAAATGTCTCTGCAGTCGCCGTTTGATCACGGCGTCTTTCTTCTGCACTACAACCGCGGCCGCGAGGCGTTTCAGGAATCGCGGTTCGCCGAGGCTCGGCGCGAGCTGGAGAACGCGCAGCGCTTGCGTCCCGACGACGCCGACGTCCTCAACCTCCTCGGTCTCGTCTACTTCAAGTCGAACGCCTTCCCGGAGGCTGAGGTGATTTACCGCCGGCTGGCGAACGACAATCCGGACGTCTTCATCCTTCACTCGAACCTTGGTCTCATCCTGTTCAAGCAGGGGAAGCTCGACGACGCGGAACAGTTTCTACGCCGTGCCATCGAGCTTCGTCCGAACTACGCGAAATCTCATCTCTACCTCGGGCTGCTCTATCGGCAGCGGCGTCGTTATCCCGCGGCGCTCGAGCATCTCCGCTTCGCGGGCGCGGACCGGTTGATCCGCGAGGTGGAGATGGAGATGCAGCCGCCCGTGCCGGTGACCGGCGCGACGACGCAGAAGATTCGCGCGATCCCGGAGAAGAAGAGCGCCGCGACCGTGCCCGGTACGGCGGCGAATCCCGTGGCGGCATCGTCAAAGCTGCAGGATGCGGTGGAGGAAATCACGAACGGCGTTGAGAGCGCCTCGAAGACATTCGCCTTGCACGAGAACGGTTTCCTCGAGATCAACTTCGCTCGCAGCGTGTATGTGAAGAAGGGAACGGTCTCCAGCTATTCAGGCAACCTCAAGTTCCAGGCCGAGTCCGGGCTCCTCGGTACCACCGCCCAGATGCTCGTGAAGGCGATGGGGCAGGGCAAGATTTTCGTGTTCGAGAAAGGCCGCAAGACGTTTCTCCTCGATCTGAACGAGGAGTTCATCTACATCGAGGGAAGCAACCTCCTGGCGCTGGAAGACACGCTGACCTATCGCGTGGAACCGATCTACGACAGTTCGTATCAACGCAAGATCGACACAGTGAAGATCTTCGGCAAGGGATCGCTCGCAATGTCGACTTCGATCGAACCGCTGACCATGCGCGTCACGCGGGACTATCCGCTTTCGATCTCGTCGTCGGCGCTCGTGTCGTGGACGGGCAATCTCATCCCGACCGTAATCGACGACAAGAATGCGGACGGAGTGATGATCGAGAGCGGCGCGGCCGGCGGATTCCAGATCCGCTTCGAAGGCGACGGCGTCGTCATTTCCGAGCAGTAAGGCGAAGCCATGTGTGGCGCCAGCCCTCTGGCTGGCGTGGCGAAACTCTTCGCTTGATCCGCCAGCCGGAGGGCTGGCGCCACACTTACCCGCCAATCCCCGTGATCTTGAACACGATCGGAATGATCACGAAGAGCTGCACGCCATCGAAGACGCCGTGCGCGATGATCCCGGGAATGAGGTTCTTCGTCCGGTAAAACGTGAATCCGATCACGAGCGAGATGATGGCGACGCCGATCAGCAGCAGCGGTTGACCGAGGCCGGAGTGGGCGAGGGCGAAGAGCAACGTGGAGGCGACGAGGCCGACCCGTTTCTGCAGCCAGCCGCGAAAGAACGCTTCCTCGACCGTCATCGCTGAGAAGACGATTGCGCCTTTCTTCCAGAGCGGCAGTGCCGCCATCCAGCCGATCATGGGCGACGGCTGCGGATTCTTCGGGATGAGACCCAGCGCCGTGAGTACCAGGGCGATTGCCAGGGCCAGGACGATCGTTCCGATCCAGCCGCCAACGCCGACCGCGAGACCCGTCATGACCGCCTGGCCGGGATGATCGCGCCGGATATTCAGAAACGTATCGAGCGGAGGACGCTCCGTCAGCAGCCACCAGCCAAAGAGAAAGACGATCAGAATCGCGTGCAGCATGAACAGCGAGTAGAACGGAACGATCGCCAGCTCCTTCGCCGTCGCGGGGTGAAGAGCGGAGGCAACGATGAGGATCGCCAGCGTGAAGAGCAGTGCGCCGATCCACAGGTATGCCGCCCACTTCATTCCGTTCGAGCGGAAGCGGTCGACGGAGAAGAGGTTGTAGCGTTCGTTGCAGTAGATGAGCCCGAACCATACGACCGCGATGAACGCGACGGGCAGGATGAAGAGAGAAGGTTGCGCCACGCCGGTCATGATAGACGCTACAGCGCGCGCACTTCGACCATGTTGTCGTAGAACGTTGCGCCGGCGCCGAGGTCGGTGAGGGCCTGCGAAGTCGTGTGGTTCGCGTTCGCGCCGTCGGT
>JBBRMQ010000305.1:0-3837 GCA_038230775.1 Thermoanaerobaculia bacterium
CCCGGTGAGCCGCGCAGCGCCACCCACGTCTTGCCGCCATCCTTTGAGCGACTGACCGCAACATTCGGCCCGTAGACGATGTCGGCGTTCTTCGGATCGACCGTCACCTTCTCGAAATACCAGCCTCGGCCCCACAGCGCTTGGTCACGAGACAGACGCGACCATGTCGCGCCAGCGTCGTCAGAACGGAAGAATCCTCCCTGCCCCGGAGGTGCCCCCGCAGCACGGCCTGCCGACGACGCGGCCGGTGGCGGCGCCGACGGATCGGGTACCAGGCAATCCACGACGGCATACACGCGCCGCGAATTCGACGGCGCGATCGCGATACCCGTCCGGCCAATGCCAGCCGCCGGCAAGCCCGCTGTCAGTTGCGTCCACGTGGTGCCGCCGTCCACCGACTTGAAGATGCCGCCCCCCGGACCATTCGTCGGTGCATAGGTGAACCAGGGTGGGCGACGCGTATTCCACAATCCCGCGTACACGACCTGCGAGTTGTTCGGATCGATCACGACCTCGACAGCGCCCACGTCTTCACTCCTGAACAGCACCTTCTGCCAGCTGCGACCACCGTCGGTGGAGCGGAACACTCCACGGTCCGGGTTCGGCGCGTAGAGATGCCCGATCGCGGCCACGAACAGCCGATTCGGATCGCGCGGGTCGACCGCGATCTTCCCGATGTGCTGCGTGTTCTCGAGTCCGATGTGCGTCCACGTGCGACCGGCATCCGTCGACTTGTACATGCCGTTGCCGTAGCCGACGGAGTCGCGCAGTGTGCTCTCGCCACTGCCCACATACACGGTGTCCGGAGCCGATGGGGCCACAGCGATCGCTCCGATCGACGCCACAGGCTGCGCGTCGAACACGGGCTCCCACACTCGGCCACCGTCGATCGACTTCCACACGCCGCCGTTCACCGCTCCGAAGTAGAACTCGTTCGGGCGTCCCCGCACGCCGCTCGCCGCCGCTACCCGCCCGCCGCGGAATGGACCGAGCAGACGCCAGTGCATGCCCTTCGCAATGGCGCTGACGTCGAGCGGAGCGGTCGCCCGGACCATCCCATTCGACTCGGCGTATGCTGCCGAGTCGATGATGCGGCTCAGGGCGGGCGACGAGAGCGTGAGGGCGGCGGCGGTCTGACCGGCGCGAACGAGGAAGGTGCGGCGAGAGGTCATCGGATCGCGTGTGAGAGGCTCTCGCAACGTATAGTCGGTCGAGTGGCGGAGCCATACGATAGCGGCGGAACGGCGACGTGGTACGCGGAGCAGGATGAACGGTCGTCGCGACCCTTCGTCAGCCCTGCCGTTTCGTCATCTCCCTAGGGCCGGAACGAAGTGCCCGCGTCATCTCGAGGGTCGCAACGAGGTCGCCGCGCGCGATCGATCGCGTGGCCGTACCCCGCCCCGAGTGGCGTGTAGCCGAGGGCAACCGCCGCCTCGTCTCCATACAGGATGGCGACGATGTCACCGAGTGTGGTGGTCGCCGAGTACGTCGATCCCCTCGCGGAGCGGGGCGTCGTTCTCCGCGTCGAGTGCGATGAGCGCGTCGACGGCAACTGCGGCGGCATCACCGGCCATCGGGTTGTACGCCGGAGATGCCCCAGTGGTGCTCTGCCTGCGCGAGGTATGCGGCGAACCGCGGGGATGCGCGCCCTCCCTGTCGGCTGAGGGAGTAGATCGCCGCCTTGCGCGCGAGGGTTGGAGCGATGGTGATCAAGTGATCCCTTGCAAAAGACCCTTATTGTCGCAGAAAGGCAGCAAAGAACTCCATTGTGACAGTTGCGCAAAACCGGACACTTCAGTACAACTACTTGCAATACATAGAGTTAGTGTGCAAAGTATTTCTTTGTCCGAGTCGGCACCGCCGTTGCGTTGGCGGTCGGTGCGCGACTCGTCCCGCTGCCGGCACATGCCGTGGCGCTCAGCCGCAGGCTCACCGATCACTCCCAGCACCGCCTCCCATGCATAGTCACACACGTAAGGGGTTCACGCTCATCGAGCTTCTGATCGTTGTCGTGATCATCGGCATCCTTGCCGCGATCGCGATTCCGAAGTTCGCCAACACGAAGTCGAAGGCGTACATCGCCGCGATGAAGTCCGACCTTCGCAACCTCGTGACGGCTGAGGAATCGTTCTTCGCGGATTCGACGAAGTACGTCACCTACGACACCACGAAGCTGAAATTCAAGCCGTCCACCGGCGTCAACGACCCCGTCATCGTACCGGGCGCGGGATTCTGGTCGGCGACGATCACGCATACGCAGATTGCCAGCTTCTCCTGCGGTATCGGTGTCAACACCGCCAACCCGATCGTCACGACGGCGGGCGACGGAGAGCCGGCGTGTAAGTAGCACGCGTTCCGGGTGGGAAAGACGATCGTGGCGTCCCTTGGGCGCCACGATCGTTTTCGTAGCCGATTCCGCCGATCGCGCCTGTTCTGCGAGCCGCCACGATCGTATGTTGAGCGCGACGCATTGTGAGGAGATCTGAACCGTGATCGGGCGGGTTAGCTTTGCAAGAAATGAAGTACACGTCTGACACGGATCTCCGTGCATCGCTCTCGTTGTCACTCGGCGCCGCCTACATCCTCGATCGTGAGATCGAGGCCGATGGCACGTCACGCGCCTTCGTCGCCCGGGAAGAGTCCGAGAACCGCGATGTCGCGGTCATCGTCCTGTCCGAGGAGCTGACGCGCGGCGTTTCCCCCGACGTCTTCCTCACAGGGTTGCTCAAGGCGCGCGCGCTGGACGAAGCGCACACGTTGCCGGTGCTGGCCGCGGGGCGGACGGCCGAGGGGCTGTTCTACTTCACCGTCCCGATCGTGCGTGGGATCTCGCTGCGCCATCGCATCGAGCAGGGCCCCCTCGGCTTCGACGAGGGTGTCGGCGTGCTGCGAGACGTTGCGCGGTCGCTGGCGTACGCGCACGAGCGCGGATTCGTCCATCGCAACCTGAGTCCCGAGCACATCGTGCTCGCGAAGCACACCGCCGTGGTGACCGGGTTCGGTCTGGCGCGCGCACTCGAGGCTGCGGGCGCGACGAATCCCGAGGCGCTGTTGAACCACGTCTCGCTCACGACGCTGCCGTACATTGCGCCCGAACAGGCTGAGGGTGCGCACTCCGCAGGCCCGTGCGCGGACATCTATGCCTGGGGTGTGATCGCCTACGAGCTGCTGCTCGATGCCGATCCGTTCTTGGAGGTTGCCGCCCCGATCGCGGGCGCGACGGTTCCAGTGAGCGACGTTCCGCCGCTGCAGCTCTTCAAGCGGCATGGTGTGCCTGAACAGCTCGCACTGCTCGTGATGCGGTGCTGCGAGTTCGACCCGGCAGCACGGCCGGCGGCGGCCACGGAGCTCGTGGAGCTGCTGGAGCGCATTCCCGACCGCGCATCGACACTCGCCCAGGAACGGAAGCATGCCGCGCGGTGGATCGGCGCCTCGATCGTCGCTGCGCTCGCGCTCTTCATCGCCAGCGGCGTGGCTGTCTGGCGCATGCAGAAGCGCGAGACTTATGAGGCCCCGATGCTCGCGGTAGTGCCGTTCGATGTCGTCGGAGGGGCAAACGACACGCTCTTCGCGCAGAATCTCACCGCGGCGGTCACCAGGAAGCTGTCACGGTTCTCCGGCCTTCGATTGATCGACGCGGCGAGCGTGCGCGCCGTCCGAGAGTCCACACGTGATCTCGGCGTCATCGGCCATGAGTTGCGCGCGAATTTCGTGCTGCACGCGTCGCTCGTCATGGCACGCGGGGCAGACGGACGGACGCGCGCTACGATGACACCGAGCTTGATCCGGCTCGCGGACAAGACGCAGCGGTGGCAGGGGAAACCGGACTTCGCGGGC
>JBBRMQ010000306.1:0-3804 GCA_038230775.1 Thermoanaerobaculia bacterium
CTCATCAACGTCACCTATCCACCCTCTATTTCACGCCGTTGCGAAGATCGTCGATGTTCGCTTTCTTCACCTGCGTCGAGAATGCGGTAATCGTCAAGTCCGTATAGCTGATGGCGGGAAGCGAGAGCGCGAGGCGAGCGGCGTCGAGTGCGGTCCGCAGCTCGATGATGTGCACGCGTTTGATCCTGGTACCGGTGGGGCCTGTGGTCAGCGTCGGATCGGTAAATGCGGGTGCGGCGCCGAGGATGGTGAGTTGTGTGCGAACAGCGTTGATCGCGGTTCGCAGCTCAGCGATGTGTGCCGCCTTGATTGTCGTGCCGAGGGCGCCTGCGGTGAGGGTTGGATCGGCAAAGATGAAGGCGTAGGAAAGGTCTTTGTTGCTGTCGGCCGATTCCGTCGAACCGTTGAGCGAACGAACTTTGTAGAGATAGGCCTTGCCCGTCGTCGCGGCATCACCGACGAGCGTGCAGCACGCGATGTTGCCGCCCTGCTGCGTGAAGGTGGTGCCATCGTTCGTGCGGTAAACGTGGTACGAGGTCGCGCCCGCCGCGGCCGTCCAGGTCACCGTAATCAGGGACGCGGTCGTCGCCGTGGCAACGAGGTTTGTCGGCGCGGCGAGTGATACAGGCTGTGGCCAGCCGATGTCCTGCATGAATCGAGCGGTGACGTCTTTCGGCGTGTCGACGTTGTGGGTGAGGTCGCGATGATCGGCTCCATGAGCTGGTTCGGCGTGGCGGTTTTGTCAACGTGATAGATCGATGAGCCGGTTTCAGTGACCGCGGGCACGTAGAGCTTGGGTCGATTCGAGCCGTCTTTGCCCACGGTGAGAGGAATGGAAGCCGCAGCGGCGTTCATGTTCGTACCGTCAAACACCACGTTGCCGTTGTTAATGAGTGATGTCGCCCGCTGCGCGTTGGTCATCGTGTTCCAGTACAAACCAACAGTGTTGTCTCGCGTGAAGATGGAAAAGATGTCCGGTTCACCAACCGTGAAGGAGCCGTCTGCCAGGCTCGTGAGACCGATGAAGCCGAGACCGTGCGCGAACTCATGGAGCAGCACGGTCTCGAGATCGACCGCGGCCCCGTGGTTCCCATCAAGCCCCAGATACCAAGGTGCAGATGTTAGACAGCCGGCGGTGCCCACGTTGCTGTTGAACGACGCGTTAATCGAAGCACCATCAGGAAAGCCATCCCTAACGGCAAGATCGATTCCCGTGATGACGCTCGCCAGCGCGATCGGGTACGCCACATTCGAGAGCGGCAGGCCGACCTCGTTGTCATAGAAGGTCACCGGTCCCGCGCTTCCGAGCACGCCGAAGGTTGGGCTGCATGGAGTCAATGGACCAAAGTGCGCCGCGATTCGGATCGTTACCGCACTGCTGAGCTTTGTGCCCCCAGATGCTCGCAGCTGCTTGGAACACATTTAGCCGCTGCTGACCGAGCGTCGTTCCGGCATTGCCGCCGACGGGCGCCGCGACAGTCGGATCGTTGAAACCGACCCCTACGGCATCTTTGTTGACAATGACAATGCTGGCCGCATTCGCGACGACGGCCGTTCCGAACAGTAGCGCGCCGATGAAAGCAATGCGCAAACGGGCATTCATCATGGCTTCTGCGCCTCTTTATTCTGGGGAAGAATCATCTTCTCCACGTCTTTCTCGGATGAAACGCACGCGACGACTGGACTCTGGCCGGCCGGCGCGCTAACAACGACCACACTCCGGTAGGAGTCATTCAGGAGGATGGAAGTTCCCCTCCTTGGTCTTGCGAATCACGAGGCTCGTCGGATCGCGATGGATCATCTTTCCGAGATCGGTCAGGCGAAGCCACGTCACAAACTGCTGGTGCGTGGCGTCCGGAGGAAGGGGCTCTTGCGGCGTGGCAACCACCGGAGCCGGAACGGCGGGTCTCTCCGCGGCGATGAGCGGAACGGAGCCGGCAATCAAACCGGCTGCGCCGACACAAAACAGAAAGCGACTGAGACGTGAAGACATGACCTTATCCCCCTCGGTGCGACACGAGCAGCGACCACGATTGGATCTGTGAAGTTGGACCTGGGGTTATTTTCCCGCCGGGAGCTCATTTGGTATCCTCCGCCTCACGCGCCCTTAGCTCAACTGGACAGAGCATCAGACTTCGGATCTGAGGGTTGGGGGTTCGAATCCCTCAGGGCGCACCAACCTCGATGCGGCGCGGCGAACGACTCCTGCTCCTCGCGCTTGCGATCACATCCGCGCTGCTGCGTACCCTCGCGTTTCTGCGGTATCGCTTCGACTCCGACGAGCCGCAGCATCTTCACGTCGCGTGGGGATGGACCGCCGGACTCCTCCAGTACCGCGACGTCTTCGACAACCACGCGCCACTCTTTCACATCGTGACGGCGCCGATCCTCGCGGCCGTCGGCGAGCGGGACAACGTGCTTCTGTACATGCGCCTGCCGATGCTTCTCACGTTCGCGATCGTCGTCTGGGCCACGTACCTCCTCGCCAGACGTCTTTACTCCGAGCGCGTCGCGATCTGGTCCACCGTGTTGCTGACGATTCTGCCGCCCTTCTTTCTGAAGTCGGTCGAGTACCGCACCGACAACATGTGGAACGCGCTGTGGTGCATGGCGCTCGTCATCCTGACCGGCGGCGAGCTCACCCTCCTCCGCGCATTCGCGACCGGCATCCTCCTCGGCTTCGCGTTCGCGACGTCGCTCAAGACATCGCTGCTTCTGCTGACGCTCGCGGCCGGCGCGATCATGACCGCTGTCGTCTTCAAACGAGGATCGTTCGGAGGAGTCATCGCGATCGCCGCGGGCGTCCCGATCGTGCCGGCGGCCATCCTCGCGTACTTCGCCAGCCGCGGAGCTCTATCGAATCTCGGCTACTGCGTGGTGACGTTCAACGAGATCCTCACGCAGACCCGCTCGCCGCTCGCTCTCTGGACGACCCGCGCGCTCTGGCTGCCGTTGATGGCGGTGGCCATCCGCATCGCGTGGCGCAAGCGGCCGCAGAACGATGACGAAGTCACACGCTGGCGTTTTTTCTTCGCCTTCGCCACCGCATTCTTCTTCATCACATTGATCTGCTTCTGGATCCTGATCTCGCCGCGCGACTATCTGCCCTTCTACCCGTTCCTCGTCATCTTCGGTGTCGCATGGGTGGAGCGCCGCGCGAAGCGGCCTCTGATGGTGTACGCCGCGTCGGCGGTCTTTTTCATCGTTCTCATCGCGCACTACACCGACCGCTTCGCGAATCACACCCTCGAACAGATCACGATGATGCGCCAGGTCCTCGGCCTGACCCGCCCGGGGGAACCGCTGATGGACTACAAAGGCGAAACGGTCTACCGCAGGCGCCCCTCCTACTTCATCTTCGAGTACATCACCCGCAATGCGATGCACCGCGGGCTGATCCGCGACACGATCGCCGAAGACATCGTTCGGTCCCGCTGTTACGTGGTGCAGGCCGATGGGGACTTCTGGCCGCCCGAGGCCAACGCCTTTCTCGACGAGAACTTTATCGACGTCGGGAGGCTGCGCGCTGCGGGGAAATTGATTAAAGTTAACCGCACGTTTACAATTTCGGTTCCTGGGTCGTACGCGTTGGTAAGAAAAAAAGGCGAAGTCACGTCCGGTCTCCTCGACGGTTTGCCCTATCGTGGGCCGCGCTTTCTAGCGCCGGGGCCGCACGTGTTTGCGGACGCGAACGAACGTGACAGCACGGCGTGCCTGTGGGCGCCGGCACTCCGCCGCGGGTACTCACCTTTCCATCTGCGGGACCGCGACTTCTGATGATGCGCCTCGACCGAACACTCATCA
>JBBRMQ010000307.1:0-3783 GCA_038230775.1 Thermoanaerobaculia bacterium
GTCTCGCGAAAAAGGCGACCGACCGGATGCGCGATTTCGCGGACATCCGCCTCGAGCTCAATGAGGTGGATGCGCCGCACGTTGCGCACGGACCGGCCCGAAGCAGCTCCGCGATTCCCTGGATTGTTGCGGCGCTCGCTATTGGGCTCGCCGCACTTGGATTTTGGCGCGCGAAACAGGTCACGCCACTGCGCCTGACGAAGACGACCGTCAGCACCGAGCTGGAGAACGCGTGGAACATCGTTCCCGCGATCTCGCCGGACGGACGCCGCGTCGCGTACTCCGCGGCGGGGGCTTTATGGATCCGCGCGTTCGATGAGCTCGAGCCCCGCAAGATTCCACTCACCGGTGCACGGCAACCGGTCCTGTTCTGGTCGCCCGACAGCAAGTGGGTGGTCTTCATCAGCGGCGACAAGATCTGGAAGATCGCGCCCGGCGGCAGCACGCCGGTGCCGATCGCACCGCTGCCGCACACGACCGCCGGCGGGACCGCGATGGTGTTTCATTCCGGCGCATGGGGCGCGGACGATCGCATCGTCCTGGCCGTGTACAAGGGCGGCCTGTACGAATTGTCCGCGCGCGGCGGCGCGCCCGTTGAGCTGCTGCCGCCTGCACCCGATCTCGTCGATTTCCACAACCTTTCGTTTCTTCCCGATGGGAAAACTCTCCTGGCGGTTCCGCACGGGATGAACAACCGCGCCACGGTCGAAGTGATCCGCGGCAAAGAACGCAGAACGGTCGCTTCGTTTCGGCGGAGCATCGTTCGCGGAGCCTCGTATTCGACGACCGGCCATCTGCTCGTGAGCACCTGGGGAATCGACGCCGGCGTATGGGCAGTGCCGTTTTCCGCTCGCACCACGGCCGCAACGGGTACGCCCTTTCTCGTTCTTGCCGGCGCGGGCGGTTGCTCCGCGTCGACGGACGGCTCGCTGGTCTACGTTGCGAACATTGATTACGCACCGCGACAACTCGTGCGTGTCGATCGCACGGGGAAGGTCGTCGCGAAGATCAGCGAGGCCGCCGATGGCCTGGCCACTCCCGTCATCTCGAACGATGAACGAACACTGGCGGTCACGGCACGCGACTCGGAAAACAACTTGTCGGTGGCGTTGATCGATCTGCAGACCGGAACGCGGCGCCAGTTGACGCACGGCATCACGGAAGAACATCCACAGATGTGGTCGAAAGATGATCGCCGGCTGCTCGTTTACCGCGACCCGGGACGCTGGGCCGATTCGACGTTCGGATTGTGGATCGTTCCTGTCGATGGCGCCGGCGAGCCCCGTTTGGCAGCGAACGGATTCAGCGGGGGTCTGACTCCCGACGAGCGCAGCATCGTCTATCTCGCGGTGGGGCCGCGCGACGTCCTGAACGTCGCAACGCGGACGCTCGCTCCGCCATCGGCGCCGGTCGAGCTCGTGAAGTCGCCATATCCGAAAAGCGAAGCGATGCTTTCTCCCGACGGACGTTTTGTCTCGTACACGTCCATCGAGTCGGGATCGCGGCAAGTCTACGTCGTCAGCTATCCCAGCGGCGGCCAGCGGTGGCAGGCTTCGCGTGACGGCGGTGCGTTCGTCAAATGGAGCCCGGACTCGCGGACGTTGTACTTCGTTTCGGCAAACAAGCTCATGTCCGTTCCGTCGGTCCCGTCGTCGCCACCGACAATGCTCTTCGACGCGGCCGCCGCCGGAATTCAGCTCAACGCCGGTTACACCGTCCTGCGCGATGGCACCTCCATCGCGCTCCAGGATCTGCCTGCGGACAAAAGGCAGGTCGTCCTCGTGCAGAACTGGATCGAAGAATTCAAGTAGGCCCTCGGCCTCCTCGGAACGCACGGCAGAAACTCAGCGCCGGGCTGAGCCCAGCGCTGCAAACCAGTGCCATGCGAGGGAATGCCGCGATTTTGATCACCAGCCTTGTAACATGCATCACACCCAGTGTTCGATCCCGCCGTCTACAAAGAACAAGCCGCCAGTCGCGGGCGCGCTCGTGAGCTGCGACCAGAAGCGCGCGTAATGCTCGACCTGCGGCTTGTAATACGCGATGAGGGCGTCGAGGCGGTTCGCGGTTGAGTCCGACTTGTAGTCGACGATGAACCACTGATCCTTCTCGCGGAACACGAGGTCGATCGTGCCGTGCAGCAGCGTGACGCCCTCTTCATCGAGGCCGACGTCGCGGCGGGGAACCTCGAGCGCGAACGGGATCTCGACGTAGCGCTCATCGGCAACCTTCACCCTCGCCCACAACCCCGACCCCCTCACCGCCTCCACCACCCTCATCACCTCGGACAACTCGACGGGGTCGCGTTCCTCATCCTTTAATAGATTGCTCGCATAGAGCCGGACGTCGAGCGCTTCATTTCGAAGCATCGCCTCGAACAGCCGATGCAGCACACGCCCCCACGAAGTCCCCTTGCCGAGGCCTTCTTCAGCCTTGACCAGTTCGAGGTGCGATCCATGCACGACTTTGGTGACCGGCATGACCGAGTACGACGGACCGCGCGCACGCTCAAACTGCGCTCCGATATCCGGCGTGAGCCGAGGTGTGGAGCCACCCCTCTGGGTGGCGACGTCATCGCCGGAAGCGATGACGACCTTCTCGCGCACCCGCGAAGCCAACTCTCTCCACGCACCCTTGACCTTGCCACTCGACGTCCGAAATCCAACGACGAGCATCTCCTTCGCTCGCGTCGCCGCAACGTACAGGAGCCGCATCTTCTCCGCGCGCTTGAACTCCTTCTCGCGCTGTTCGTGATCCGCCCATCCGACCGGCAGCCCGATCTCCTTGCGCCCTTTCCCCCACTCGCGCGTCACCGCGAAGTGTCCGAGCGATTCGTCGCCGCTGCGATCGACGAAAAGATCGACGGGAAAATCGTGCTCGTCGGCGGGATCGATGAGAAAGACGACCGGCGCCTCGAGCCCTTTCACCTGATGCAGGTTCATGAGCCGCACGGCATTGGTGCGCGTCGGATCGACATCCAGCTCCTCGATGTCCGGCGGATTCTCGAGCAGCTCGGCGAGCTGTTCGACGATCGACGCCAGGGTCTCGCCGCGCGACGACAGATCGCGCGCGATCGACAAGGCGAGCAGGAGATTGCCGCTGCGCGTCCCCGGTTGATCGCCGGATGCCGACAACGCGATCAATCCGATGGAATCGAACAACCGCGCGATTGCGGCAGCGGGCGGGTGCTTGCGCGCATCTTCGATCGCGTCGCGGATCATCTGCAGTCCGCGTGCGATCGCTTCAAAGGACGGGGCGGCCTTCGCGAATGGCGAGAAGCTGCCGCCTGCCTTGCGATATCGATACAACGCATCGTCGTCGACGCCGCATAACGGACCGCGGAGAAACGCGACGACCGCGACTTCATCTTCCGGAAGCACGACCGCACGCAGGAGCGGCATCGCCGCATCGAGCTCGCTCAGCGCGTTGAACGCTTTGCTGCCGGTGATCTCGTAGGGGATGCCGAGGCGTTCGAAGGCGCGGGCGTAGCAGGAGAGTCGCGGACGCTGCCACGAAACGAGCAGCACATCGGACCACTGCCGCGCGCCGCTCGCGACTTGGCGCCGGATCCAGTTGCCCACGACCTCCGCCTCCGCGCATGCCATGTCCTCGTTCTTAGCGTTAGGCGTCTCGAGCGAATAGACACCGTGGTTCTGCGTCTGGAGGTTCTGAGTCTGGAGCCTCTGTGTGTGGACCGGCTTTAGCCGGTCATCATGCTCAGGACTGTGACCGGCTGAAGCCGGTCCACACTCAGAAGCTCCAGACTCAGAAGCTCCAGACTCA
>JBBRMQ010000308.1:0-3686 GCA_038230775.1 Thermoanaerobaculia bacterium
ACGACGGCCGAGGAGGCGAAGAATCCCAGAAGGGATTTGCCGATCGGAATCATCGGATCGCTGATCATCTGCACGGTGATCTACGGCATCATCGCCGCCGTCTTCACCGGACTCATTCCGTACCCGGCGCTGGTGAAAACGCTTTCCAGTGAACAGGCGGAACCGCTGACTCTGGCGATGAAGTTCGTCTCGATGCCGGGGTGGATGGTAGGCGTCGTCGCGTTTGGATCGGTGGTCGCGCACACCGCGGTATTGCTGGTGTTCCAGTTAGGCCAGCCGCGCATCTTCTTCGCCATGTCGCGTGACGGGCTCCTTCCGCCGTTTTTCTCGCGCGTGCATCCGAAGTACCGCACGCCGCACGTTGCCACGATCATCACCGGTGTCTTCGTCGGCGTCGCTGCGCTGTTCTCGTCGCTTGAGAAAATGGTCGATCTGACGAACATCGGGACGCTTTTCGCGTTCATGCTGGTCTGCATCGGCATCATCATCCTCCGGGTGAAGGAGCCGAACCGCGAGCGCGGCTTCCGCGTGCCGGGCGGCACGTGGTTCCTTCCAGTGATCGGTGCCCTGTCCTGCGTTTATCTGGCGAGGTATCTGCCAGGCGAGTCGTGGTGGCGTTTCGGAGTCTGGCTAGCGGTGGGGTTGGTCGTGTATGTCTTGTACGGATATCGGCACAGCCGCTTACGTGCAGCGACGGCCGCGGCGCGTGATTTCAATCGCGAGCAGTAGTTGCCGCGAGAGTCGTGACTCTGTGTGTGGACCGGCTTCAGCCGGTCATGGCCGGCTAAAGCCGGCTCACACACAGAATCACCTGAACGGCGTGACCAGCCCGTCGTCGTAATCAGCGACAACGACCGGCGCGGCCGCACGGACCGCATGGTCCAGGCGTCTGCGCATCGCGGGTACCTTCCGCATGTAGTTCTCGGTTTCCGGCAGCCAGGTGATCAAGCCCGCGAGCATGCGCTTCACGTTGTGCGTGCCGCCGTTATAGAGCGCGGCGGTCATCTCCTCACGCTTGTCGGCGGACGGGGCGAGGAGCTCCGCCTGCAGCGCTTTGCGCTCGAGATGACGCACCAGGAAACCGGCCATCTTCGACGCTGAGAAGCGCACATCGAGCTCCTCGGCCAGCATCTCGCCCGCCGGATAGCCGTACTGACGGCGCGCCGCGGAGGCGCGCATGTGGAGGCGCTTTTCGAGAAACGCATCGCGACGATCGACGAGGTCGGACTGGTAACGCTTCCAGGCGCGCTGCTGCCGCGCGATCGACGCGCGATAAAGGTCGTGCGCGCGATCGCGAAGAACGCGCAGCGCGGGAAGGTCGCGCGCGTCGAGCGCGTGCGAGAGCTCGAGAAGCATCTCGAGATTGCGCGCCTCATCGGCGCGGACGTCGACTGAGAAGCACTCGTCCGACCATTCGGCCAGGAGATCGAGCTCGTCGACACCTTCGTGACGAAGCGCCATCGCCACGGCGAGAAGGCGCTGCGCTTCGGCGAGCGAGCCTCCATCCAGAACGTCGTCCGCGATGACGTCGACGTCGTGCAGCGGTTTCTTGAGAATGTAGGCGCGTGCGCCGTCGAGATAATCGCGCGTGACGTAGAGCTTTCCTTCGATGCCTTCCTGGCGCAGCGCCACCGGAGTCGCCTGCGCCAGACCAACGGCACCCGCTTCCGAGATGTCGAGCACGTCGCCGCTGGTTTCCGCGTGCGCGATGGCCAGGAGCAGCGAAAGGGAAGGAGACATCGCGTTGCCCTGCGCCGCATTCGCCAGCGCCGACACCAGCTCCTCGGGATGAATCGTGTACATGCGCTGGAGCTCGTGCGCCAGTGCCTGCGCGCGGAAGTCGGCGGGGGGCGGAACGGCGGGCGTCGGAGCGTCATCGGCCGCCATCGCAGCGGACGCCATCATCAACAACACACCCGCACTCACACACCAGGACATGACCCGTAGTGATGGTAACTCAAAAAGTGCAGCTCGCGGGTCGCAGGTCGCAGGTCGGGTTCTGACAACCGACAACTGAAACCGACAACTGTTCATATCCGGACACTCCCGTCCGCGAACGAACACCAGAGCCCCCGCTAACCATCGAGGCCGAAAAGCCGTCGAAGGTTCATGACGTTTGCGATCGCCCTTCTCCTTGCCGTGCAAATCGAAAATCCGGCCATCGATATGAGCGGATATCTTCAGATCGCCAATGAGGCCGCTGTCTATCGCCAGTCGCGGCGCGTTTCCGAGGATGAGTTCATGCGCATGGCGGCGGAGCGGGGGACGATCGTTCTCGACGCGCGGAGCCGCGAGAAGTACGACGAGCTGCACGTGAGAGGCGCGATCAACCTCAGCTTTCCCGACATCACGACCCGCAGCCTGAGCGAGCTGATCGCCGATCGCACCACGCGCATCCTCATCTATTGCAACAACAACTTCTCGAACGCCGAGGGGCCGTTTCCGGGAAAGGCGGCGCGCGCGTCGTTGAATCTCTCGACGTTCATCGCGCTGTATTCTTACGGATACTGCAACGTGTATGAGCTCGGCCCGCTGCTCGATATCCGTGCCTCCAGGCTGGCGTTCGAGAACGGCGGCAGGCGACCTGCCGAAGAGAAACGTATGAAGGGTGGTCGTGACTGAAGGCCGGTCTTCTCGGCCGCCGAACATGGTGTCGAACGGTTGCGAGCGCGACTGAGACGCTGAAGATCACTGCCTCTCGAGCGCCGCCGCATCGTCAGCGAGCACCGGCGCCAGCCACAGGTAAGGCGCAACCGCGGTCAGGCCGGCGTCGCGGAATGCATCGCGATACCAGCGCGCCCGGCGGCGGTGAAAGCCGTCGATGTCGCCCGAGATGCGATCCTCTTTCGTGAACACCTCGAAGAACCCGATGCCTCGCATGTGCTTCATGACCCGCGGCAGACCTTTGCGGATGTCCGTCTCGGAAAGGTAATGCATGACGTCGGAGCAGACCACGAGGTCGAATTTTCCGCTCACCGCGGAAAGGTCCGTGAAACTTCCGCGGCGTACGTGACGATGATCGGCGAATGCGTTCACCGCGTACTCGCTGGGGTCGATGCCGAGGTAGGAGATGCGCGGGCGGAGGGCTTTGAGGTGGACGAACCACGGCGCCTCGCCGCAGCCGATGTCGAGCACGTTCTTCAGCGGCCGGCGCAGGAAGTACTCGGTGTTGGCCATGACCATCGTGACCTTGCGCCGCAGCTCGTTGAACGAGGTGACGCGGGCCGGGCCGCGGTACCACTTGTCGTAGTAAGCCCGGTCGTAGATTTTCGACATTACTTCCGCGGGAGGAACTCGCCTTTATCCAGATACTCTTTCGGAATTTTCTGAAAATCGGTCACGCCGAGTTTCGCCAGCTCATCGGAGGACATGTTCTCGGCGTTGATGAGACCATGGATCTCTCCTTCGCGTCCTTCCAGCTCCCATCCGGTCCATATCTCGGTTTCGCTATATGGCCGAAGAGAAATCTTCTGGATATACCGGCCCATCGAAGTCCTCAGGGGAAGTCGCGATTCTAACAACAATTGGCTCCCAGCTTTTGATAATGTCGCGGCGCTGCAATGAGTGACAGTCAGAGAATCCTCGACTCCATTCGCCGTCTCGTTCGCTTTCTCCGCATCAACGACCGCGCGTCGCAGACGCAAGTGGGTCTGTCGGGCGCGCAGTTGTTCGTGCTTCAGGAGCTC
>JBBRMQ010000309.1:0-3596 GCA_038230775.1 Thermoanaerobaculia bacterium
CCGTGCCGTTCCTGTACATCTCCACCGGAACCGGCCCGTACAACGCGTCGCTCGACCCGATCATGGTCGATGAATGGCACCGCATGGCCTGGCACGAAGTGCAGGAGATGACCGCGCGCGGCGTGCCGGGTGTCTGGACGTACGGTTTCTACGACGGGTGGGCGCCGAACTACATGATGTGGATCGGGCAGGGGCACAACACGATCGGCCGGTTCTACGAGACGTTCGGCAACCGTTTTCCATCTACCGAGAACCGCGTCGTGCGCAACGGAAGCGATCGGCAGTGGTTCCGCGAGAACCCGCCGCTGCCGACCGTGCGCTGGTCGTTGCGCAACAACGTGAACTATCAGCAGAGCGGTCTCCTGCTCGCCCTGTCCGACATGGCCGATCGCCGGCAGCACTTCGTGCAACAGTTCTATCTGTTAGGCCAGCGCGCGATCGCCAAGGCCGCGAACGAAGGACCCTCGGCGTGGGTGTTCGACGGCGCGCAGAAACGCCAGGGAAACTTGCGCGACCTGCTGAACCTTCTGCACATGCACGGGATCGAGGTTCAGGTCGCGGATGCGCCGTTCACGGTGACGGCGAACTGGCCACCGATTCCGCCCGCCCGCCCGGCGGGTAGCGAGTCGCAGGTCGCGGGTCGTGCTGCAGGTGAAGTCACTCCTCCCAAGCCGCCCACCAATGCCCCGATCACGTTCGCGAAGGGCAGCTACATCGTGCGCATGGATCAGCCGTACAGCCGGCTCGCCGACGCGATGCTGGACGTTCAATTCGTTCGCGGGGAAGAGCGCGTATACGACGATACCGGCTGGACCCTCGGCTACCTCAAGAACGTGGACTTCAAGCGCGTCGTGAATCCCGAGGTGCTCAAGGTGCCGATGCATCTGTGGGACGGCAGCTCCGCGCCCGTGGCGACGCCGAATGCATCTGACATCGATGCCTTCCGCGGCGCGAAGTGGCCGCGCATCGCGATCATGCACACCTGGCTCCGCACCCAGGACGAAGGCTGGTGGCGCCTCGGCCTCGAAAGCCTCGGCGTTCCCTACACGTACATCTCGACCCAGGACGCGAGCCGCGCCGCGAATCTGCGCGATCGCTTCGACGTGATCATCTTTCCGCCAAGCGGCGGCAGCGCGGCCGCGGACATCGTCAACGGCCTGCCGCCCGGCCCGCCGCTGCCGTGGAAGAAGACCGCGCTCACACCGAATCTCGCTGTCGACCAGACCGATGACATGCGTCCCGGCCTCGGCCTCTCCGGCGTGCAGAACCTGGTCAACTTCGTGGAGGACGGCGGGCTGCTGATCACCGCACGCGACACGTCGGTCATGGCGGTGCAGTACGGCATCGCGCGATGGGTGCGCGTGGTTGAGCCGAATAAATTGAAAGCGCCGGGAACAATTCTGTCCGCCGCGATCTCCGACAAGAAGAGTCCGATCGCCGCCGGCTACGACGACACGCTGCCGATCTACTACGCCGGCTCACCCATTTTTCGGGTCGGCGTCTTCGACGACTCTGACCGGCCGGAATCGCGGCCAAGCGGACGCGGTGGCAAGAACGATCCCGACGTTCCGCAAGGGCGTCCCTTCACACAGCTTCCGCCGAAACCGACGCCGCAGCCCGGTGAGGAAGGCTTCCAGCTGCCGGAAGATGCGCCGTGGAACATCGACTTCGCCATTCCGCGCCCTGAGGATCGCCCGCGCGTGATCGTGAGCTTCGCCAAACAAGCCGATCAACTGCTGATGTCAGGAATGCTGGAGGGAGGCGACGAGCTGGCGGGGAAGCCCGTCGTCATCGACGCGCCGCGCGGCCGCGGCCACGTCATCCTCTTCGCCAACAATCCGATGTGGCGGCAGAACACGCAAGGCAGCTACGCGCTGGTGTTCAATGCGATTTTGAACTGGGATCACTTGCGCTGAGGCTGCGCCTCAGCGCGTTGTCGGTTGTCAGTTGTCGGTTGTCAAAAGCCGTTGTGGCGGCGGGGTGTGGACAACCGATCACCGACAACCGTCAACGCGCGGCGAAGCCGCGCAAGAATCATTCTTCCGCGAAGATCGCATGCATCGCGATCATCACGGTGACGGAGCCGAGGGCCACGCAGGTCAAGAGCACCGGCATCGAGAGCGATGCGGCCTGCTGGCCGGTGAACAGGTGGCTCGGCGAGAACGTATCGAGCCAGGCCTGGATCGCGGACCACTTGCTCGTGAGCAGCAAAGCCCAGCATGCGGCGACCGCGATGTAGGCGCCGATCTGTGCGGTGGTGATCGGAAGCGACGCGCGTTCCATGGCTTTGGCTGACTGCAGCACACGCGCTTTCAGCCAGATGACCGACGGATCGGGAAGGATGTGCTCGCGCTCGTCCGTGGCCGCGAACTGCTTCATCCAGGTGTCGAGGTGCCGCTCGAGAGGATCGTTCATGACGGGGCCAGACCTCGCTTCGAGAGCAGGTCGCCGAGTTTCTTGCGGGCGCGGAACAACATCACCTTGACGCTTTTTTCCTTCACGTTGAGTGTCTCACCGATCTCCGCGTGGGATGAGCCTTCCACGTGCGCGAGCCACAGCAGCGCGCGTTCCTGCGGCTTGAGCTCGGCGAAGACGCGCGCCATGTCGTGGCGAAGCTCGTTCTGATCGGTGCGGAATTCGCGGGGCGTAGTCTCGCTGATCGTGCGTTGCCGCTTCGACTCGCGAAAGTGATCGAACACCAGATTGGTCGCCGTCTTGTACACGTAGCGCCGCAGGTGATCTTCATTGGCGATCGCCGGATTGCTGCGCAGGAATCTGAAGAACGTTTTCTGCAACAGGTCGTCCGCGGTCGACGGGTCCCCGGTCATCCGGTAGATGTACGCCCACACGCTCCCGGCGGTGGAGCGGTAGAAGGCTTCGAACTGCGCCTCATTCATGGGCATCCTGGGCGACCGGCCGAATGATGTCGCATTCACGAAGCCGAAGGGTGCCTCAAGGGCGAGGGCTGTCATCGGGTAACGCTTCCATCTGTTTGGCCAGCTTCATCGAGAACATTGCCGAGACGAAGAATCCGCCGCCCAGGCCGATGAGAATGAAGGCCGGGATGAAGAATCCGCGATCGTGCTCGGTGAAGGCGATCAGGGCGAACGCGACACCGATGAACCCCATGATGATGCCCCAGCGAATGCCGCCGATGTAGCCCTTCCTCGCCACGGCGGGCGGGTCGCCGAGGAAGCGGCGGCCTTCATCCGATTGAACGAAGCGAACGAACTCGTCGGCAGTACCGAAGCGGTCGATCAGCTTCATCTGCACTTCGGCGCGAAGCTGCGCGCGGCGCTGTCGCCCTGCCGAGCCGGCGACGACCATCACGATGACCAGCCCGATTCCGCCGATGATCGAGATCACCGGAATCCACACGAAACTCATTGAGAAAGCCTCCATAGTCGGACGCTAATACGGCCACCGGCTGTCGGGGTTAACAGCTCAGAGCCCCGCGGAGATCACCGATTCGGTGGAAAGGCCACTCTCAAACACGCGGAACTTCATGGGAACACTGCCGAACATCACGTCGTCGCCGTCGGCGAGAGGCTGCCGTGCTTTCAGCCGTTTGCCCTTGAGAAACGTGCCGTTCTTGC
>JBBRMQ010000310.1:0-3581 GCA_038230775.1 Thermoanaerobaculia bacterium
CTCTGCGGCCCGAGGGTCAGGCCGAGAAAGAGCGTCACGAACGCGAGGTGCGTCACGCCCCAGATGCTCCTCCGCTTCCACGATGCTCTTGAACCGTGCGTCGTTACGAATCTTCGCCAGAATCGGATCTTTCAGCAGCGCGTCACGCTGGTGGAACCCGGCATCCCACGCTTTCCGCAGCGTCGTCACGGCGCGTTCCGTATCGTCGCTCTTTGCGTACTCCTGCGCGGCCTGGTAGTAGAGGAACGCGCTGTTCGAATCGTTCGCTGCTGCGAGGCTGAATGCATCGGCAGCGCCCTGATAATCGTCCAGCTTCTGCAGCGTGTGTGCGAGACCGGCAAGGACGTCGGCGTTCTTCGGCTCGTCGGTGAGAAGTGCGCGATAGATTTTCGCCGCACCCGTGAAGTCCCTGTTCTCTCGATCGACTTCGGCCTGCTGCACCAGGCGGCCGCGATCGTTCGTGCTGGGGTTGAAGTAGGCATAGCTGGTCGAGAGATACGACTCCGGCGTCCAGCGGTACTCCATGTAGCGCGCGACCTGATCGGCGACGCGGCGGCCGAGAAGTCTGGCGATGAGGTGAAGCGAGCCGTCGATGCCCGCGGACACGCCCGCCGTTGTGACGAAGTGGCCGTTATCGACGAAGCGCTGACCATTCTTCACTTTGACTGCCGGATAGCCTTCTCTGAGTTGATCGATCGCGCCGTACCAGGTGGTCGCTTCGAGATTGTCGAGCAGTCCGGTCTTGGCGAGCACGAACACCCCCGTGCACACCGTCTCCGCCACTTCCGCCTCGGTCGCTGCCTTCCTGGCCCACGCGAGAAACTCGGCGTCGTTGATCACGTTCGCGCTGTTGCCGCCGGGGATTACGATGATGTCGGGTTTCGGCGCGTTCGCGATCGAGTAGTCGGGAACGATCTTCATTCCCTGCGATGACAGCGGCTCGGTCGTCTTCGATACGGTGTAGACGTTGAAGGCGCGCTGGCCATTCGACTGACCGAAGTTTGCGGCGTCGTTCCAAACCTCGTACGGTCCGGTCCAGTCGAGCGGCTCGGCGTCCTTGTAGATGACCACCGCGACGTTGCGCGTGTAGGTCGTGCGCTCCGCGGCCAGCGCCGTGTTCGCCAGTAAGCCAATCAGAACTGCAATGAAGATCTGTCTCATGAAAGCCTCCGGGGTCGAGGTTCGCTTCATTGAAGACTGGCGTCATGCGAAAAGCAGCGAGTGGGATGACGCCAGCAGCGAAGCTGCTGCTGTGTGGGGCCAGCCCTCTGGCTGGCCGGCCAGCTGGAGGGCTGGCCCTCACCTACTTCGCGGCGAAGATTCGCTCGAACTCGTCGCGGCGGCTGCGGCTCAGCTTCACGCGGCTGCCGTCGGTGAGCTGCAGGACCGAGTCGCCGCGAAACATCGGATGGATCTCGCGTACGCGGGCGAGGTTCACGATCGCGGAGCGATGCGCGCGGAAGAACGTATCGGGATCGAGCACCTTCTCCAGATCGGCGAGCGGCTCACGCAGCAGGTGCGTCTGCCCGCCGGCGTGAATGGACACGTAGTAATCCGCGGCTTCGATCCAGTCGATGTCGGCGGCGTTCACCACCACGATGCGATCGCGATTGCGCACCAGAAATCGCTGGCGGTAACCGGCGGGCGTGTCCTGCTTGGGCGCGTTCACGCGCTGCTTCGCGCGATCGAGCGCGTGCGCGAAGCGCGCGTCGTCGAAAGGTTTGAGGAGGTAATCGAGCGCGTGGACCTCGAAGGCTTTGAGCGCGAAGGCGTCGTACGCGGTGACGAAAACAACCGCGGGAACGGCGTCGGCGCCGATCGCGGTCAGAAGATCGAAGCCGTCGACCACCGGCATCTGGACATCGAGAAACATGATGTGCGGTCTCGTGCGCGCGACCAGCGCCGCCGCATCGACGCCGCTGCACTCCCCCGCGATCTCGACGTCACGGTCGCGCTGGAGAAGAAAGCGGATCGACTCGCGCGCCAGCGGCTCGTCATCGACGATGAGAACCCGGAACGTCACACGACCTCCGCCCACGGAATCGTCAGCGACGCGATCACGCCGCCCGCGGATTCGCGCAGCTCGAACTTCTGATCGGCGGCGTACAACTGCTGCAGCCGTTCGCGGGTATTGCGCAGACCGATGCCCTCGGTGCGCGCCGCGAGAACACCGGTGTTGAAGATATCGACGCGGAGATGACCGTTTTCGCGGAACGCCTTCACCGAGACCGAGCCCCCGGCCGCGCTGCGCGCGATTCCGTGACGCACCGCGTTCTCGGCAAGCGGTTGCAGGATCAGCGTCGGGACCGCGGCCGTGCGGGCCGAGGGGTCGACGTCGATCGAGAAGGTCATGCGATCGGCGAACCGTGTGCGTTGGATCTCGAGATAGCGACGGAGCATCTCCGTCTCGGCTTCCAGCGTGACGCGCTGATTGCCTTCATGATCGAGCGTGTAGCGCAGGATGTCGCTCAGTCCTGCGATCATCACGATCGCCTCGTTGTTCTTCCCGGTGCGAACGAGCGAGGTCACGGCGTTCAGCGTGTTGAAGAGGAAGTGCGGCTGGATCTGCAGCTCGAGCGCATGAAGCTTCGCGTTCGTGAGCGAGGTCTGGAGTTGCGCGGCCTCGACTTCGCGCGCGCGGTATCGCGAGTAGTAGTCGCGCGCCTGCATCGCGCCGGCCACACCGGCATAGATGATCAGACCCAGCGGAAGACGGTAGAAAAAGTTCGCAGCAAGGCTGATCTCGGACCACACCGGGTTCATCCGGTCGTACGGCCGCAGGAGCTGGGTCAGCCCGAGCCACAACGACGTGTGGGCGATTCCCACCACAACCGCGGCGAACGTATGAATCAGAACGTTGCGGCCCGTCGGGGGGACGATCGGATACCGCCCGATCATCCACACGATGATCGCTGTGAAACCGAGCCACGATTCCCACACCAGAATGTAGTGGCCGACGAGCAGCGGCACGGAATGGCCGTGCGTGATCATGCTGATCCAGACCTGGAGCCCGGCCACGAGACCGAACGCCATCCAGAACAAGGCCACGCCGAGCCAGAACTTTCGCGACGTCATTCGGCAGTAGTGTGCCGCAGAAGGGCTGTCCGCCGCGAACGGGTGCAGCGAAACGTCCACCACGTGCAGCGAATGGGCGCTGTGTGTGGGCCGGCTTCAGCCGGCCATCGACCGGCTGAAGCCGGTCCTCACACAGAAGCTGCTCACTCCTTCTGCTCGTCGAACGTGACGACCGTGTTGGCGTCGAACTTCACGATCATCCTCTCGCTCGGTGGTTTCACGGCCAGGAATGTCACGACCACGATCACGCCCGACGGCTTTCCGTCGCACGCCACCGGCATCGGGCGCATCACGCGCAGATCGCCAAGCTGACGCGCGATCGTCTTGCCCTTCTGATCGACCCATTCAACGTGAGCGGAGCGTTTCGCCGCGATCTCACGGCTGAGAACCTGCGCTTCTTGAAACGTCATGTGACCGGTGAGCAGAGTGACGAGCCAGTGGCCTGCGGATTCGCGGCGCTGGACGAATCGGTTGACGCACGACGCCGCACACGCAACCTCGGGCAC
>JBBRMQ010000311.1:0-3558 GCA_038230775.1 Thermoanaerobaculia bacterium
CTCGTCGAGGAGATGCGCCGCTCGCCGGCGGGGAAGGCGGACTACGCATGGGCGAAGGATGTAGCGACGGGGAGCCCCCAGTGAAGCGAGTCTTTGGAGGTATCGCCTCCGGAGTGATGATCGCCGCCATCGCGTGCTCGGGCGGGGCGAAGTCGAAAGCGCCGCAATCTACGCCCGAGCCAACGGCGTCAGTCGTGTCGCAGGGGGCGAGGACCGTCGTCGAGAAGAAGGCGGTAGAGCTGCTGACGGCGTTGGCCACTCAGGATGCTGACGGGTACCGAGCCGTCTGGTACCCGGATCAGCGTCCATCGGCGATGAACGCGCATGAAGCTCTGACCCTCACGTTGCACGACGTGATTGGATGCGACATCGATGCCGCGTCGATCACGACGGACGAAAAGCTGTCGGCTGTAACAGTCAAGGTCATGTTCCCAACCACGTGTGGCTCGGGTGGTATCACCGACACGTGCACGGTTGACGTGTGGCGACGCGAGTCAGCGTGGTGGGTGCAATCGTGGGTCTGTACATAGCGACCACTCTTCGCAATCATCGACTAGAGGGAATGATGACTGAACCAGCGCTGCTGATCGATCGCGACGGATACATCGTGACGCTGACGATGAATCGGCCTGAGGTGAAGAACGCGATCAACATGGAGATGTTGTGCCGGCTCGCCGACGCGTGGGAGATGATCGACGGCGATGCTGATGTGCGCTGCGCGATCCTCACGGGCGCGGGCGACGACTTCTGCGCCGGCGCGGATCTCGACAAGCTGGTGGCGCGATCGATGCAGAATCTGCCGCCGGAAGATGAGTTCGAGGCGCGGATTCGTGCGAACTACGGGATCATCTTCGAGGGGCTGCTGCGGAACCGGCAGCTGAAGAAGCCGCTGATCGCCGCCGTCGAGGGCTACTGCGTCGCGGGCGGCACGGAGATCCTGCAGGGGACGGACATCCGGGTCGCGGGCGAGGGATCGGTGTTCGGCGTGACGGAGGCGAAGTGGGCGTTATATCCGCAAGGCGGCTCGGTGATCCGATTGCGGCGACAGATCCCGTACACGAAGGCGATGGAGATGCTGCTGACCGCCGATATGTATCCGGCCGAAGAGGCGCTGTCGTTCGGGCTGATTGGACGCGTCGTGCCGAAGGGGCAGGCACTCGCCGTCGCACGCGAGCTGGCGACGAAGGTGTCGAGCAACGGCCCGGTGGCGGTGCAGAAGATCAAGGAAGCGGTGATCGCGACGGAGTGTCTGCCGGAGGCGGATGCACTCGTGCTGGATTTTCAGATTGGGCAGCCGGTGTACGCGACGGAGGACGCGCGGGAGGGGCCGCGCGCGTTCAAGGAGAAGCGCACGCCGGAATTCAAGGGGAAGTGACGGTTAACCACGAAGGGCACGAGGGAGCCGGTGGGCATGTCGCCAATCGATGATTTCAGATCGTAGGGACGTAGCTTTAGCTGCGTCCGGCGGTGGACGCAGCTAAAGCTACGTCCCTACTTCGATTCTCTCTGGACGAATTTCGCGGACACGAAAGCAGCATTCACATGGCACTCGACTTCACATTTTCGGACGAGCACAACCTGCTGCGAGCTTCCGTGAAGCAGATGCTTTCGAAGTATGAGCATCGGAAGAAGGAGTGGCGCGAGATGACGTATCGCGACCACAAGTTCAACTACGAATTGTGGTCGGAGTTCGCGAATCTCGGGCTGTTCGGCTGCCTTGTGCCGGAAGAGTACGGCGGCAACAACACCGGCCTGCTGGCGCTGACGCTGGCGTTCGAGGACATCTGCGCTCTCGGGTTCTCGCCGTCGCTGATGCTCGTGACGTGCATGGACACGGCGTGCATCCTCCGCAACGGCAGCGAGGAGATGAAGCGCGCGATCGTGCCGGGCGTCCTCTCCGGCAAGACGATCCTCGTGTTCGCCGTCACCGAGCCGAACGCCGGCAGCAACACCTTCCGCATCGAGACGGTCGCCAAGCGCCACGGCGATACGTACGTGATGAACGGACAGAAGATCTTCATCACGGGCGTCGAGGTGGCGGACTACATGCTTGTCGTCGCGCGCACGACGACGCGTGACGAGATCGAGGCGAAGGGGCTGCCGAAGTCGTACGGGCTCTCACTGTTTCTCGTCGATCCGAAGTCGAAGGGCATGACGAAGACGCCGATTCCGACCGTTGCGACCGAGGGCGTCTTCCAGTGGCAACTGTTCTTCGACAACGTCGAGATCCCGGCCGCCAATCTTGTCGGCGTCGAAGATCAGGGCGTGATGGCGATGTTCAACTCGCTCAACCCGGAGCGTATTCTCGTCGGCGGCATCTACTGCGGCATGGCCGAGCAGGCGATCACGATGGCGGTGAACTACGCGAAGGAGCGGCGCGTCTTCCGCGACACGCCGATCGGCGCCTATCAGGCGATCCAGCATCCGCTCGCGGAGTCGAAGATCATGCTGGAGGCGGCGCGGCTGATGACGTATCGCGCGGCGTGGGCGTTCGACGCGAACATGAATCCTGCGGTCGTCGGCAACTACGCCAATCAGGCGAAGCTGCTCGCGGCCGACGTCGCGCTGAAGGCAGTAGACGCATCGCTGGAGACGCACGGCGGCATCGGCTTCGCCGAAGAGACGGGGCTCGCGCAGTTGTGGAACGGCGCCCGCGTGCTGAAGACGGCGCCGCTGAACCGTGAGATGATCCTGAACTACGTCGCGGAGCAGGATCTGGGATTGCCGCGGTCGTATTAGGCGGCGGTTCGGAGTTGGTATCATCTTCGATAGAGGTTCAACGATGACCACGCAACCGCGGGCGACGACGGGCGACGATGACATGCGCTGGGTTCACGAGCACATGGCGGACTTTCGCGAGTATCTTGGCCAATGGATCGCGGTCGTAGACTGTCGCGTCGTGGCCGTCGGGACTTCGGTCGTGGAAATCCTCAAGGAGGTCGAAGCGCAGGGATTAACCTCTCCCTTTGTGAAACAAATTCGAAGAGACGACATTGACCCGAACGTCTACTTCATCGGATGACGATCCTGTCGCTTGATCATGAAGTCCGATACTCCGGGCACAAAGCGTTTGTCGCCGTTGAACTTGTCGATGCCGTCCTCGCCACTCGTGTGGACATGGTGCTCGATACGGGCGCTGAGATATCCCTCCTCAATCGCGAGCACATCGCGCCGCTGGGTATCAAGATCGCAGACGGCGATCGGATTTCACTGATCGTGGCGAACGGCGAGATGACGATGCGTGGATCCATCGCGTGACGGTCGACGTGCTCGATCAGCGACTTGTCGTACCAATGGCGATCTGTCCGGATTGGAACACACAGAATCTGCTCGGCATGAGCGGATTCTTTGATCAGGTGGTGGTCGCGTTCGATCATGCGAATCGGACGATTCACTTCTAAAAGACTACGCCTCTGAACGCGAACTGATCCTGCATTACGTCGCGGAGCGGGATCTGGGGTTGCTGCGATCATACTAGTTCGGCGGCTTCCACGGCCGCACAAGGAACCGAGCGCGATCGCGCCACGAAAGAGGCGAAGATGCAGGTGCGCGCCGTGC
>JBBRMQ010000312.1:0-3555 GCA_038230775.1 Thermoanaerobaculia bacterium
CCGCGGTAGCGGGCCTTGAGGTCGCGCGCCGTCAGCGCCGTCAGCAACTGGCGATATCGATAGAGCGTCTTGAGCTCGTTCAAAGTGCCGACGTGCCTTAAACGTCCTCGGTCACGATCAGCATGATCGTCGTGGATCCGATCTGGAATTCCGAGTGGTTCTGCAGCTCGACGAAGCCCGAGATCTTCTGCCCGTCCACGAGCGTGCCGTTCGTCGATTTGAGGTCTTCCAGCATGTAGGTCGTGTCGCGGATCTCGATTGCCGCGTGGTTGCGCGACGATTCCGTGTCGTTCAAGTTGAGATCCGCGCCGGAGCGTCCGATCGTAATCCGCGGCTTCTCGATGCGATATACGTTACCCGCGTCCGCACCGTTGATGATCGCCAGCGACAAGCGCTTGCCCTGCGGGAGCACCGGACCGGTCGGCGCCTTCGGTGCGCTGGCCGCGGCCTGCTCCTCGGCGGTCGGTTCCACGGGAGCCGTTTTCGATGCCTCGCGCCTGGCGTATGTCATGTCTCCGACGCCGGAATCTCTCTTCTCCGCGAAGGCGGGATTCTGAATCTCGAACACCGTCGCGCACTTCGCGCACTTGATCTTCTTCGAGGGCTTCCGCTCGAAGCGGTCCTCGTCGTACTGGTACCGCGCGTGACAGCTGCTGCACTCGATGATCAAGGAGACCTCGTTTTGACGATAACAGAGCGTTCGCGCACGGTGCAATACAATGCGCGCCCTATGAAAAGGATCGGAGCGGCAGGTTTGCTGGTTTTCGCCGCGTGTCAAACCGCCACCAATCCGGCCCCGCCGCCTGCAGCAATGAAAGTGGACCCCATGGAACAGCGCGCTGCGCAACTGCGGCGCACGATCATCGACTACGACCGTTCGCTTCTCACCGACAACGATCGACAGGTCGTCGCGAAGCTGATCGAGGCCTCGAAACAGATCGACGAGATCTATTGGCGCCAGGTGTCCGAGGAGAATCCGGACTGGCGCGCGAAGCTGCAGAAGCAGGGTGGCGCAACGTACGAGGTGTTCGAGATGAACCGAGGTCCCTGGGACCGGCTCGATCAGAACAAGCCCTTCATCGGAACCAAGCCCAAGCCTGCGGGCGCGGCCTTTTATCCCGAGGACATGACAAAGGAGGAGTTCGAGAAGTACGTGGCGGCACATCCCGAGAAGAAGGACGAACTGCAGGGCCTTCTCACCGTCGTACGACGCGATGGAACCGACCTCGTCGGCATTCCCTATCGATCGTTCTATCGCGACTTCCTCGAGCCCGCCGCGGCGCGTCTCCGCGAGGCGGCGGCGATCACCACCGATCCGTCGTTGAGGACGTTTCTCAGCAAGCGCGCCGACGCGTTCCTCTCCGACAACTACCAGGACAGCGACATGGCGTGGATGGATCTGAACGGCCCGATCGAGGTGGTCATCGGTCCGTACGAGGTCTACGAGGACGAGCTCTTCAATTACAAAGCGGCGTTCGAATCGTTCGTCACCGTCGTCGATCACGCCGAGAGCGAGAAGCTGTCGGTCTACGCCCAGCACCTTCCGGACATGGAGCGCAATCTCCCCGAGCCGGAGCAATACAAGAACTTCAGCCGCGGCACGTCGTCACCGATCAAGGTGGTCCAGGAGCTGTACACCGCCGGCGATGCGCGGCGCGGCGTGCAGACCTCGGCCTTCAATCTTCCGAACGACGAGGTCGTGCGCGAGAAGAAGGGCTCGAAGAAAGTCCTGCTCAAGAACGTGATGGACGCCAAGTTCAAGCAGAGCGGACGCCCGATCGCGATGCGCGTTCTCGATCCGTCGCTCGTGAACGAGGTGGCCTTCGAGCCATACTTCAACCACACGCTCTTTCACGAGTTGTCGCACGGCCTGGGACCAGGTTTCATCACGCACGCCGACGGCAGCCGCGAGGAAGTGCGCATCCCGCTCAAGAACCTTTACTCCTCCATCGAAGAATGCAAAGCCGACGTCCTCGGCCTCTGGAACATCCGCTACGCGATCAACCAGAAGCTGATCACATCCTTCGACGAGCGCCAGTTGTATGCGACGTACACGGGGCTGATGTTCCGGTCGATGCGCTTTGGCATCGGCGAGGCGCACGGACGGGGAACGGCCGTGCAGTGGAACTGGATCCGCGAGAAGGGCGGCGTCACGCCGGTGGGCGGAGGGAAGTTCACGGTCGACGTGAACAAGTTCCGCGACGCGGTGCAGTCGCTGGCGACCGAGCTTCTGACGATCGAGGCCACCGGCGATTTCGACCGCGCGAACAACCTGCTGAATCGTTACGGCGTGTCGACGCCGGAGATGAAGAGTGTCATCGCATCGCTGCAGGACATTCCGGTCGACATCTGGCCAGTGTTCCCATCGGCGGGGGAGAAATGAGTGTTCTGTGTGTGGACCGGCTTCAGCCGGTCACGGTCAGGCCGGCTTAAGCCGGCCCACACACTGAGACTACGCCAGCTTGCGAATCGCTTCCTCGATGACCTCGGGCGTGGGCTCGACCATCTGGCCCTTGAACCATTCGTAGTCGCCCTTGAGGAGCTTCGAGACGAGCTTGTACGACTCCTCGTCGTGGTTGTCGAAGAGCTGGCGGAAGTTCGTCTCGATGCGCATGCGCGCCTCGCGACAGAACACGTCGGCGAGATCGACCGCGTTCTCGCGCCCGTCCTTCTTCTTCGCCAGCATGGAGGCGTAGCTGATGGCGGCGGACATCGCGAACAGATCCGTTCCGATATCGACGATGCGGAAGAGCACCATCTGCTTCCGCTCGAGCTGCGCCTGGAATCGCATCATGGCGTGGAAGATCGACCGCGCCAGGTGACGCGAGTTGCGCTCGATGAATCCGACGTGCGTCGACAACTTGCCGAAGTCGCCGAATTTCGGGTAGCGCGACCAGCCGAGGTACTTGGCGGGATACCAGGCGGCGTAGTGAGCGCCGGCTTTCGCCGCCGCCGCGATCTTCTCGTTCGTCGGCGTCTCCGGCAGAAGAATCTTGTAGCCGCGCTTCATGTGCGGATCGACCGCTTCGCGCGCGATGAAGAGATGCTGGATCTCGCTCGTGCCTTCGAAGATGCGGTTGATGCGCATGTCGCGCATGATCCGTTCGACGGGATACGACTTCTCGCCGCGCTCGCGCAGCGAACGTGCGGTCTCGTAGCCACGACCGCCGCGGATCTGCACGAGGTGATCGACGCATTGCCACGCCACTTCGGTGTTGAACAGCTTGGCCATCGCGGCTTCGAGGCGCAGGTCGACGTCACCACGATCGGAGAGGCCCGACGTCAGCCATACGATCGCTTCCATCGCGAACGTGTGCGACGCCATCCACGCGATCTTCGCCGCGATGGCGTCGTGCTTGCCGATAGGGGCGCCCCACTGCACGCGCTCGGCGGCCCACTCCTTCGCGATATCCACCATGCGGCGGGCGCTGGCGGCGCATCCGGCGGGAATCGTCAGGCGGCCCGTGTTCAGCGTGATCAGTGCGAGCTTGAGGCCCTGACCTTCGCCCCACAGCAGATTTTCTTTCGGGATGAACACGTCCTTGAAGTTGATGA
>JBBRMQ010000313.1:0-3548 GCA_038230775.1 Thermoanaerobaculia bacterium
CACCGGCCGGCCTGGCTGTCATCCCTCGCTACGCTCGGGATGACAGCCCTACTTCGCGACGAGCGGGGCGAGGGGCTACGAACTTACCTTTACCTAAACTCGAAAGCCGAGTTAGTAGCCCTTCTCCCCGCGTGCGGGGAGAAGGTGCGCGAAGCGCGGATGAGGGGGGCGACACTACTTCGCCACCACGCCCCGCATCCCACCCGAGATGAGCGTGGCGAGGTTGGTCAGAACACGGGGCAGCGCGAGTCCGCCGGGCGATGCGAGGTACATCGGTTCCCAGACCGGATCGAATTTCTCTTTGTATTGCCGCAGTCCCTGGAAGTTGTAGAAGTTCTCGCCGAATCGATAGGCCAGCGATCCGACGCGATTCCACAGCGTACCCAGCGACCGGTTCTCCAGGCCCGACAACGGTGCCATGCCGAGGATGAACCACTCGTAGCCCTGCTGCTGGGCCCAGAGGATGAGGTGCAGGAACATGTAATCCATGACGCCCGCCGGCGCCTCCGGCAGATGCCGCATCAGATCCACCGACACCTCGGAATGCTCGGCCGAAGTCCATACATTGGCGAACGCGACGATCCGATCGTCGCGCATCACGACGGCAATCGGAAACCGGCGCACGTAGTCCTCCGCGAAGAAGCCGAGCGAGAAGCCTTTCTCGCGCGTGTTCTTTTCCGTCAGCCAGGAGTCGGAGATCGCGCGCAACTCGGGGAGGATCGGCTCCGGGTCGACGATCGCGAACGAGCAATTCTCCGATTCGACTCGCCTCTGCATCTTGCGCATCCACTTGCGGTCGCCGCCGTCGAGCGAGAAGTTGCGCAGGCCGACGCGGGCCTCTTCACCAAACTTCAGGAGCGTCAGCCCCAGGTCGAGATAGAGGTGAAGCTGGTCGCGGTGAACCTGGTAGAAGACGGGCCATCCCGCATGGAGATCGCAGAGCTCGCGGAACTTCCAGATCAGCTCCGACTTCTCCTCTTCGGGCCCCACCGGGTCGCCCATCGCGATCCAGCTGCGTCCTTCGACGCCGTACATCAGGAAAGCCTCGCCGTTCGCGCTGAAGAGCAGCGGCTTGTCGCCTAACAGAACGAGATTCGACTGGCTGTTCGGGTCGCCGCGTACGATCGCCGCCGCACGGTCGATCTCCTCGATCTTGGGCGGATCGGGCTCCGGAATCGCGGGCCGCAGCAGATGGCGGATGGCGACGATCAGCATCGCGGCCAGCACGCCGACCGATGCGCGTAGGAATCGCGGCGCGTCGTCTCGCATTTGAAAATGCCACCACAGGTCGGTCGAGTACTCGACGTGCTTGTAGCTGAAGAAGCCGAGCCACGCGGACGAGATCAGCACGAGCGCGATTGCCACGATCCATCCGGGACCGAACGACTCGTTGACCAGAGATCCCTTGCGATAGAAGTGCTGACGCGATGCGAAGAGCGCGATCAGCATGAGGCCGAGGATGATGGCCTCTTCGTAATCGCCGCCTTTGAAGATCTGGAAGATGATGCCGGCGCTCAAGATGAACACCGCTGCGTGATACGCGGCGTCCAGGCGGCGCTGCAGCCCGCGGGCGACAAGAAGCAGGACGGCGCCGGCGATGCTGCCGAAAAAGTGCGAGATCTCGACGACCGGCAGCGGCACGAGGCGCCGCAACCAGTGCAGGCGGCTGGGCAGCGTTGGCGTCGCGCCGGAAAACAGAAGCACGGCGCCGGCGACGAAGGTCGTGAACGCCAGGAGTTGCGGCGCGATGCCCGGCGCCCAGCGGCCGAAGATCTTCCACGCACGAGCGACGCCCTCGCGTTTCTCGATGATCTCGTGCGTCACCAGGAGCGCGGTCGCGACGAAGAGCGGGAAGAGGTAGTAGATCGCACGAAACGCCACCAGCGCGCCGAGGATCGCCGAGGCGGAGAAGAAGGGGGCGAGGAAAAGGAGAGCGACGGCTTCGAAGACGCCGAGGCCGCCGGGGATGTTGCTCAGGACGCCGGCGATCTGCGCCAGCAGAAAGATGCCCAGGAAGCGGACGAACGTCAGTGGAAGCGAGTCGGGAAGAAGGATGTAGAGAACGCCGGCGGCGATGATCCAGTCGACCACCGAGATCGCCACCTGGGCCACGAAGAGTCCCGGCGATGGAAGCTCGAATTCCCACTGGCGAATGCGCACCGGTTCGCGGCGGATCGCGATCCAGACGAAGTAAACGAGCGCAGGCAGCAGCAGGAGAAACCCGAGAAGGCGGATCGATTGAAACGGCAGGTGAACGCCCGAGGGAAGTTCCGGAGGCGCGATGATGAAGAACGTCCCGCCTAACAAAACGAACCCGAGCCAGAAGCTGATCGTGCAGAACGCGATGACGCGCGCGATGTCGACTGCGCTCAACCGCCAGGCGCTGTAGAGGCGGTAGCGCAGCGACCCGCCGACGATCCCGGAGAGCCCGACGTTGTTGTTGAACGCGTAACCGATGAACGAGGCCAGCGCGATCCTGCGATACGGAAACGGCTGTTTGATGTAGCGGAAGGCGAGCGTGTCGTAGCCCGTCATCACCAGATAGCCGATGAGCGTGAGAACGACCGAGAGGACGATCTGATTGGCGGGTAGCGAGCTCAGGTAAATGATGACGTCGCGGTAGTGATAGTGCGCGAGGGTGCTCTGCAGCACGCGCAGCGCGATCGCGAAGACGGCGAGGATGAGAAGCGGCTTGAAGAACGGCGCGAAACGCCGGAAACGGTCCATCCGCAATGGGATTCTATGCAATGTGGGCAGGCTCGATGTGCAGACGCCCGGGGCAACCATGTCATTCCGAGCGTAGCGAGGAACCGGTATGTGTGGGTGGGTGGCACGAGGCAGGCGTTCCTCGCTCCGCCCGCCCACACCGGTCCCTCGCTACGCTCGGGATGACACCCGGCACTCGAAGACGCTAGCGTTTCTCGACGCGGAGCGTGAGGATGCTTCGATTGACCACTGTTCGCCGCCCCGAAGCCAGAAATGTCATTCCGAGCGTAGCGAGGAACCGGTGTGGGTGGGTGGCACGAGGCAGGCGTTCCTCGCTCCGCCCGCCCACACCGGTCCCTCGCTACGCTCGGGATGACATCAACTACACCACCCGAGACGGCGGCAGCAGTGTCTTGTTGATGGCGATCGCCGCGATCGCGCCGTCGGCGGCGGACGTGATTGCGAGCTGGGATCCCGGCGCGAGGTCGCCGATCGCATAGACGCCTTCGACCGTCGTCTGCTTGTAGTCGTCGACCTCGAGGCATGGGGTTCCTTCGACCGGAGCACAACCGAGCTGCTCGGCGAGATCGCAGGATCGCTCGACGCCGATCGTGAAAAACAACACGTCGCGATCGATCCGCTCGCCGCTGGAGAGAACGACCGATTGCAGCCGCTCGCCGTCACCGGTCAGCCTGGCGATCTTCTCGTCCTTCACCAGCACCTGCTCGGCCAGAAGCTTGCTCGTCTCTTCCTTCGAGAAACCGCGTTCGTTCCCGTGAACGAAGATCGTGACGTCATCACTCCACTGCAGAAGCTCGAGCGACAATCCGACGACGCGCTTC
>JBBRMQ010000314.1:0-3479 GCA_038230775.1 Thermoanaerobaculia bacterium
AAGGCCGTAGGACGGGTAGCACGAAACCACCCCGTCTACTCGTCTTCCGGCCTTACAGCCTTACTCTTTTCAATACGGCGGCGGCGCGGTACTCGTCTGCACGACGCTCTCGGTCTTCGAGACCGGCGCCGTGCCCGTGGCGGGTGGCGGGGGTGGCGGTGGCACCGCGGGCGGCGCTGATTTCTGCTCCGTATCGAAGCGCTTCTCGATGCCTTTCTCCTGCCGGTTGCGAATCAGCCAGCGCAGGAGCTTGGACTCGTTGATGCCGATCAGGATGTCGTTGAGTGATTCGTAGACGGACGGATCGGCGATGATCTTTCCCGCAGTCCCTTCGCCGTTATTGATCTTCTGCACCGTCGTGTTCAACTGTCCGACGAGCTGATTGAACTGCAGGAGCGCCGCGTCCGCGTACGCCTTGTCGTTGAACAGACGTGGGACGAGGCCTTCGCCCTTCTGCATCGTCGAGGTGACCGCGGCGAGATTGGCCGAGGTGGTCTTCAGATTGTCGACCAGGTCATAGACCCGCTTCTTCCCCTCGGGATCGGCCAGGAGAGCCGGAATGGCGCCCTGCCCGCTCTCGAAGCTCTTCTGCACATTCGACGAAACGATGCGCAGCGACTCCGCGGTCGACGCGATCGACGCCGTCACCGACTCGCCGTACTTGTCGTCGTACACCAGGCGGCCGAGGAGGCCTTTGCCGCTCTCGACGTGCGCGAGGATCGCGTTGGTCTTGTTGATCGTCGTCAGGACCGTGTCGGTCAGACGCTGTTTCGTTTCGGGCGTCGTGGTGAGCTCGCCGAGGAGGCCTTCGCCGCGATCAACGCGGGCGAGGACGTTCTTCATCGAATACGAGATCTGCACCAGGTTGTCGACGAGGTCCTCGCCGGAGGAAAGAAGGGCGGAGACGTCGGTCTGGCGCGCGGAGAGGATCGTGGCACCGGGCTCGAGCACGTCGAACTTCGGCGTGCCGGGGGAAATGTCGATGTAGCTGTCCCCGGACAGCAGTCCGAGCTTCTTGAGGCGAACGCGCGAGTCGCTGCGGATGCGGTCCGAATACTTCCGGTCCACCGTCAGCGTGATGTCGACGTTGCGCATCTTCGGGTCTTCGGGAAGGTAGATGTCGCGCACGGCTCCCACCGTCACGCCCGAAATCTTCACCGGATTCCCCTCGGCCAGGCCGGCGGCGTCGTTGACGTGGATGAAGTACTCGTTCTTGTGCGCGAAGATTTTCTGCTCGGAGCCGATGAAGAAGACGGCCACCATCAGCACGACGGCCGAAAAGGCCACCAGCAGTCCGACGCGAAGATTTCTTTCCTTCGTTTTCGCTTTGGGAGGAGCCATGTTCAGGTACCAACCGCCTCAGTCGCTTTTAACATTTCACCGTGTGGGCTGTGCGGCGACGACCGCACTGGCCTTGAAGAATTCCCGGAGCACCGGGTGGTCGGAATCGCGGGCCTCTTCCATCGTGCCCGTCCATTCGAACACACCCTTGTTCAAAAATGCGATGCGATCGCCGACGGAGAACGCGGACTGGATGTCGTGCGTCACGACGACCGAGGTCACGTTGAGCTTCGACTGCAGATCAATGATGAGCTCGTTGATCTTCTGCGCGGTGATGGGATCCAGTCCCGTGGTCGGCTCGTCGTAGAGGATCATCTTGGGATCGAGAACGATCGACCGCGCGAGACCGACGCGTTTGCGCATGCCGCCGGACAGATCGACGGGCATCAGTTGCTCGCTGTTGGGCAGATTCACGAGCTCGAGTTTCTCGCGCACCGCGCGCGCGATCTCTTCGTTGGACATCTCGGTGTGCTCGCGCAGCGGAAAGGCCACGTTCTCGAAGACCGTCATGGAGTCGAACAGCGCGCCGCTCTGGAACAGCATCCCGAACTTCTTGCGGACACGGTAGTACTCCTCTTCCGGAAGATCGGTGACGTCCTCTTCTTCCACGATCACGCGTCCTGCGTCCGGTGCTTCCAGGCCTAACATGTGACGCAGCGTCACCGACTTCCCCGTGCCGGAACCGCCGAGGATCACGAGGACCTCGCCGCGGTAGACCGTGAGATTCGCGCCGCGCAGAACCTGTTTGACCCCGTAAGCCTTGTGCACTTCCTGAAACTCCACGAACGGCTCACGGGTGTGCTTGCGCCGTTCCGGCGTGGGGCGCGGCTCCTCGCGACGGTCGGGGATGGCTGGCGTGATGTCGCTCATCGACACCTCGGTAGATCGAGCTTCTGTGTGTGGACCGGCTTCAGCCGGTCATAGTCCGGCTGAAGCCGGCCCTCACACAGAAGCCTGCCCTTACACGCGTGATCGCGATGTGTCGTCTTCGCCATCAGAACGCCAGCAGGAACAACTTCGTCAGGAAAAAGTCCAGGACCAGGATGGTGATCGCGCCCGTCACGACGGTCATCGTCGTCGAACGTCCGACGCCATCAGCGCCGCCACTGGTGCGCAATCCGTTGAAGCAGGCGATGAGGCCGACCGCGAATCCGAAGAAGAACGTCTTGCCGACGCCTGAGGCGAGATCGTTGTACTTCACGGTCTCGATCACGCTGCGGAGATAAAAGTTTGCGCTGATGTGAAGGTTGCCGACCGCGATGAAGAGCCCGCCCAGGATGCCGATCGCGCAGGAGATGATGGTCAGGAGTGGGAACATGAACGTCGTCGCCAGCACCTTCGGCACGACGAGCTTGCGCACGGGATTCGTCGCCAGCGCGCGCAGCGCGTCGATCTGCTCGGTGACCTTCATCGTCCCGATCTCGGCCGTGATGCCCGCACCGACGCGCCCGCCGACCATGAGCGACATCATCACCGGCGCGAGCTCGCGGATGAGCGAGAGCGACACGACCTTGCCGACGAAGAGCTTGCCGCCGAATTCCTCCAGCGAGTACGCGGTCTGCAGCGCAAGCACCATCCCGATGAACAGCGACGTGAGACCGACGATCGAAAGCGACTTGACGCCGATCTGCTCGAACTGCGCGATCACCAGGTTCGTCTCCAGCGGTCCCTTGATGGCCGCGCGAATCGTCTGCATCGCCAGATCGGTCACCTGACCAAGAAGCTCGAGCGTTCCTTCAACCTTCGCACGTCGCCGCCGCATGAAATCGAGCACTGGCGTCGTTGAGCGCCGCGGCGCGTCGTTCGAAGGAACGCTGGTTGGCAGTGTCGTCATCGTCCGTTCCCGAAAATCATACGCAAGATGCGCTTGATACCACGTTCACGCTTCGGATCCTGCTTCTGCGGCTGCTGCTGGGGCTGGGACTGATCGCCGGTCGCCGTTCGCCGGTCGCCGGAGATTCCCGGCTCATTGTCTCGCCAAAATGGACTGGGCTCACCACTTCCTGAGTGGATCGGGCAAAGCGAGGTCGGCTCGGTCCCCGCCACGAAGATCTCATCTTTCGTCCGCGGACAGTAGGGCGTGGCCAGCATTCCGGATTCGGGATCGATCTGGCGATCGATGACGTCGTCCGGCCGCC
>JBBRMQ010000315.1:0-3462 GCA_038230775.1 Thermoanaerobaculia bacterium
AGGGCAGAGTCCCGTGGGGCGCACGAGGCGGGTGGTCCGCGGACCGCATCGCATCATCGATGGCGCGCATCTCTACGTGGTGCCGCGAACCGAAGAAGTCGTCCTGCCTCCCACACGTTCTCTCGATCGCGCGTTCTTCATCACGTTCACGGTCGCGGCGCTGTTCGGCATCGTGATGGCGGTGGCCATCGCGCGCTGGACGACGGTTCCGATCGAGCGGCTGACCGAGGCCACGCGCAGGATCCGCAGCGGCGACCTCGCGGCGCGCGTGGCACCGGCGGGCGGCGCCGAGCTCGCCGATCTCGGGCGCGGCTTCAACGCGATGGCTGAAGCGCTCGATCACAACGAAGAGCTGCGCCGGCGGATGGTCAGTGACGTCGCACACGAGCTCCGTGCGCCGCTGACGAACATCCGCTGCGAGCTGGAGTCGATGCAGGACGGAATGACGACGCCGACGCGAGAGCGCATCGACTCGCTGCATCAGGAGGCGATGCACCTCGCACGGCTGGTCGACGATCTTCAGGATCTGGCACTGGCCGAGGCGGGGCGGCTGGAGATGAAGGTGGAGGCAGTGGCGATCGCGGCGCTTGCCCGTCGCGCCGCCGCCGGGATGGAATCGCGAGCGCGCATCGAGCTCGATGGAGCGGACGACGTCATCGTGATGGCGGATCCGACGCGCGCCGTGCAGGTGCTCACCAATCTGCTCTCCAATGCCATCACGCACTCCGATGACGTCATCCGCATCACCTGGCATCGCGAAGGACGGGAGGCGATCGTGCAGGTCATCGATCGCGGCAGCGGGATTCCGGCCGATGAGCTGCCGCGAGTCTTCGATCGCTTCTATCGCGTCGACGCCTCGCGATCGCGCGACACCGGCGGCGCCGGCCTCGGCCTGTCCATCGTGAAGCAGATCGTGACCGCGCACGGCGGACGGGTGTGGGTGGAGAGCGAAGTGGGAGCGGGAACGACGCTTTCGTTCACGTTGCCGGCTGTGTAGCGCCAGCCATCGGCTGGCGTGGTGTGGGGCCAGCCCTCTGGCTGGCCGGCCAGCCGGAGGGCTGGCCCCACACTGACTGAGGAAGGTTGAGGTAGAACCTGAATGCAGAAACCTGAATGCAGAATGCAGAAACGATTCTGACCTTCTGAACTTCTGACCTTCTACCTTCTGCATTCCACCTTCTGCATTCTGCATTCTGCATTCATGTTTCTGCATTCAGATTTCGGCATTCATCACTCATTCACAACTGCGTCGTAACCTTGCTCCAGGAGGCAATTCATGTTCATGCAATTCCTGATGATGTCGCTGCTCTTGGCGACGACACCGGACAGCGACGTCGCGTCATCGATTCGCACGATCGCGGACAAGGCAGCGGCTGAGGACCGTTTCTCGGGCGTGGTGATGCTGGCGAAGGACGGCGAGCCGGTGTTGACGCGGGCCTACGGTTCCGCGGACGCGGAGCACAAGACGCCCAACCGCCCCGACACGAAGTTCAACCTCGGATCGATCAACAAGATCTTCACCCAGGTCGCCATCGGGCAGCTTGCGCAGGCGGGCAAGCTGTCGATGAACGACACGCTCCGCAAACATCTTCCCGACTATCCGTCGCCGGTCGCGGACAAGATCACCATCCAGCAGCTCATCGACCACAAGTCAGGCCTGGGTGATTTCTTCGGACCGGAGTTCATGAAGTCGCCGAACAGCATCCGCAAACTGTCCGATTACCTTCCCCTCTTCGCGAGCAAGCCGCTGCTGTTCGAGCCGGGCGCCGATCAGCGCTACTCCAACGCGGGCTTCATCGTCCTCGGTCTCATCATCGAGCGCGAGTCGGGACAGAGCTACTACGACTACGTGCGCGACCACATCTTTAAACCCGCGGGCATGACCGATACCGAGTCCTACGCGATCGACGCCAAGGTCTCCAACCTCGCAACGGGACTCACGAAGCGAGGGCCCGATGGTCCGCTCGAGCACCGTCGCAGCAACGCGCGGATGCAGCCCGGCCGCGGCAGCTCCGCCGGCGGAGGCTACTCGACCGCACAGGACTTGCTGCGCTTTGCCCGCGCACTCTCGAGCGAGAAGCTGCTCTCGAAAGAGTGGACCGACTGGGTCTTCCACGAGAAAGGCACCGGCCGCAGCCTGGCCATTGCCGGCGGATCGCCCGGCGTCAACGCGTTTCTCTCGATCAACAGCCCGTACACCCTCGTCATCCTCTCGAACTACGATCCACCATCGGCCGAGGAGATTTTCCGGGCTTCGCGTGAGGCGATGGGAATGAAGCCGCCGACCATGCGCGCGGCCGCGAACGATGGCCCGGGCGAGGTTCTGATTCGTGGCCCCGTCGACCAGCCCATGACTCTCGCGGATCACCTGCCGACCATCGAGATCAAGATCAACGGCAAAGGGCCGTTCAAGTTCGTCGTCGACAGCGGCTTCGGCGGCATCGTCGAAGTCAGTCCCGCGCTCATCGAGCAGCTCAAGCTGCCGATCATCGGCGAAGCGAAGATGAATCATGGCGACAAGGGCAGCGCGGCGATGCGCGTGGCAGCGGCTGAATCGATCGACATCGGGCCTCTGCACTTCGGGCAGGTGAACGTCGACGAGAGTCCGCACTCCGATCTGTTCAAAACGGATGGGGTCATCGGCCTCCGTCTCTTCAACGGCATGCTGGTGACGCTCGACTACCCTGCCGGTCGCTTCCGTGTCGGCGGCGGCTCGCTGCCGGCGGCCGACGGAAAAATGATTCTGCCGTATACGACCGAGCATGGCGTGCCGACGATCGACATCGACGTGCAGGGCCAGACGATTCACACGGACATCGACAGCGGCAGCCCGGGCGAGATCACCCTGCCATACAGCGCGGCGAAGTCGGTGCCGCTCGATGCGGAGCCGGAGGTCGTGGGACGCGCTCGCACCGGCATGGGCGAGACGCCGATTTACTCGGCGCAGCTCAACGGCGACGTGCACATCGGCAGCATCCTCGTCACGCACCCTCGCATCGGCTTCATCGGCCTCTACCCCGCCGGCAACCTCGGCATCCGCTTTCTGCGCAACTACGCGGTGACCTTCGATCCGGCGAACAAGCGTCTGCGGTTCACGGCACCGCGTGCGTAAAGAGGCGATTCGGTCACGCCGGCCTCTGTGTGTGGACCGGCTTCAGCCGGTCGGCCGTGACCGGCTGAAGCCGGTCCTCACACAGAGGCCGAAGCGTTAGCGGCGCGGCCGCATGATGTCGGAGAGAAGATCGGGCTTGCCTTCGATGCGTTCGAGATGCGGGTACTGCTCGCCATCGCGGTAGTCGATCTGAAACGAGCCGGCAAACGTGCCCTGCTCGACGGCGACGTCCAACGGTTTTTTCGCGCGAAGCTCTTCGCGAAGGACGTCGCCGTCGTACTTGCGGCCGTTGATCGAATTGATCTTCATGCCGGCCGTCAGTCCGGCGGCGTAGGCGCGGGATCCGAACA
>JBBRMQ010000316.1:0-3444 GCA_038230775.1 Thermoanaerobaculia bacterium
ATTCGCTTCTCCCGCGATTGCGCGCGCAAGAAGCGTCTTGCCGGTTCCCGGAGGTCCCATGAGCAGGACGCCTTTCGGAATCTTGCCGCCTAACTTCGTGAACTTCTGCGGCTCTTTGAGGAACTCGATGATCTCGTGCAGCTCGAGCTTGGCCTCATCGACGCCGGCGACGTCTTTGAACGTGACCTTCTTGGCGTTGCCCGACAACAGCTTCGCTTTCGACTTGCCGAAGGACAGCGCCTTGTTGCCGCCGGCCTGCATCTGGCGCATGAAGAAGATCCAGAGGCCGATGAGAAACAGGACAGGCGCCCAGGTAATGAGTGCAGTGAGGAACGGAGCCTCGCGTGTGGGCTCCATCTCGATGGTGACGTTCTTCGCGCGCAACTGGTCGAACATCGCCGGATAGTTGCGCGGTGCGTTGGTTCGAAACTCCCGCTTGCCGCCGGGCGCGTTCGGACGGGTCTCGCCGTGGATGTCGTCATCGCGGATGACGACCTTCTCGACATACCCCTGGTTGACGCGGTCGAGAAAAGCGCTGAACGGGATCAGCTCGCTTCCGACTTTGCTCGTATTGAACAGCTGCCAGAGCAGGAACACCAGAACGATGATGACCACCCAAAGCAGCGCGGTTTTGATCGTTGAATTCAAGGATTTGCCTCCGCGGCACGCGATGCTTCAGGCGTGCCATTGACTGAACGGTTGAGTACGTACCGAAATTCTAATGGTTTGGGTGTGTGGACCGGCTTCAGCCGGTCAGGCCGGCCGAAGCTACACCTACACCTTCGCGATGTAAGGAAGGTTCCCGTACTTGCCTTCGGATTCCAGGCCATAGCCCACGAAACTGCCGCGCTCCACCTTGAATGCCCGGTAGTCGGGCTCGATGTCCACGGTGCGCAGGTCGGTGTGATCGAGCAACGCGACGAGCTTCAGGGTCGCCGGGTTCTTCTGGCGAAGCTGCGTGAGGAGGTAATTCTCGATGACACCGCTCGTGACTACATCCTTGAGGACATAGACGTTCTTGCCGCTCAGGCTGATGTGGCTGAGGAAGCTGATCTCCATCGCAGCCGCTGTTTGCGTGTCAGAAACGTCACGGACGACGTCGATGAACCCGAAGCTGACGTCGCCGGGAATCGCGCGCAACAGATCGGTGAGAAAACACGAGGCGCCTTTGAGGATGCCGAGGAGGAAGATTTCGCCGTCTCCGGCGTCCTGGCGGATGCGTTTGCCGAGCTTAGCGATACGGGTCGCGATGACCTTGTCGCTGAACGCCTTCTTGATCTTCTTCGCCTTTGCCAATCGAAACCTCGTAGAGCTCGCCGGCGCCGGCCACTTTGAACGCCTCGGAAATCTCCACGCCCGCCACCCAGATGATTGCCCCGTTCCACAGCACCAACGGAATCGAATCGCGGACCGCGGCCGGGATTTTACGATCAATGAGGAAATCCTTCAGCTTTTTCTGGTGGTTCATGCCGAGGGGTTGGAATCGGTCGCCGGTTCTGCGATTGCGGATCGTGAAACGGGGCTCTGCGCCTTTTGGGAGCTCGAAGTACTGGGTTGACGGTTGACGGCTGACGGTTGACGGGTAGATGCGGATCGTGCCCGCTGGCGTTCTCGCGAATTCGCCTGCCCTCAGCTCGAATTCGAACGGCTCGGTCTCTTTCGCGAGTCTGCAGATGGTTACGCTCTGACCTGTTCGGGTCATCTCCAACGACTTCGTCACGCTGACGCGTTTCGCGGTTTCGTCGGCGAGACGTTCGAGGTCGTCAGCGGAGATGTCGCGAGCACCCGGATCGAGCCGGAGGATGTGACGGTGCAGCAGCGCGCGGCGAAGCCACGGGTCGTCCGGCAGCGATGCGAAGTGCGTTTCGGAATCGGTGGCTGTGCCATTGTCGATCGCATCAATCGCGCGTTCGAGAACCGTCCATTGATCGCGGGCCTGATCGGCGATCGATGCGAGGTTGTCGATGGCGCTCGCATCGAGCTGCCGAAGCACAGCGCGGATACGGTTGCGAAGAAAGCGCGGATCGGCGTTCGAGCGATCGATACGCGCGGTGATGCCGCGCTCGGCGAGGAATCGATCGATGTCCTCGCGCTTGACGGTGAGGAGCGGGCGGATGACGCCGTCAGCGCGAATCGGATGGATGCCGCGAAGTGAGGCGATCCCGCCGCCGTTCACGAGCCGCATGAGAACCGTCTCCGCCTGATCGTTCTTGTGATGGGCGGTCACGATCGTGGCGCCGCTGATCTCACGCAACTTCGCGTAGCGGATCCTGCGCGCGGCGCTCTCGACCCCCGATCGACGGATTTCATCCGGCTCGAGCGGCGCGTTCACGACGTGGAGCGGAATCTGATATCGCTCGCCCAGCGCGCGCACGAATGCTTCGTCCGCGTCGGACTCGGCGCCGCGAAGGTGATGATTCACATGCGCTGCCTCGAACTGCAGGTCGCCGATCTCCGCAAAGGCCGCCAGCAGCGCGGTGGAATCGGCCCCGCCGGAAACGGCCAGCAGAAACGGGCCGGCGACGTCCGGACGCGCCAAAAACCGGCGGATCGTGTCGAGGATCACCGCACAAGCCTACCGTTTCGCCCGTATCATGGAAAAAGCGGAGGTCCGAAATGCGGTCGAGAGTGCGGGTGGGTCGCGGCTTCTCTATCCTCGAACTGCTCATCGCAGTCGGCATCATCGGCATTCTTGCCGCGATCGCCATCGGCAACTTCTACAACGCCCTGCATCGCTCGAAGCAGAAACGGACGATGGCTGATATCCGCGGTGTGGCGCTTGCCTGGGAGGCGCGCGCCATCGACATCCGCCAGTACAACGCCTCGGGCCTCGGCTACTCGATGCCGGCGGCACCGATCACCTACGCCGAGCTCAAAGGAATTCTCTCACCGACGTACATGGGCAATATCCCAAGCAACGACGGCTGGGGAAACGCACTCGAATTTCGAATGGACAACCCGATCGGCGGGACTTCCGCCGCGGAGTACGCCATTCGCTCTCCTGGCCGCGACCAGAAGTTCCAGAGCACCTACATCGCCGGCCCGACGACCGACTTCGACTGCGACATCGTTTACGCCAGCGGCTCGTTCATCATCTGGCCGGAAGGCACGCAAGGGAAGTAGCGCGGGTCGGGGGTCGGAAAAGCGTTGGTGCTTTTCGCGATCACGCGCGCGAAGCGCCAGTGTGGGGCCAGCCCTCTGGCTGGCCAACACGCCCGAGTCGCGTTCCGGTGGCCCTAACGCGACTCGGTGCTTTTCGTCATGCGGTGGTGCAGACGCAAGGAAGCGCGAGGAGTGACGGCGAGGCGTACGCACGTACGCCGCAGCCGGCGCGACGAAGTGCTGACGCCGCAGATGCGCCGCCGCTTGACGAAAAGTGGTGGCGGTGACAGGAGTCGAACCTGTGACCTAGCGCTTATGAGACGCCCGCTCTAACCATCTGAG
>JBBRMQ010000317.1:0-3421 GCA_038230775.1 Thermoanaerobaculia bacterium
AGAAGCCGCGCGGGCTCGTCCTCGTCACCGGCCCTACCGGGTCAGGAAAGTCCACCACCCTCGCCGCGATGATCGACAAGATCAACCGCGAGCGCAAAGGGCACATCATCACCGTCGAAGATCCGATCGAGTTCATCCATCGCCATCAGGGTTGCATCGTCAACCAGCGCGAGGTGGGGACGGACACCAAGAGTTTCCAGGCGTCCCTCAAGTATGCGTTGCGCCAGGACCCGGACGTCATCCTCATCGGCGAGTTGCGCGACCTCGATACCATCCAGGCGGCGCTGACGATTGCGGAAACCGGCCACCTCGCATTTGCCACGCTGCATACGAACAGCGCGGCCGAAGCCGTCAACCGCATCATCGACGTGTTCCCGGCGCACCAGCAGAGCCAGGTGCGGGCGCAGCTCGCATTCGTGCTCGAGGGCATCGTCACGCAGACGCTGCTGCCGAAGGCGAAAGGCCGGGGCCGGGCGATGGCGGCGGAGATTCTCGTCGTCACGCCCGCCGTGCGCGCCCTCATTCGCGACGACAAGATCCACCAGATCTACAGCACGATGCAGTCGGGCAAGAAGTTCGGGATGCAGACGATGAACGATGCCCTGTATGCGCTCTACATGAATCGCGACGTCGCGCTCGACGACTGCCTGCGCTCGTCGCATGATCCCACCGAGTTCCTTCGCATGATCGGCCAGTCGCCGGAAGACGAAGTGAAAAAGCCCGGCGCCGCGGGTGGAGCGATGGCAGGTAAGCGATAGGAGTTGTTGCCGTTGCATTTGTTGTTCAGGATCACGCTCGAGCTCCACTGTCAGACAGTCAGACTGTCAGACCGTCAGACCCCCTGAGGTTCTCAATGCCAGCATTTACATACACCGCGCGCGCCCTCAACGGCGATCTCCGGACCGCCACCATCGATGCGCCGACACGTGATGACGTCGTCGCGCAGCTACGGAAGCAGCGGCTCAACGTCGTCAAGATCGACGAAGCCGCCGTCGCGAAGAAGAAAAAGTCGGGCGGCAAGATCAAGATGCGCGACATCGTGATCTTCACGCGCCAGTTCTCCACGATGATCAACGCGGGACTCCCGCTCGTGCAGGCGCTCGACATCCTCGCGAAGCAGAGCGAGAATCCCGCGCTGAAGGACGTGACCCACGCGGTCGTGTTCGACGTCGAGAGCGGCCACACCGTCGCTGACGCCCTCGGTAAGCACCCGAAGGCGTTCACCGAGCTGTACGTGAACATGGTCGCGGCCGGCGAGGCCGGTGGTATTCTCGACACCATCCTCATGCGCCTCGCGACGTTCATGGAGAAGAACGACGCGCTCGTGCGGAAGGTGAAGGGCGCGATGATCTACCCGGGCGTCATCTCGAGCGTCGCGTTCATCGCCATCAGCGTGCTGCTCATCTTCGTCATCCCGGTGTTCGAGAAGATGTTCGCGAGTGTCGGCCTGCCGCTGCCGCTGCCGACGCGCGTCGTCATCGAGATGTCGAAGTTCCTGCGCGGCATCGGTGGCGTGGTGACCGTGGCGGCGGTGGTCGGCGGCGTGATGTTCCTCAAGAAGTACTACGCCACGAACGACGGCAAGCTGATGATCGACAAGCTGATGCTGAAGGCGCCCGTGCTCGGCGACGTGCTCCGGAAGTCGGCCGTGTCGCGCTTTACGCGTACGTTAGGAACCCTGATCGGATCGGGCGTTTCCATTCTTGACGGTCTGGAAATCACGGCCAAGACTGCCGGTAACCGCGTCATTAGCGATGCCATCATGGAGTCGCGGACATCGATCGCGGGTGGTGAAACCATCTCGGCGCCGCTGCAGAAGTCGAATGTGTTTCCACCGATGGTCATCTCGATGATCGCGGTCGGTGAGCAGACCGGTGGTCTCGACGAGATGTTGTCGAAGATCGCGGACTTCTATGATGAAGAGGTGGATGCCGCGGTGTCGAACCTGCTGTCGCTCATGGAGCCGGTGATGATCGTGTTCCTCGGCGTGGTGGTGGGCGGCATGGTGGTCGCCATGTACCTGCCGATCTTCGACATGATCAACGCGGTGCAGTAACGAAGGGTTGGTTGACCGAGTGCGCGAAACAGCCTCGCGCCTCGGAAGTGGGGAGGCCTTGGAAGCAAGCGATTGATCGACCGGGGCCTTCCCATGGAGTATCCGATGCAGAAACCGACGTCGCTCCCGATCGCCCTTGCTCTCCTTGCGGTGATCGCGAGTGCCGGACGGGCCGGTGCGCAGGTCGCGCCCCCCGATTTCATCTTCACGGGCGGCAAGATCTTCACCGCCGATTCGACGCACCCGTGGGCAGAGGCCATCGCGATCCGCGGCGAACGCATCCTGTTGGTTGGGAGCAACGCCACGGTCGAGCGGCTCGCCGGACCGCACACCCGCCTGATCCGCCTGGCCGGACGCGTTGTCGTTCCCGGCTTCAATGACGCGCACGACCACATCGGGGCCGCGGAGTTCGGCGTGTCGTTCGCCACCGATCTCGCGCCGACGCCGGAGCCGACACTGGCGACCGTGCTGGATTCGGTCCGCGCCATCGCCCGCCGGACGCCGCGGGGAACATGGCTGCACTCGGTCGTTGGGCTGCACGTCATCGAGGACTCCGCTGCCAACCGAACGGAGCTCGATCGCATCGCCCCCGACCAACCGGTGATGCTCTGGGCATGGACCGGTCACGGACTCCTGCTCAACACGGCCGCGCTCCGCGCGCTGCACATTCCGGAGAACGCTCGCGATCCGATCGGCGGCGGCTACCGGCGCGACGCGAGTGGACGACTGACCGGGATGCTCGACGACTACGCCGAGTGGGCCGCGCTCCGCCGGCTCTACTCGGCGCTTCCGCTGCGAACGATGGTCGGATACCTGCGCACGTATGCGGCGGAGGGCGCGCGCTGGGGCATCACGTCGGTCCAGGACATGAACGGATATCTCGATCCCGCCATGACCGTGCGCGCCTTTCGCGCCGCCGACCTGCCCATTCGCGTTCGCGTGATCCCCTATCCCATGACCGACACGTCCGGCCTTCGCGGCGACGAGTGGACGAACATCGATGCGCATCCGTCGGCGCGTACCGTCATCTCCGGCGTGAAATGGATCCTCGACGGCACGCCGCTCGATCGCAACGCGCTCATGCGTGCTCCGTATGCCGACCGCCCGGGCTCGTACGGGCGACTGCAATTTCCGATCGACACCGTTCGCGCGATCCTGGCGCGGGCCCTCGCGACGCGCCAGCCGCTCCACCTGCACATCGTGGGTGATAGTTCCGTACGGCTGGTCCTCGCGGTCATGCAGTCGCTCGCACCGGATTCGGTATGGCGCCCGTTGCGCGTGCGCATCGAGCACGGTGATGGGCTCGCGATGGATCTGCTGCCAGTCGCGCGGCGGCTCGGCGTGGTCGTCGTCGTGAATCCGACG
>JBBRMQ010000318.1:0-3382 GCA_038230775.1 Thermoanaerobaculia bacterium
CAACATCGACGAGGTCATCAGGATCATCCGCCGCGAAGACGAGCCGAAGCCCGTCCTGATGAAGCGATTCAAACTCTCCGATCTGCAGGCCGAAGCAATCCTCGAGCTGAAACTGCGCTTCCTCAACCGGCTGGAGGAAGTGCAGATCCGCGGCGAACAGGCGAAGCTGGCCGACGAACGCGCGGGACTGGAAAAGATCCTCGGATCGAAGAAGCTGCTGCGCAAACAGGTCCGCGACGAGCTGCAGCGGGACGCCGAGGAGTTCGGGGATCGCCGGAGGTCGCCGATCGTCGAGCGCGAAGCAGCGAAGGCGCTCGATGCCGCGGCGCTCATTCCGACCGAGCCGGTTACAGTCGTGTTGTCGGCGAAAGGTTGGGCCCGCGCGGGGAAGGGACACGATCTGGATCCGAGCGCGCTGCAATACAAAGGTGGCGATTCCTACCTCCACTCGGCGCGCGGCCGCAGCAATCAGATGGCGGTGTTCCTCGACTCCACCGGCCGCTCGTACTCGATGCCGGCGCACGAGCTGCCGTCGGCGAAAGGTCACGGCGAGCCGCTGACCGCGTTCACCACTCCGCCGCCCGGCGCAACGTTCGTCGGCGCCGTGATGAGCGAGCCGGACGATCTGTGGCTGCTGTCGACCGATGACGGCTACGGATTCGTGATCCGGTTCGGCGAGCTCGTCACGGATCGCAAAGCGGGGAAGTCGATCGTCAACGTTGGCGACGGCGCTTCGCTCCTCAGGCCGCAACGCGTCTTCAATTACGACAAGGACTATCTTGCCGCCGCCACGACGGAAGGGAAGTTGCTCCTCTTCAACGTGAACGAGCTGCCGCAACTCGCGCGCGGCAAGGGCGTGCAGACGATCAAGATCCACCGCACGCCGATCGCGCCGGAGAAAGTCGTCAGCACCGCGATCGTTCCCGCGGACGGGACGCTCGTCGTCTACGCCGGCAAGCGCTTCACGAACCTCAAGCCCGCCGATCTCGAGACCTACATCGGCAAGCGCGCGCAACGCGGACTGAAGCTCCCGCGCGGATTCCAGAACGTCGAATCGATCGAGCCGCAGGGAAGCGAGCTGGTGATGTAGGTGTGGGGCCAGCCCTCCGGCTGGCCAGCCAGAGGGCTGGCCCCACACATGCCTGGCGGCAATTGATTGCGGCCAGCGGGACGCTGGCGGAACAGCCGGCGAGGACGCCGGCGCTACGGCCGCAGCGCACGCAGCGCGGACTGAAGCTGCCGCGCGGATTCCAGAACGTAGAGTCGATCGAGCCGCAGGGGAGCGAGCTGGTGATGTAGGTGTGGGGCCAGCCCTCCGGCTGGCCAGACAGAGGGCTGGCCCCACACATGCCCGGCGGCAATTGGTCGCGGCCAGCGAGCCGCTGGCGGTCCCGCCGGCGAGGCCGCCGGCGCTACTCCCGATACACTGCGTCCATTGAAACGGTTCACACTCGGCGGCTTGATCGCGGTGATCCTCGCGGTCGATCAGTACACCAAGCATCTCGCTCGCGCGATCGAGCGCGCAACGGACTTCGGTCCGCTGACGCTGCTCTACACCGAAAACCGCGGCGCGTTTCTATCGATGGGCGAGAACATGCCTGCGGATCTGCGTGCGTGGATCTTCAACGGGGTGGTCGCCGTGGGACTCGCGGCGCTTGCGGTCTATCTGTTTCGCAATCCGGACGTCCCGCTATCGCTGGTGTTCGCGGGCGGCATCGGCAATCTCATCGATCGCCTCCGCTTCCACGGACGGGTCACCGATTTTCTCTACCTGCACGCGGGACCGTTGCACACCGGCGTGTTCAACGTCGCGGACATGGCGATCACCGCGGGGGCGATCTGGCTGATCATCGCGTGGAGTCTGCCATCTCGTCCGGCCTATGACGAACGGGTCGTGAAATAGCGCTTCAGCCACTGCGACAAGCCGTCGAGACCGGGGAAGAGGACGCGCTCGGTGACGTTGGCCTGATCGAGCTTGTCGCGCACCTCCCACTTCAGCGCGGCGGGGATGATGATGCGGCGGTAGGCCGAATCGCGGCGGCGCAGAAGATCCTCGAGCTGCAGATCCGCGCTCGAAGGGATCGAGAAGAGCGCGAACTGGTTCACGATGCGCTCGTCGAGCGATGGCGGCTCGAAGAAAAGCACGAAGTCGTCTTTCGACAGCGCGTCGAATTCGTTGAGCGAAGTCGCCACGCGGTGCAGCATCTCGGCGGTGAAGATGTTCGCAGTCTCGCCCTCGATCTCGCGGCGGAGCGCTTTCGGCAGAATGGCATTCGTCCGCGCGTAGTCGACGCACCAGATCGCGCCGTCCTGATCGAAGTCCTTGAGATTGTGCGTGGCGAAGTGCATCGCCACGTACGGCGAGTACGTCCAGTCGAGGAGCCGCGTCGGCAGGCCGTGATGCTTGGCAAGGGACAGCCAGTTCCAGACCGAGTCGCCGTACACCTCGCGCGTGACGGCGTATTTGCGGAAGCTGCTGAGGAGATGCTGCTCGTGCCGCTCGAAGCCGCCCGTCTGCAGACTGGTCTCCAGCCCGTGACTCGTTCGCGGCGCACCGCGATACGCGAACTGCGAGCGATGCCGCTTGATCGCGTCGCGCCAGGAGTCCGAGAAGACGGCTTCCTGCAGCTCGGTCCAGGTGTTGACGGTGATGTCCATCTTGTTGTCATCCGCTCGGGATGACATATTCTCGGCGCATGAAACGCTTTCTCGCAATCCTTCTGTTTGGGACGGTTGCACTCGCTGCCGAGAATCCCCTTTACGCGCCCGATCGCAAGCCGGGCGAGGGTGACGGGCCGTTTCAGCGGCTGATCATCCGCGGCGTCACGCTCATCGATGGAACGGGGGCGCCGCCGGTGGGGCCCGTCGACATCGTCATCGAAGGGAATCGCATCAAGGAGATCGCCAGCGTCGGCTATCCGAAGATGGCGATCAAGGCGGAGGGGCGGCCGAAGAACGCGACGAAGGAGATCGACGGCACGGGACTGTACGTGATGCCGGGCTTCATCGACATGCACGGCCACATCGGCGGGCGCGAGCAGGGAACGCCGGCGGAGTACGTCTACAAACTCTGGCTGGCGCACGGCGTCACGACGATCCGCGAGCCGGGATGCGGAAACGGGATCGACTGGTGCCTGCACGAACGCGACCGCAGCGCGAAGAACGAGATCGTGGCGCCGCGCATCTATCCGTACATCTTTCCCAGCGCGAATCAATGGGACGGCGGCCAGGTCGACACGCCGGAACAGGCGCGGAAGTTCGCGCAGTTCGTGGCGAAGAAAGGCGCGGACGGAATCAAGATCCTCGGTCCCGCGCCGCTCTTCAGTCCGGAGGTGTTAGGCGCCCTCCTCGACGAAGCCAACAAACTCCACCTCGGCACCAC
>JBBRMQ010000319.1:0-3355 GCA_038230775.1 Thermoanaerobaculia bacterium
AAGGGGATGATCGGCGGACAGGTTGCCGACCTCGAGGCCACGGCCCCTCACCCGGCCTCCGGCCACCCTCTCCCCGCTGCGCGGGGCGAGGGGCTACGTGGGGACGCGCGTCCCGAGGGTCAGGAGATCCATGAGGGAGCGCGTCGCGAGGGTCAGGAGATCCATGGGGAAGCGCGTCGCGAGGGTCATGAGATCCATGAGGAAGCGCGTCGCGAGGGTCATGAGGTCCATGAGGAAGCGCGTCGCGAGGGTCACGTTAGTAGCCCTTCTCCCCGCGTGCGGGGAGAAGGTGCGCGAAGCGCGGATGAGGGGCAGCTCGCCCACCTCGAGTTCATCCACAAGAACAAAACCGGCAAGCTCCTCACCGCCTCGGTCCTCCTCGGCGGCATCCTCGGCGGCGGCTCCGAACAGCAGATTGCCGCCCTGCGGCACTACGGAAGGGCCACCGGACTCGCCTTCCAGATCGTCGACGACCTTCTCGACCAGGAGCAGACCTCGGCGGAGCTCGGCAAGACGGCAGGCAAGGATCTCGCTCAGGGAAAGCTGACTTACCCGGCGTTGATGGGAGCCTCAGCAGCACGCGAGCGCGTGGCGTCGCTGCTGTCGGAAGCTACTGAAAACGCTGCTAGAATCGGCGGCCCTGTGAACTATCTCGGGGACCTCGCCCGTTACATCTGCGAACGTCGCTCATGACCAGGCTTCTCGATCAGATCAACATTCCCGCCGATGTGCGAAAACTCGATCGCTCGCAACTGCCGCAGCTCGCGCAGGAGATTCGCGATCGCATCATCGAAGTCGTCTCCTCCGTTGGCGGCCACTTCGGCGGCAACCTCGGCATCGCCGAGCTGACGCTCGCGATCCACTACGTCTTCGATACGCCGCGCGACCAGCTGGTGCTCGACACCGGTCATCAGAGTTACCCGCACAAGCTGATCACCGGCCGCCGCGAGCGCTTCCACACGATCCGGCAGCACGACGGCATTTCCGGTTTCTGCAAGCGGGAGGAGTCGGAGTACGACGTGTTCAACGCCGGCCATGCGTCGACGTCGATCTCCGCCGCGTTGGGCATCGCCGTCGCGCGCGACTTACGCAAAGAGGACTACCGCGTGATCGCAGTCATCGGTGATGGCGCGCTGTCCGGCGGCCTCGCATTCGAAGGGTTGAATCAGGCCGGCCACCTCCGCCGCAAGCTGTTCCTCATCCTGAACGACAACGACATGTCGATCTCGACCAACGTCGGTGCGATCAGCGGCTACCTGAACCAGATCATCAAGGGCAAGCGCTACGTGCAGGCGAAAGATCTGGCCAAAGGCGTAATGGACCGCATCCCCTTGATCGGCGGAAAGCTGCACGAGTTCGCCTCGGACATGGAGACGGTCCTCAAGAACATGGTCGTCCCCGGCATGCTCTTCGAGGAGCTCGGCTTCAAGTACCTCGGACCCTACGACGGTCACGATCTCGAGAACCTCATCAACGTGTTCGAGCAGAACAAGGACTACAACGGTCCGCTCCTCGTGCACGTGATCACGAAGAAGGGCAAGGGCTACACACCCGCGGAGAACAAACCGATCTGGTCGCACGGCGTGACTCCGTTCGACATCATCTCGGGCGAGGTCAAGAAATCCGACAAGCCTCAGGCGCCGACGTACACCGCGGTCTTTGCGGACACCCTTGTCGAGCTGGCCAAAAAGGATCCGAAGATCGTCGCCATCACGGGCGCGATGCCGGAAGGCACCGGCCTCGACAAGTTTGCGAAGGTCTTCCCCGATCGCATGTTCGATGTCGGCATCGCCGAAGAGCACGCGGTGACTTTTGCCGGCGGTCTGGCGACGCAGGGGATGAAGCCGGTCGCCGCGATCTACTCGACGTTCCTGCAGCGCGCGTTCGATCAGGTGTTCCACGACGTCGCGATCATGGATCTGCCGGTGGTGTTCGCACTCGATCGCGGCGGCATCGCCGGCGCGGACGGGCCTACGCATCACGGCATCTACGACATGGCCTACCTGCGGATCTTCCCGAACATGATCTGCATGGCGCCGAAAGACGAGAACGAGCTTCGCCACATGGTGAAGACGTCGTTCGAGACCGGACATCCGACCTCGCTTCGCTACCCCCGCGGCAACGGCGTGGGCGCGAAGATGGACCCGGAGCTGAAGTCGCTTCCCATCGGGAAGGGTGAAGTCATGCGCGAGGGCGCGGATGCGACGATCTTCGCCATCGGCTACGAAGTGTGGCCGGCGGTGCAGGCCGCCGAGATCCTGGCGAAGGAAGGGATCAACATCGCGGTGATCAACGCGCGGTTCATCAAGCCACTCGACGACGAACTGATCGCGAAGTACTGCCAGCCGGGCTCGAAGATCATCACAGTCGAGGAAGGCTCGCTCGCGGGCGGCTTCGGCTCCGCGGTCATGGAACGCGTGCAGGAGCTGGGCATCACGGATGTCGTCTTCCATCGCATCGGCATTCCCGACGAGTACGTGCACCACGGCGCGCAGGACGTGCTTCGCGCGCAATACGACCTGCATCCCGAGGGGATTGCGCGGCGCGTTCGGGAGTTTGTGAAGTCGCACGTCGCTGACCGGCCGCGCCTCGCGACGATTCGTTGATGAACTGGTTCGCGGTCGTCCTGCTGCTCGCCACTTCCCCCGGCGCGACGAAGAGCACTCGCCTCACCGCCGCGGCCGAACAGCTTCTGGAGTACGAGAAGAAGATGGCCGCCGCCTCCACGGACTCCATCAACGACCTTCTCTTCACCGACGTGCTCTCGCTGCTCGACCTTGCCGTTTCATCGAACCCGGCCAACTTGCACGCCCGCGCGCTCCGTTCGCAGATCCTGCTCCATCACAGCGACAATGGTGCGGGGGAATACGACGTCTGCTACCTGCTGGGTGCGAAGGCCGACGCGGATTTCGTGGTGACGCGCACGCAGAAGGCTGCGCCCGCGGATGTCACGATGGCGCGCAACGTCCTGCGCGGCATCGAGTCCATTCCTCCCGACGCGATTCCCGATCCTCCATCGAGCTGCGATGACGAAGACGAAGGACAGCGCGGGACGCGCACGAAGAGCCCGTAAGCAGCGCCTCGACGTGGCGCTCGTCGAGCGCGGGCTCGTCGAGACGCGATCCAAAGCGCAGTCGCTCATCATGGCGCGCCGCGTTCTCGTGAACGAGGAGTTCGCCGACAAGGCCGGCATCGAGGTCGCGGTCGATGAGGTCATTCGCGTCGCGGAGCTCGAGCATCCGTGGGTCGGACGTGGCGGAATGAAGCTGGCACACGCGCTCAAGGAGTTTGCGATCGACGTGCGCGGACGCGTCTGCGCCGATGTCGGCGCGTCGACCGGCGGCTTCACCGACGT
>JBBRMQ010000320.1:0-3304 GCA_038230775.1 Thermoanaerobaculia bacterium
GCAGCGGCGTGCCCTTCTCCTTGAGCTCGACCTCGACGATCTTCTTCGCATTGTCCCAGGCGCCGCCGGCGTTGGCCATGAAGATCGCCTGGTAAAGACCGAAGAGCGCGATGGAGATGAGGTAGCCGATGAAGAAGAACGGCTCGAAGCACGCGAACGCCAGCGTCGAGAAGAAGATTGTGAGGAAGATGTTGAACATGCCCTTCTGCGCGTACTGCGTGCAGATGGCGACGACCTTCTTCGAGTCTTCCACGGACGCGCGCTCGACACCGCTGTCGAGGCGGATGTTTTTCTTGATGAATTCGACCGCGCGGTACGCGCCGGTCGACACGGCCTGCGTTGACGCGCCGGTGAACCAGTAGATCACCGCGCCGCCGATGACGAGGCCGAGGAGGAACTGAGGGTGCATGATCGAGAGCTTTTCCATGTCATGCGTCAGCCCGCTGGTCAGCATCATGATGATCGAGAAGATCATCGTGGTGGCGCCGACGACCGCAGTTCCGATGAGCACGGGCTTCGCCGTTGCCTTGAACGTGTTGCCCGCGCCATCGTTCTCTTCGAGATAGAGCTTTCCCTTCTCGAATGACGGGCGGAAGCCGAACTCGCGATTGATGTCGTCGGAGATGTTCGGCGTCGTCTCGATCGTGGAGAGCTCGAACACCGACTGTGCGTTGTCGGTCACCGGTCCGTACGAGTCGACGGCGATCGTCACCGGACCCATGCCGAGGAAGCCGAAGGCGACGAGGCCGAAGGCGAAGATCGCGGGCGCGATCATCATGCCGCCGGGGAAGCCGCCGCTGATCCACGCGCCGATGCCCATGAGCGCGGTGATGGCCAGGCCCATCCAGTACGCGCTGAAGTTGCCGGCGGTCAGGCCGGCGAGAATGTTGAGCGACGCGCCACCTTCACGCGACGCGGTGACGACCTCGCGCACGTGGCGCGAGTCAGTGGACGTGAACACTTTCACCAGCTCGGGGATGACGGCGCCGGCGAGTGTGCCGCAGGTGATGATCGTCGAGAGCCTCCACCACATCGTGGTGTCGCCGCCGAGGTTCGGGATGAGGACCTTGGAGGCGATGTAGGTGACGGCGACCGACACGATCGAGGTGATCCATACCAGCGTTGTCAGCGGCGTCTCGAAGTTGAAGCTGTCGGAGTCGCGGAAGCGTGCGCTGGCGATCGCCCCGTTGATGAAGTACGAGACGGCGGCGCTGATGATCATCAGCACGCGCATCGCGAAGATCCAGACGAGGAGCTGCGTCTGCACGGTCGGATCGGTGACCGCGAGGAGGATGAAGGTGATGAGTGCGACGCCAGTGACGCCGTACGTTTCGAAGCCATCGGCCGTGGGGCCGACCGAGTCGCCCGCGTTATCGCCGGTGCAGTCCGCGATGACGCCCGGGTTGCGCGCGTCGTCTTCCTTGATGTTGAAGACGATCTTCATGAGATCGGAGCCGATGTCGGCGATCTTGGTGAAGATGCCGCCCGCGATGCGCAGCGCGGCCGCCGCCAGCGATTCACCGATGGCGAAGCCGATGAAGCACGGGCCGGCGTAATCGCGGGGAACGAACAGGAGAATCCCGAGCATCAGAATGAGCTCGGTGGAGATCAGCAGCATGCCGATCGACATGCCGGCCTGCAGAGGGATCGCGTACGTCGGGTATGGCTTGCCGCGCAGCGAAGCAAACGCCGAACGCGAGTTGGCGAACGTGTTCACGCGGATGCCGAACCACGCCACGCCGTAGCTGCCGGCGATGCCGACGAGGCTGAAGACGAGGATCGTGATGACCTTGTCGACGGGGAAATGGCGCAGGAAGCCGAAGTACACCACCATGATCGCGCCGATGAAGACCTCGAGGATGAGGATGAACTTCCCCTGCGTCACCAGGTAGGTCTTGCACGTCTCGTAGATGAGCTCCGAGATCTCGCGCATGGAGCGGTGGACCGGCAGGTTGCGCAACTGTACGTACATCACGAGACCGAACACCCCGCCTAACAAACAGACGAGGAGGCCTCCGAGCAGGAGGTTGTGACCGTTCATGCCGAGGAAGGAGACCGAGGACAGATCCGGCAGCACCAGATTGGCCTCCGTCCGCGCCTCGGTCAGCGGGGCAGCGTTTTTCGATTCCAGCGGCGCGACGTCCGGGTTGGCCGTGGGGTGAGATTCCTGAGCGTGCACGACGACGCTTGCGAGAATCGCAATGATTGCGACGACCAGCGCGCGCATGATCCGGGACTTCATGATTCCTCCGTGTGTTTGGGGAGACGGGAGGCGAGTGCCGCCCGCTCGCTGAAAGCCCTGAGGTTTTTGGGCGCGCGATTCTAACCTGAGTTCGGGGCGTTTGTCGCGGAGGGGGAGCGAGGGAGGCAGGTCGCGGGTCGCAAGTCGCGAGTTGGATGCCGGTTTTTCCGACCTCCGACCAGCGACCCGCGACCTTTCGATCCTTACGACTGTGTGGCGCGGATGTGAATCTCGACGCGGCGGTTCAGCTGACGCCCTTCCGGCGTGCTGTTCGTCGCCTTCGGCTGCGTCTCGCCGTAGCCAATCGCGGTGATGCGTGACGATGGCATGCCCTGGCTGACGAGATAGTCCTTCACGGCATACGCGCGGCGCTCGGAGAGCGACTGGTTGATCGAGCTCGTGCCGACATTGTCCGTGTGGCCCTGGACCGACACCGTCTCATCGGGGTACCGCTGGAAGTTCGCGGCGAGATCGGCCAGCGTCGACCGCGATTCCGAACGAAGCGCCGAAGAGTTGAAGTCGAAGAGGATGTCGTTCGTCAGCTGAACGGCGATCTCGCCTTCGGACGGACGCGTCACTTCGACGCCCGGGATCTGCTGAAGCTCTTTCTGCTGCTGATCCATGCGATGCCCGATGGCGGCACCAACGGCTGCGCCGACGACGCCGCCGACGACGGCACCGGTCCGGTTGTTGCCAGACTGATTGCCGATGATGGCGCCGACGACTGCACCCGCTGCGGCACCGGCTCCGGCGCCGCGCTTGGTTCTCGCATTCGGATCATCCTGAGTACTCGCGCACGCGAAGGCGAAGACGGTGGCGAGGAGAAGAATGGAAGACTTACGAATCACTGTGTTACCTCCTGATTTTTAAGAAACAGTTGTCGGTTGTCGGTGATCAGTTGTCCACGCCCGCCCGCCTCTGACAACCGACAACCGACAACCGTCAACGCAAAGGACGCTCGTGAGAGCGTCCTTTGCAGTGATGCAAGAATTACGCTTCGTTCGCCAGGATGTGAATCTCGACCCGGCGATTCTGCTGGCGGCCGCTTGCGGTCGCGTTCGA
>JBBRMQ010000321.1:0-3293 GCA_038230775.1 Thermoanaerobaculia bacterium
ATTCGTGCGCACGGATCTCGTCGGCGAGGCGGGAGAGTTCGCGTTCCGAGGGGGCATTCTCGACGTCTTTCCGCCGAACACGCCGAAGCCGCTGCGCGTGGAGCTCTTCGGCGACACGATCGAATCGCTGCGCTGGTTCGACGTCGAGACGCAGCGCTCCGACCAACCGGCCGGCGGCGAGATCTCCATCCTGCCGATGACGCACTTCCCCATCACGAAGGAGACGCGCAGCGCGCTCGCTCGTCGACTGTCGCTCGATTTCATGGATCCGCTTTTCAAGCGCGACGTCGCCGACAAGATCGATCGGCTCAACGAGCACGGCACCTTCCCCGGCATCGAGCACTACATGCCGCTGGCGGTGGACACCGCATCGTTCGCGGAGCTGATCACGTCGTGGGACCTGGTGCTGATCGAGCCCGATCAGATCACCACCACGGCTGCGAAATTCGAATCGATCCTGCGATCGGAGTACGACGCCGCGGCGGAAAATGGTCACGCGGTCTATCCGCCCGACAAGCTCACCACCGCCGGACCCGACGTCCTCGCGTTCCTCGGCAAAGCGCGGCTGGCGATGGGCGAGGTTCACATCGCGTCGAAGGACTTCTCCGAAGTGCGCTTGCGCGCGCCGCAGGTCGATCGCTACACGAACCGCCTGAGCGAGTTCGCGACCGATGTGAAGAAAGGACACGACGGCGGACGCCGTCAGCTCTTCTTCACCGCGACGAAGGGCGGACGCGAGAAGATCGAGCGCCTCTTCAAGGAGTTCGAAGTGCCGTTCGCCGATGATGCGCCGAAACTCCGCGAGGAGATCGTCGTCACGGCGGGCGCGCTTCCGCGCGGTTTCGACTTCGAAGAGATCAACGCGACGCTGTACTCCGAGTGGGATCTCTTCGAGCCTCCGACCTCCACACGCGTCGGCGGAAAGAAGCGCGCGTCGGACGCGTTCGTCACCGATCTTCGCGATCTCAAGGTCGGCGACTACATCGTCCACGTCGACCACGGCGTCGGCCGCTTCCTCGGCCTGCAGCGCATCCCGTTCGGCGACACCGATCGCGAGGTGATGGAGATCGAGTACTCCTCCAACGGCAAGCTGTTGATGCCGATGGAGAACCTCAACCTCATCCAGCGCTACTCCGGCGGCGCGGACACCCAGCCGAAGCTCGATCGGTTAGGCGGCACCGCATGGGCGAGGACGAAAGCATCGGTCAAGAAGGCGATGCGCGACATGGCCGACGAGCTCCTCAAGCTCTACGCCACGCGCCAGATGGTTCCCGGACACGCGTTCAGCAAGGACTCGCCGTGGCAGTTCGAGTTCGAGGAGGCCTTCGAGTTCGAGGAGACGGAAGATCAGGAGGCGGCCATCGATGATGTGAAGTCGGACATGGAGTCGCGCAGGCCGATGGATCGCCTGCTGTGCGGCGACGTCGGGTACGGCAAAACGGAAGTCGCGATGCGCGCCGCGTTCAAGTCGGTGATGGACGGCAAGCAGGTGGCCATGCTCGCGCCGACCACCATCCTCGCCTACCAGCACTACCGCACGTTCCTGCGCCGCTTCGCGTCGTTTCCGGTGACGATCGAGCTCCTCACCCGCTACTACTCGCCGAAGGAGCAGAAGGAGATCGTCCGCAAGATCGAGGCGGGAGAGATCGACGTCATCATCGGAACGCACCGCATCCTCTCCAAGGACATCAACTTCAAAGACCTCGGGGTCCTGGTGATCGACGAAGAGCAACGGTTCGGCGTCGCGCAGAAGGAGCGGCTCAAGCAGATGAAGATGGCCGTCGACGTGCTGTCGATGTCGGCCACGCCGATCCCGCGCACGCTGCACATGTCGATGGTGGGCATCCGCGACATCTCCATCATCGAGACTCCGCCCAAAGACCGCCTGGCCATTCAGACCGCCGTCGTTCCGTTCAACGACGACTTCATCCGCGAGGCCATCGAGTTCGAGACCGGACGCGGTGGACAGACCTTCTTCGTCCACAACCGCGTCGAGTCGATCTATCAGATGAAGGAGTATCTCGAAAGGCTCATCCCAGGACTGCGGGTCATTGTCGGCCACGGTCAGATGGAGGAGCGCGAGCTGGAGCGCGCGATGTTTGCCTTCATCAATCGCGAGTACGACGTGCTGATCGCGACGACGATCATCGAGAACGGCATCGACATCCCCGCGTGCAACACGATTCTCATCAATCACGCCGAGCGCTTCGGCCTCTCGCAGCTCTATCAGCTGCGCGGCCGCGTCGGTCGCAGCGATCGCCTCGCCTTCTGCTATCTCCTCGTGCCGAGCGATCGCGTGCTGACAGGCGACGCCCGCAAGCGCCTCGCCGCCATCCAGGAGTTCTCCGACCTCGGGGCCGGCTTCCGCATCGCCGCCAAGGACCTCGAGATCCGCGGCTCCGGCAACATCCTCGGCGGCGAGCAGTCGGGCGAGATCGCCGCGGTCGGATTCGAGATGTACACCAAGCTCCTCGAGGAGGCGATCCGCGAGCTCAAGGGCGAGAAGATCGAAGAGGAAGTCGAGACCTCGATGAACCTCGGCGTCGACATCTACATCCCGCACGACTACATCGGCGACGAGAACGTCCGCATCATGTTCTACAAGAAGATCGCGTCCGCCAGCACCGACGTACGCCTGGACGAGATCCGCAACGAGATGCGCGACCGCTTCGGCGCCCTGCCGAAGAACGTCGAGAGCCTGCTCCGATTCATCCAGATCAAACGATTCGCGCAGTCCATCGGCGTGATCTCGATCGTTCGCGACGGTGCGCGCGGAGTGATGAAGATGACGCAGAACGCGAAGATCGATCCGAACAAGCTGCTCAGCCTCATCAACGAGAACCCGCAGGTGCGATTCACGCCGAACGGCGTGCTCTCCTTCCCGCTGAAGGCGCAGGGGGTGGAAGTGATCGACGCCATCGAGGAACTGCTACGCGCCGTGGCCGCGTAGGTTCTGTGTGAGGACCGGCTTCAGCCGGTCACCATTCTGACCGGCTGAAGCCGGTCCTCACACAGAAACAGAAGCTGGCCCGGGGCGGCCCAAACAAAAAAACTCGGCCCGGTTGACCCGGGCCGAGTTGCTGAAAAGCGCTCGATTTTCAGCTTAGTAGTTGATGGTCGCCGTGATCGTGTCGGTGTAGTTGCCGGCCGCCGCGTCCTGACCCTTCGGCGTACGTCCGAACACCGTGATCGCCGTCGCTGCCTTCGAGACCGACACATACGACTTGCCGGTGGCCAGCGTGTTGCCCCACACCGCGCCAGGCGCCGGGTTGGGGTTCGCAAGGTACAGCTCG
>JBBRMQ010000322.1:0-3258 GCA_038230775.1 Thermoanaerobaculia bacterium
ACTTCCAGAGTGCCTCGTCGCTGCCGGACCACATGACGTTCGGATTCGCAGGATCGAGCAGAAACGACCACGTCAGGCCAGCGAGGTTGGTCGGACCATGCGAAGTCCAACCGTCAGCCCCCGCGGCGGCTTCGTCAGGCAGCGTTCGTGTGGACCAGTAGGCGCGATTGGCCTCACGCGAAAGCACTGCGGCCGAACGTTGCTCCTCGGTGATCTTCTGGGGCGGCGCGTCAGCGCGGCGGTTCGGCAACGTACGCGTAGTCGCACACGACGCCACAGCGCACGCCACGAAACCGCACACGAGCAGCCGCTGCAGCAGGAACTCCGCATTCACAGGAGGCGATAGCACTTGCACCCGATGATAGCGGATGGAAGTGGCGTGGCGCGTTACCGCTCTCGAGTCAGCGCCGTTGCCGCGTCGCGACGGTCGAGGAGTGCGCGCGCGAAGTTCGGTACACCAGCGAAGCGTCGCCGAGTACGATGGTCTGCCCTTCCCCAGAAGCTGCCGATCAGCGACGCGAACATCCAATTACGGTTTGATCACCGCCCGGAATCGCACCTCGCCTTTTTCCACGCGGTCATAGGCCTTTGCGATGTCGGCCAGCGGATACGTCTCGGTGATGACTCTCACCTTACCTCTGGCCACGAAGTCGAGCGCTTCGTACAGATGTTCCGGATCGTTCTGCGATGAGCCGAGGATTCTTCCCTCTTTGAAAAGGAGGTCCATCGGAACCCGGAGCTGCTCGCCGCTCACTCCCATCAGTACGACGCGCCCTCGAGGGCGGAGACCCTTCATCGCGTCCGCGGCGGACTTCCACGAATTGCCGGTGACGAGAATGACGTCCGCGCCGCCCGACTTGATCAGCTCGTCGCCGCTGCCGACCACGTCGTCGGCGCCGAGCTCGCGCAGCATCTTCTCCTTGTCCTTCGAGTGCGTCACGGCGATCGTGTGGTGACCGGACGCCTTCGCGAACTGCAAGCCCAGATGTCCGAGACCGCCGATGCCGACGACGGCGACGCGATCGCCGGGCTCGGGCTGTGCAATCCGGAATCCGCTCCACACCGTGAAGCCCGCGCAGAAGATCGGCGCCGCCTGCTCGTCGCTGACCGAGTCCGGAACCAGCACCGTCGCGTCGGCACGTGCCAGCATGAACTCGGCGTGGCTTCCCTGAGTTTGAATCCCGGTGCCGACGCTGTTCTGGCAGAAGTGTTTCTTGCCGCGCAGACACCACTCGCAGCGCCCGCAAGAGTCCTGAACCCACGGAACGCCGACGCGATCGCCGGCTTTGCGCTTGGTGACGCCGGCTCCGACCTCGACGATCTCGCCCACCGGCTCATGCCCGAGCGTGCGCGGGAACTGCGTCGGGATCATTCCGTGTGTGATGTGGACATCGGTGAAACAAAGACCGCTGGCGGTAATGCGGATCAAAACCTCGTTCGGTCCCGGTTGCGGGCGCGGAACATCGCGCACTTCCCATCTTCCATTGACTGCGGGGGTGACGGCAGCTCTCATTCGATTCTCCTGGATGCGGCTTGTATCGCCGCAATGTTGAACTCGTGCATCTTCGACAGTTTCAAGCCTTCAGCGGTCGCCAAACTTCGCGCGGATCTCTTCCATCCGGCTTCGGTTGACGCCCAGGTCGGAATGACCGATCCGTGCCGCCGAGCGGAAGTGGATCACCTTGTTCTCGTCTTCGACGACGAAGATCGCGTCATCCGTGAAACGGAAGATCCGCGTTTTGAACTCGGCCCGAATGGACATCCGGTCGGACGCCACGATCGCGGTTCTCGGCATCGCCTGCAGGATCGACAGCAGCCGGCCCATGGCGTCGGCACTCGTTCCCGCATAGCGAAACGGCGAGATGGCATGAGAGTCCGTCGCCCTCGTCGACACGCAATTCGGCGTGCGGGGACACGGCGGCATCGTGGGAGCAGCGGAGCCTTCGGCAATCATCATCATCAGCAGCAATCCCTTTCCGATCATTCAGGCAGCCGCCCTTTCGAACCGGTAGTGCGACACGAGCCACTCCGATCCGTCGCGGTACCCCCACAACTCTTCCACGGCTATGAAGAAGATGCGCCAGTACGTGAAGAAGCGCGTGGTCTGCTCCTTCCCGTAGGTCATGGCAAGGATCGGGCGGATGGCGGCCTCGTTCCGATCCATGTTTGCCAGCCACGCTTCGGCCGTTCTCCGATAGTGCGTGCCGTCGAACACGTCGTGGGAAACAAGGCGCAGATCGGCCTGGAACTGCGGGAGGAGATCGTCGGACGGCATCTGGCCGCCCGTGAAAAAGTGCCTCGCCATCCAGTCGCCCGGGCCCTTGTCCTCGAACAGATACGGCACGTGCGCGTGCGAGAACACATGGACGAAGAGCATTCCTCCGGGCTCCAGCCAACGCGCGATCCGGCGCAGAAGCTCTTCGTAGTTGCGCATGTGCTCGAACATCTCCACCGAGAGGACGCGGTCGAACGTCCGGTCGAGATCCAGCTCGCGCATGTCGCCCGTAATGACTTCGAGATTCGCCAGGCCGCGCGCTTCCGCCTGGGCATCGATCCAGATCTTCTGCGTGGCCGAGTTCGAGACCGCCGTGATGCGGCTCTTTGGGTAGCGCTCCGCCATCCACAGCGAAAGCGATCCCCACCCGCATCCGAGCTCAAGGATCGACTGGCCGTCGGCGAGCATCGCGCTCTCACAGGTCAAATCGAGCATCGCCTCTTCCGCCTCGGCCAGGGTGTGCAGGCCGGGCGGCCAGAAGGCACAGCTGTATTTCATCCGCGGCCCGAGGACCAGACGGAAGAACTCCGTCGGCACCTCGTAGTGCTGAGCATTGGCGTCGTCGGTGTTCACGGCCAGCGGACTGCCGCGCAACATGGCGACATGCGCCGCGAGCTTCGCCGCACGACCCGCGGATGTCCCCGGATCTTCTTCCGCGATCCGCTGCGCAATCGTCTTGCGAATTGCGATCCGAAGGAAGAAGTCGGGGATCATTCCCGATTCGAGAACCCGGTCGAGCATTCTCGTCATCGGACTTCCCTCGGAAACCACGGGACGAACGGACTCGTGGTCTGCTGATAACGCCGATAGGCCTCACCGCGCGAGCGCAGCGACTGTTCCTCCGTGGCCGGAATTCCCGTGACCTTGTAGAGAAACCACAGCATGAGGAGCGGACAGTACGCCGCCACCCACCCCCACGGGCTGCCGAGAGCAAACACGAAGTACGCGCACCAGATCAGCCATTCGAAGAAATAGTTCGGATG
>JBBRMQ010000323.1:0-3250 GCA_038230775.1 Thermoanaerobaculia bacterium
GAAATCGATGATCGATCTGCTCTCGAAGAAGTGGGAAGCGCTTTCCGAGGAGAAGGAAGAGCTGGCTTCCGGCGCGCCGATCACTTCTTAGCTGCGCCAAGCCCTTCGGACCCCGGGTGTCATTCCGAGCGGAGCGAGGAATCCCCCGCGCATGTGCGATGGCGCGTCTGTGCCGGGGATCCCTCGCTGCGCCTCGGGATGACACGCTGACGCCTCGAACCGGCAGGTTGATACGATGAGCAGATGTCCACCGGACAACCGATAACTGACAACCGACAACGCCGCAAAGCGGCAATTGTCGCCATCGGTTCCGAGATGCTCGGAACCTCGCGGGTCGACACGAACTCGCTGAAGGTGACGACCGCGCTCGAAGACTTCGGCGTGACGCTCGTTCATAAGAGCGTAGTCGGCGACCGGCTGAGCGACGTCGTCGACGAGATCCGTTTCGCTTTCGACCGCTCCGACCTCCTCGTCACTTCCGGCGGCCTCGGACCCACTGAAGACGATCTGACGCGCGAAGGGCTGGCGCAGGCGTTCGGCCTTCGCATGGAGGTCGATCAGAGCATCATCGATCGCATCGAAGAGCGCTTTGCAGCGCGCGGCTGGAAGATGCCTGAAGTGAACAAGAGGCAGGCGAATGTGTTCGTCGGCCAGACCACGCTCAAGAACGAGCGCGGGACCGCGCCCGGCTTTCATCTGCAGATCGAAGGCAAGGACGTGTTCGTCTTCCCCGGCGTGCCGCACGAGATCGAATGGATGACGGCCACCTATCTCCGACCGTGGCTCGAGCAGCGCTGCGGTGGACGATCGCGATACCGCCGGGTGCTGAAAGTCATCGGCGTGACGGAGTCGCTGCTCGAGGAGCGTTTGAAGCCGTACTACGACGCGCACGATCACGAGCCGCTGACGATCCTGTCGAGCGGCGCGCAGATCGAGATGCATCTCGAGGCGGACGGCGACGAAGCGACGGCGAAAAAGGCAATCGCCTCACGGGAGAAAGAGCTGGTCGAGATCTTCGGCGAGCGCATCTTCGGTTTCGACGACGACACGATGGAGGGGATCATCGGGCGGCTTCTCAGCGAGCGTCACGCGACGCTCTCGGTTGCCGAGTCGTGCACCGGCGGGCTGCTCGCATCGCGCATCACGGATGTCGCGGGCAGCTCGGCATACTTCATGGGCGGCGCGGTCTGCTACACCGGCAAATCGAAGACGGCTCTTGCCGGCGTGGACCCCGCGCTCATCCGCGAGCATGGCGAGGTCTCGGAGCCTGTGGCGATCGCGCTGGCGAAGGGCGTGCGCGATCGATTCGGAACGACGTACGGAATCGGCGTGACTGGCATCGCGGGGCCGGGCGGCGGAACCGAGGGAAAGCCGGTGGGAACGGTGCACATCGCGGTGGCCAGCGCGGAGAGGCACGAACACCGCCGCCTCTTCTGGCCGATGACACGTCCGATGTTCAAGTGGTTCGCCACGCAGTCGGCGCTCGACATGCTGCGGCTGTTTGTGTTGGGGGCCTAGGTGTGTGGGCCGGCTTCAGCCGGCCACGACGACCGGCTGAAGCCGGTCCGCACACAGAAGCAGGTCCGCGGGCTAGCCCTTGCGCATCAGCATCACGTTCGTGATGACGTCGTTGTAGATCACGACAATCATCAGCGCCGCAAGTACGGCGAAGCCGACCTGCGTGATGCGTTCCTTCACGCGCAGCGAGAGGTCGTGGCGCACGGCACCCTCGACCAGAAGGATCATGATGTGACCGCCGTCGAGCACGGGGATCGGCAGCAGGTTCATGACGCCGAGCTGCAGCGAGATCATCGCCATGAGAGCGATGACTTCCATCCAGCCGCGGCGGAGCATCTCGCCGGAGATCCGCGCGATGGTGCCGGGGCCGCTCAGCTCCTTGACGCTGCCTTCGCCGCGTACCAGACGGCTCAGCGTCACGAATGCGTAGCGCAGCATCTTCACGTTCTGCTGGATGCTGTCCTTCACCGCGGGAATCAGCGAGAGCTTGCGCACTTCTGTCGGCGGAATGAATCCGCGATACGGATCCTGCGGGTCGAGTTTGACCGCGGGCAGCACGGCGTGAATGAGCTTGGTGCCGCGTTGCAGGTCGAGGGCGACCGGCGCGCCCTTGGCCTGATCCATCGCCGCGTCGAACTCGGTGATCTGCGAGACGGGATGTCCGTTGACTGCAATGATGCGATCGCCCTGGCGCAGGCCGGCGAGTGCGGCGGGGGAGCCCGGCTTCACGCGGCCGACCCCGGAGTCGATCCACGGCCGGAGGCCCGCGCGACCGACGGGACCGAAGTCGCTATTCTCGCGATCCGGGGTCATCGTCGTGCTGAGTTGCTGACCATTGCGAACGTAATCCACGCGCAGCGGCGAGCCCGCGTGCATGCTGATGACCATGCGCAGATCGTCGAAGTCGTCGATGCGATCGCCGTTCATGGCGACGATCCTGTCGCCAGGCAACAGGCCGGCGCGCGCCGCGGGCTTGCCCGGTGTGACGTCGCCGATCACCGGCCGCACGATCAGCGACTCGGTGCCCGCCATGGCGATGATCGTCAGGAACACAACCGCGATCAGCAGATTCATGAACGGTCCGGCAACGAGGATGAGGAACCGCTGCCACTTCGGCTTGGAGAGGAACTCGCCCGGGTCGCCGGTCCGCCCTTCCTCCGGCGTGTCGCCCGCCATGCGCACGTAGCCACCCAACGGAATCAGCGAGACGCGATAGTCGGTGTCGCCTTTGTGGAATCCGAAGAGCCGTTTGCCGAATCCGAAGGAGAACACCATAACGCGGACGCGGAAGAGCTTGGCGACGAAGAAGTGACCCGCCTCGTGCGCGAAGATGAGGGTGCCGAGGACGAGGACGAAGGCGAGAAGGTTGGTCGATAGGTTCTGGAGCATGGCGATCAGCGTTTCACTGCAACATCAATTCCCCGCGCTTCGTTCCGGGCCCATTCATCCCAGCCCAGCGCGTCGTCGACGGAGCCGATGGGCGAGACGCCGGACGCATGACGATCGAGCACGCGGCCTGTGATTTCTACGATCGAGGTGAAGGGAAGTTCCCCGGCCAGGAAACGTTCCACGGCGATCTCGTTCGCGGCGTTGAGCACCGCGGGCATCGATCCGCCGGTCCGGCACGCCAGATACGCGAGCTCCACGGCCGGGAAGCGGCGCTTGTCCACGGCCAGGAAATCGAGCGTGCGGATCTTCGCCAGATCGAGCCGGGCGAATGGCGCCGGGAGGC
>JBBRMQ010000324.1:0-3245 GCA_038230775.1 Thermoanaerobaculia bacterium
TCGTGACGATCACGTGTCCGTTCGCCGTGGTTCCGCCAACGAGACCTTCGCGCGTGGCGAAGATCGTGCGGGTGTACGAAGTAAGGTGTGGTGCCAGCCCTCCGGCTGGCAGGCCAGCCAGAGGAGTGGCCTCGGAAGGCCGCTCGTGCCGGTAGCGCCATTCGGATTTCGTGCAGTCGATCTCGAGCGCCATGGTGGCGCCTGGAAGAACGCGTGCATGGATCGACGCGTCGCCGCACTCGATCGTGTAATCGCGCCCGTCGAACGGCGCCGGGATGCTGTTGATGAGAAACGAGCCGTCCGCCGCCGCCTCAGCGGATCGCACCAGAACGCCGTGTTCGAAAACTCCAACCTGAGTGTGGGGGCGAGCGGTTCCGTAGACGTTTCCGACGTATGTTGCGGGGTCGACAGCGACCGCTAGAACCAGGGCGATAAGCATGACGCACACGACTTGCAAGGCGGAATGCCAGGTAAAACTTGCCTGTTTATCAACTTGAGTCCCCGAGACTCAACGTGAGGCAACCTAATGAATTTCAACAAACTTACAGTCAAGGCACAAGAGGCCGTCGTTGATGCGCAGAATCTCGCACGCGGCGCCGGGAACCCGGAGTTCGCACCGGAGCACCTGCTCGTGGCGTTGCTTCGGCAGGAAGGCGGCGTGGTCACGCCGATCCTCAACAAGCTCGGTTTGAATCCGGCCGCGATCGAGGCCGAAGTCGCCGGCGAGATCTCGAAGTTCTCCAAAGTCGGGGGCGCTTCGGCCGAGCCGATGACCTCATCGACCCTTCGCAAAGTCTTCGACGCGGCGTTCAAGTCCGCCGAAGACTTCAAAGACGAATACGTTTCCACCGAACACTTTCTCCTCGGTATCGCCCAGACGAAAGAGTCGACGGCGTCGCGCATCCTCTCGCGCCACGGTGCGGTTCCGGATGCGCTGCTCAAGGCGCTGCAGTCCGTTCGAGGGACGCAGCGCGTCACCGATCAGAATCCGGAAGACAAGTACCAGGCGCTGGAGCGCTACGCCCGTGATCTGACGGCGCTCGCGCGGCGAGGCAAGCTCGATCCCGTGATCGGCCGCGACGAGGAAATCCGCCGCGTGATCCAGGTGCTGTCGCGCCGCACGAAGAACAATCCGGTTCTCATCGGCGAGCCGGGCGTGGGCAAGACGGCGATCGTCGAAGGTCTCGCGCGCCGGGTCATTGAGGGCGATGTGCCGGATGGTCTCAAGAACAAGCGCGTGGTCTCGCTCGACCTCGGCGCAATGATCGCCGGCGCGAAGTTTCGCGGCGAGTTCGAAGACCGGCTGAAGGCCGTGATCAAGGAAGTCGAGGAGAGTGACGGCAAGGTCATTCTCTTCATCGACGAGCTGCATACGCTCGTCGGTGCCGGAGCGGCAGAGGGTGCGATGGACGCCTCAAATCTGCTCAAGCCTGCGCTGGCGCGTGGAGAGCTTCGCGCGGTCGGCGCCACGACGCTGAACGAGTATCAGAAATACATCGAGAAGGATGCCGCGCTCGAGCGGCGCTTCCAGCCGGTGTACGTGGGCGAGCCGACCGTCGAGGACACGATCGCGATTCTTCGCGGATTGAAGGAGCGGTACGAAGTCCATCACGGCGTGAAGATCCAGGACTCGGCGATTGTCGCCGCGGCCACGCTCTCGCATCGCTACATCGCCGATCGTTTTCTTCCGGACAAGGCCATCGACCTCATCGACGAAGCGGCGTCGCGGCTGCGCATCGAGCTCACGTCGATGCCGCAGGAGATCGACGAACTGACCCGCCGGCGCACGCAGCTCGAGATCGAGCAAAAGGCGCTGGCGAAGGAAGACACGACGTTCGCCAACCAGCGGCGCACCGAGATCGAGTCGGAGATTGCGGAGCTCAACGAGAAGATCGCCGGGTTGAAAGCTCAGTGGGAGGGCGAGAAGGGCGTCATCACCGTCATCACGGACGGGAAGAAGAAGCTGGAGGAGACGCGCGAGGCCGCTGCACGCGCCGAGCGAGAAGGAGATCTCAACAAAGCGGCGGAGCTGCGCTACGGCGCGCTTCCAAAGCTGCAGGCGGATATCGATGACGCGTCGAAGAATCTCGCCGAGATGCAGAAATCCGGCGCGCTGCTGCGCGAGGAAGTCACGGACGAAGACATCGCGGAGATCGTGTCGAAGTGGACCGGCGTTCCGGTCACGCGAATGATGGAGTCCGAGATCCAGAAGCTGATCCGGATGGAAGACAACCTGAAGCTGCGAGTCATCGGGCAGGAAGAAGCCGTCACGGCGGTCTCGAACGCGGTGCGCCGCTCCCGTGCTGGTCTCAAGGACCCGAATCGTCCGACCGGCTCATTCATCTTCATGGGCCCGACCGGCGTGGGAAAAACGGAACTGGCGAAAGCGCTGGCCGAGTTTCTGTTCGACGACGAGAACGCGATGATTCGCATCGACATGTCGGAGTACATGGAGCGCCACGCCGTCGCGCGGTTGATCGGCGCGCCGCCGGGATACGTCGGCTACGAAGAAGGCGGGCAGCTCACTGAAGCCGTGCGGCGCCGTCCGTACGCTGTCGTGCTGTTCGATGAGATCGAGAAGGCGCATCCGGAAGTCTTCAACGTCATGCTGCAGATTCTCGACGACGGCCGCCTGACCGACTCGAAAGGCCGCGTCGTCGACTTCAAGAACAGCGTCATCATCATGACCTCGAACGTCGGCTCGCAGTTCATCCACGACTATCAGAAGTCGGAGAAGTCGCCGGACCAGGAAGAGGAGATGCGCCGCCAGGTCGAGGAGGAGTTGCACCGGCACTTCCGGCCGGAGTTCCTCAACCGCGTCGACGACGTCATCATCTTTCACGCGCTCGACATGGCGCACATCAAGCGCATCATCGAGATTCAGCTCAAGCGTCTGGCGAAACTCATCTCCGATCGCGGACTCAATATCGAGATCAGCGACGGAGCGAAGGACTATCTCGCGCGCCAGGGTTACGACCCGGCATTCGGTGCGCGCCCGCTCAAGCGCGCCCTGCAGAGATTCATCATCGATCCGCTGGCCATCCGGCTGCTGGAAGGAAAGTTCAAGCCCGGCGTCACCGTGTTCGTGAATAAGTTGAACGGGAAGCTCGATTTGTCGCTCGAGCCCGAGCCGATGAGCGTGCACTAGCCGGTCTTAAGTGGGAGCTCGGCTGGATGGCGAAGGCGCGTTCCGGGATGGCTGAAATTGAATGAAGAAGTTCGAATTTCGAATGAAGAATTAGGAA
>JBBRMQ010000325.1:0-3239 GCA_038230775.1 Thermoanaerobaculia bacterium
CTCGCCGACCACCGTCTCGAGCAGGCAAGAGCAGCGCTCGATCGAGTCCCGCCGTCGAGTGCCGGATATCCGATGGCGCTGTTCAAGCGCGCTCAGGTCAGCGTGCTGCTTGGGGAGCCGGACGCACCAACCCGCATCCGGGAGGCTCGCGAGCATGCGGACGCGACGACCCGGCAGCTTATTGAGCGCGAGCGATTGTTTCGTTGAGAAAAAGAAGCGGCGGGCTGTGCGCCCGCCGCTCCGAGAGGAGGTCTAGAACTGCACGCGTGCCGCAAGCTGGAAGCGGCGCGGCTGCCAGTACGCGGTTGGCGATCCGAACGCGCCGCTGTGTACGCGCGGCTCGATGCCGTATCCGGTCTGTTTGTTCAGGAGGTTGAAGACGTCCGCTGCGACTTGCAGATTAAAGCCCGCAACGGGGATGTTCTGTGTGTAGTCGAAATCGAACTGGTAATGCGAAGAAGCCTTCCGTGTGCCGGAACCCTCGGCAAACTTGATGAACTCGCTCGTATCGTTGTCTGCGTACTTTTTGTAGACCGTGTAGTCCCACGGTTCCCACGGCTGACCGGACTGATAAATGGCATACGCGCCCGTCGTGGCGTTCCACGGCAGGTAGTACGCGCCGTAGACCTTCATCAGATGACGGCGGTCGCCGTGCAGATTGCCGTAGTGGCTATCCCACAGTTGGCGTCCCGCGCCGTCGGCGATGTTGGATGACCCGATGAAGATGTTGCCGTCATTGCAGGTCGCGCAGGTGGCGGTGTTGTCCTGATCGAAGTTGCCGTAGTAATGGCTCCAGGTGTACGTGCCGCGGAGGAACGTCTTGTTTCCGTGGAATTCCGATTCCGCCGTGGCTTCGTAGTATTTGGTGAAAGCGCCGTCGAGCTGGGCGATGACGTAGCTCGATCCGCTGCCGATCTGCCCAAGTTTCGCATCGAGGTCGGGGATGTATGGCGTGTTGGGAATCGGCGCCGGCGCATTGTAGTCGACGCGTGCCGTGTTGTTCGTGTCTTCCCAGAAATGATCGCCCTTGCGATAGCGGGTGTAGAGCCGTCCGGACCACTGGCTGTTGATCTGTCGCGCGGTGCCGAGGAGGTACTCCTTGATCTCGCGCGGCTTCATATTCGGAACGAAGAGCTTGCCGGAAGACGACCGCAGCGGATCGACGCCGATGAGATTCCCGCTCTGATCGAAGTACGCCTGGATCGTTCGCGTCGTCAGACGGCGATCCCACGCCGCGGCGCGCGGCAGAGACGTGACACCCGGGTTGTAACGGGCGACGTTCGCATACACCGTGTCGACACTGTTGTAGGCCCAGGTGGCCCCGAAGCGCGGCTGGATCATGTTCTTGTACGGGATGTCGTACATCATGTAGCTGCAGCCCGGGCAACCGACATATCCGGAGATCGTCGAGCTGTCGTTCTTGAGGCCCTGGCCGTGCAGCACGTCGTGGCTGGCAATGACGCCGGCGTTGAACGCCCAGTTGCCCATATGAATGCTGTCGTTGATCTCGAAGTTCTGCGAGGTGATGTCCGACACGATGGTCTTGACGGCGGTTGTTCCGAACGTGGCCTGTTCGAGCGATGCCTGAAAAAAGATTGGCATCACGGAACCGCAGACGCTCGCTTTGCAGTTCGTGCGTCCGCCGATGAGAGCTATGTTGCCCCATCCGTTCGCGCGACGCGTTAGCTTCTCGCTGTCTTTGTAACGCTGATAGCCCACGTGCAGGTCGTGCGTCATGTTCGTGCCGAGCGTCAGGTTGTAACCGACCTGCCCGCTCTTGCGGAAGAAGTCGTCGAAGTCAAACGCGGATTGACCGGCAACGCCGACCGTGCCGCCGCCGACGCGCTGGCCGGTGACCGGATCGATGAATCCGTATTTCGTGATGAACGGTGCGATGAAATTGTTGAAACTCGTGTTGCCGCTGATCGGAATCGGGATGAACACCTGTCCGGTCTGGTCGAGGTTGTTGATGTCGAGGTGCGTTCCGAGCGCGGCGGCGACTGCAGCGTTGGAGGCGACATCGGGAACGCTGTGGTTCGGATTCCGGAAGTCTGTCAACTTCGCCGTGGCGTAGCTCTTCGGACCCATGATCCACGAGGCTTCCAGCGTGCCGACCTTGAGACTGGTCTGGCCGCCACTGCCCGTCGATGCGGTCGCCCGCTGCGACGGAAAGCTCGTTCCTGTGTCGTTACGCTTCGAGTTGCGGTAACTGCCGTTGATGAGCCACTGACTGGTGGGAGTGAACGTCAGCTTCCCGAACTCCTCGTTTCTGGTGCTCTTGTACTGAGGGAGAGCGCCGTAGACGTTCGCGACGTTGTTGCGCTTGACCTCCGGACGATAGTACGAACCGTAGAAGAACAAACGGTCCTGAACGATCGGACCACCGAGGCTCGCGGTTCCCCACGTCTGGTCCTGATCGAACGTGGAGTTCAATCCGACCTTCTGCGTGGAGGTCATGCTGTGGTTCTGAATCTGCAGGCCGATCTGGCCGGAGAGCTTGTTCGTTCCCGAACGGCTCACCGTGTCGATCGTGAATCCGCCGGAGCGGTTGAAGTCCACGGCGTTCGCGCCGCCCTTCACCACCGAAACCTGCGCGACGTCATACGACGCGGGCTCCGCTGCGAGCGTTCCGTACTGCGGCAGGGTCACATTGACGCCGTCGAAAAGGTAGACGTTGTCCTGACCGTTGCCTCCGGCGCTCGGTCCCCGCGTTCCCTCGGGCGTCGCCTGGACCCCCGGGGTCAGCTTCACGATGTCGCGGTACTGCTGTCCGACGGGAAGCGCTAGAAGCTGCTGGCTGGAGATGCCGCTCTGAATCGCCTGCGAGGTCTTGTCGACCATCGAGGTCTCAGCGGTGACGGTGATGCTTTCGGTCACGCCCTGAACACCGAGCTTCACATCGGCGGTCGTACTCTGGCGCACGATGACGTCAGCCTTGCGGGTCACGGTCTGCATGCCTGAGAGCGAATAGGTCACGGTGTAGATGCCGGGCTGCAGGGCGGGCAACTCGTAATCGCCTGTTGCGTTGGTGGTGGTGACGCGCGGTTGCGGCAACACGTTGGATCGAGCCTCCACGGTCACGCCCGGAAGGGCTGAGCCGTCGGAGGCAGAGACTCTGCCGCTGATCGAGCCAGTCTGCTGCGCGAAAGCGGATGCGGCGACGAGCAGCGTGATGAGGCCAAAACACAGCCTGCGAAGATGCATGAAGCTTCCTCCCTCTGAATTCCCTCTGATTTGGA
>JBBRMQ010000326.1:0-3157 GCA_038230775.1 Thermoanaerobaculia bacterium
GGCAAGTAGCCGATGCGATCCGGAGGATTTCTGTCGCTTGGTTCCCACTCGATCGATCCAGCATCGGGCAGGAAGATGCCCGTGATCATCCGAATCGTGGTGGTTTTGCCGGCGCCGTTGCGGCCGAGGAGCCCTGTAATCGTGCCCCGCTGGACGGTGAACGAGATGTCGTCCACCGCCCGAACGGGGCCAAATGTCTTGACGATGTTACGAACCGAGAGAATAGACATACGCCGCGGCTCCTTCGAGGTACGCGGCGTATGTTACGAGATTCTTCTCCGTAGGTTCCGGCTCAGTGCGGCACGTTGATGGAATCGAACGGATGGAGAACCCGATGAATCTGCTTAACAATCCGCTCTACCACGCTGCCGATCCTGTCAATCGGTGAGTCGTCACGCGGTGCGGCAAAGGCAGGAGCCGTCGTCGTGAAGACGATCAGGATCAAGGTACCAATTCTCAGCGCGAGGCTACGACGCATATACACCCTCCATACGTACCCGGTTAAACGGGTCGAATTTCATTTGGGAGGGCGCCCTTAGCCTAGGAGTGATTGGGAGAATGATTTCCCTACCCCCAATGTGACTTAAATCACAGCGTATCGAAAAACCGCGATCGAAGCGGTCAGGCCCGCCGGGCAAAGAGCAATGTTGGCTGCTTCGGAAGAAGCTCGAAAAATGCGCGGACGTCACCGACGTTACGCACCGTAAGTACTTCCGCTTCCGCGGCTTCCCGCAGATAAGCAAGCGCCGTGAGCGCTCCCTGCGAGTACGTCAGTCCAGCATGCTCGAAGTACAGCATCGCAGATTGGCAGAGCTCCGGTACTCCGCTCGTCTTTCCGGCGAGGAGCAGCGCTTCCGCCTCATCAACCGCGACGAGAGCCAGCTCATGACTCATGGAGAGTTCTTCAAATTCGCGACGCGACGCAGCGAAGATCGGCAACGCGTTCTCGAAGTTCCCCTCCACAACGAGGATCGACGCAAAGTTCCACCGCGCGCGCGCCCGGAAAGTTACCAGACCGAGTCGCTCATACGCAGCCACCGCCTCGGCGAAAAGGCTTTTCGCTTCGGTGGTCCTTCGCAATTCCCTATTGCAGAGCGCCGCGTTGTGAACGGCACTCGCCCGGGTGATCTCGTCGGCGGCCGGAGTGCGCGCGATCGACGAATACATCGCCAAAGCCTGTTCGAAACGACGCATGCGCGTCAGCATCGCCGCTTCGTTGATCTCCGCGATCATCGCTCGTCGGCTGTCGCCAAACTTCTGGAAGATGTCGCGCGACTCGCGGACGAGATCAAGAGCTTCGGACAACTTTTCGATTGACGCAAAAATCGTTGCTCGCACAAGTAGAGATTGTCCGCGCTGGTAATCCGCAACGATCGCGCCCTTTAAGACCTCATCCGACATGTCGATCGCGGTGAGTGCTTCATTGTGGCGGCCCACGTACTCAAGGGCGTATGCATATTCTCTGAACGCAGCCGCGAACAGCGTTACAAGCGTGGTGCGCCCGTACTTAGATTTGTCCAGCTCCTGGACAACCTCGACCGAGATCTTCGTAAGGTCTAGCGCGTCCGATGGGTGACTGTAGTTGACCGCTAGGGCCGCAGCCACCAGCCCCCGCACGAACCCCGCCGTACGCCACTCGGGATGCACGTCCACGATCGCACGCCATTCCGTCGACGACTTTGCCAGCAGCGCCTTCACCCACCGCGCGGCAGCCGCATCCTCGGCAGCCACATTCGACGCGAACATCCGCAGGTTGTTCCGCGTCTCAAGCTTCGGCTCCTCGCTCAGCTCGCGGCGATCCCACACCGTCTCCTCGTGCAACGCCGAGGTGACCTGGCGGATCGAGTGGAGGGCGGTCTTGCACGTCTGGCATGCGGCGAGATGCGCGTCGGGCTTCTGCTCGTCGAGCAACCCGATGAGGACTTCCTCGTCGTAATGCTGCTCGATCATCATCGACGCACCGCCGTGATGCTGAAGTAGATCTCGCGCACGCGCTTCAGGCAGTTGTGAATCAGCTTCTCGGCGTAGCGGTTCGTCGTGTCCATCTCGCGCGCGACATCGGACGCCGAACGACCTTCGAAATAGTGCAGATAGAGTGTCTCGCGGCAGCGCGGCTGCAGATAGCGCATCGCCTTCTGCAATGTGAGCGACGTCGCGAACTGCTCCGCGAGGCCGTTCGTCGCCGGATCGCACTGCTGGCTGATGTTATCCGGCAGCGACTCGGTCTTCGCCTGCGTGCGCCAGTAGTACCGGCTGGCGTTGCACATCGCGCCCACCAGCCAGCCGCGCGTATTCGTCACCGCCGAACCCGACTCCATGTACGCCACGAATACTTCCTGCATCAGGCTCTCGGCATCCTGTTCCGGTACGCGGAACTTGCGACAGGCGATATGAAGGAGAAGATCGCGGTGCTCCTCGTAAAGCGCACCGATATCCGGCCCCTGCGGTGGCCCTACTGCATCCTGCGAGGCAGGTGCGGTCTCCTGAACGTTCGGTCCCAACACGATTTAATTATGGATCCGGCCAGCCAACATACCATGAACAAAAGTCAATTGCGAGGAGGTGCTATCCTCCGCCGTCTCATGGCCTCACAGCAAATCGACCAGCACTGGGAAACCTCGATTCTTCCTACATTAGAAGACTACATCCGCATCCCTAACCAGAGTCCCCTCTACGACCCCGACTGGAAGAAAAACGGTCACATGGACCGTGCGGTCGAGCTCGCCAGGTGCTGGGTGGAGCAACAAGGCCTGCGAGGCGCGAGGATCGACGTCCATGAGATCGAGGGCCGCACGCCCCTCCTCTTCATCGAAGTCGACGGCGACAACCGCTCGACCGTCCTTATGTACGGCCACCTCGACAAGCAGCCCGCAATGGTCGGCTGGGACAAAGACCTCGGGCCATGGACGCCAGTGCGCCGCGACGGAAAACTCTTCGGCCGCGGTGCCGCCGACGATGGATACGCGGTCTTCGCCGCCGTCTCCGCGATCCGCGCCCTCCAGCAGCAGCAGAAGAAACACTCGCGCATCGTGATCGTCATCGAATGCGATGAGGAGAGCGGCTCCACCGATCTGCCGGCCTACATCGACCGGCTCGCCGGTCAGATCGGCACGCCGCGACTCGTCATCTGCCTCGACAGCGGATGCGGCAACTACGA
>JBBRMQ010000327.1:0-3150 GCA_038230775.1 Thermoanaerobaculia bacterium
CAACTGGATTCTCGCGGAGGAGTCGCTGGAGCGCGCGCTGCAGATCAATCCCGATCTCTCGCTCGCGCAACGCTTTTACGCGGAGATGGCGATCGAGCGCGAGCAGACGATCGAGTCGCTCCGAACACTTCTGATGCGTGTCAGGACGCGGCCCAACGATCCCGATCTGCATGCCGCGCTGGCCAAGGCTCTTCGTTACAGCGGACTGCTGGAAGAGTCGCTGGCCGCATTTCTGAAGGCCCGCGAGCTCGATCCGCAGATGGCCACCGGCATCGTCCACACCTACTTCCACCTCGGCCAATACCAGACGGCGCACGACATCAACGGGGACATCCTCTACATGGAACCGTTGACCCTGATGATGTTAGGCCGAGCGGAGGAAGCGGAGCGCCATATGCGCGAGACCGTGCTCAGGAATCTCGACCGGCAGTACCGCGCGTATCACGACTCGCTCCTCGCCACCGTGACCGGTGATCACGCGGCGGCGGCGCGGGCGATCGACATCATCGCGGCGCACCAGCGCGATCCGGAGGCGCTGTTTTACATGGCGCGCTCCTACGCCCGCATCGGCGAGACCGAAAAGGCGCTCGACCTTCTCGAGCGCGCATCCCGCGGATTTTTTGCTGTGGTCACTTTCGAGCACGATCCGTGGCTGGAGCCGGTGCGGGGATCGGCGCGATTCGCGGAGATCCTGCACGGCGCGCGCGACCGTCACGATCGCGCGCGCCGGGTGTTCGAGGAATTAGGAGCGTAACCTCGCGAGCCCCTCATCCGCCCTTCGGGCACCTTCTCCCCGCACGCGGGGAGAAGGGCTACGGACGCAAGGGATTTCCTCGGACTACTGAGGCAAGGGATTTCGTCGGGCTACTGACTCCGGATTTCGGCCGGGTGAGGGGCTGCGCCTTCAGCGCACCGGCCCCGCGATGTACGGACATTCGCGTCCCGCATCATCTTGTTCAGAGGTTGGTGGCGGTCATCCCGACGCTGAGCGAAGCGAAGGGGAGGGACCGGTGTGGGATGGGCGGTTCGTCGAGCGTGCCACCCACCCACACCGGTTCCTCGCTACGCTCGGAATGACATGAAATCGAGCTGTTGCCTCGTCTCTGACGATTACCCGTCCCCACTTTATTCTTCAGCGCACCGGCCCCGCGATGTACGGGACATTCGCGTCCCGCATCATCTTGTTGAGATTCGCCAACTCCTCCTGCGTCTTCTGCACGTCCGCGATCGCCTGCGCGAGCAGCGGCTTCAACACGTCGATCTGCTGCATCTGCGTCTGCGATGGCGCGGCCGCGTAGTTTTCGATGCTGTTGATGAGCTGCGTGATCCGCTGCGTCACCGGCGGCGGTGTGTACGTGAGCGGCGGGCCGGCGGTGCCCAGGCGATCCGCCTGGCCGCACTGTTGGGGAGTTCCGACCTTCACACAGGTCTCGTCGACGCGCTTCATCAGATCGTCGACGGATTTCTTGAGGTTCTCGGGTAACCGCGTGGTCTTGTAGTCCTTGAGCGCGTTGCGGATCCCGACGATCTGCCGCCGCGCCGCCGTTCCCTCGGAGGCCATCGGCGCGAGCTGCGTTAGTGCCGTGCGCCGCGCCGCGCGATCTTCGTTGGAGAGCCGGATGCGGGGATCTTCTTCAACGGCTACGGTCGTCGTCTGCTGCAGTTTCCCGGCGGTGACCTTCACGTTGTACGTCCCCGGTTCCACGCGCAGTCCTTGATTGAACTGCCCGAATCCGCCGCCCGCCGCGGCGGGCTCCGTTTCCGCTTCCGGCGTGACTTCGCCGCCCTGTGTCGAGCGCGCGGTTGTCGCTTCCACTGGCGGAGGCGCGGTGACAGGTCTGGTCTTGAGATCCCACGTCACACGATTCATCCCCACGTCGCCGGTGCCGTCGATCTCCTTGATCAGCTTCCCATCCTTGTCGCTGATCGCGACTTTCACCTTGTCCGCTTTGCTCTTGAGGAAGTACGTGATGATCGCGCCGCTCGGCGGATTCGCGGCGAAGAACTGCTGATGACCGGTGTTGCCGCCGCGGTTCGAGATGCGCCACTCCGTTGCCGGACGCGTTTCGAACAGATGCATGTCCTCGGACGGCGTCCCGTCTGTTGCCTGCTCGAAGGGACCGAGGTCGTCGAGGATCCAGATGGAGCGCCCGTGCGTGGCCAGCACGAGATCGTTCTCGCGCGGATGAATGGCGATGTCGTCGACGGGCACCGTCGGCAGATTCAGTTTCACGCGCGCCCAGCGCGCGCCCGCGTCGTTCGTCATGTACAACCCGTGCTCGGTGCCAAGGAATAGAAGGTTGGGGTCGCGGAAGTGTTCGCGGATGACGTGCACGATGTCGCCGTCGTCTCTGATGCCAGTCTTGATCGGCGTCCAGGTCGCGCCGTAGTCCGTGGTCTTGTAGACGTAGATGGCGAAGTCGTTGCTGCGGTGGCCATCGAACGTCGCGTAGGCGGTGCCTTCGTTGAAGCGCGATGCGACGACGCGGGTGACGTAGATGTTCTTCAGTGGCGACACGTTCTTCCACGTCTTGCCGCCGTCGCGTGTGACCTGCAGGTTGCCGTCGTCGGTACCGGCGTAGATGAGGTCCTTGTTCTTGAGCGACTCGCTGATGGTCGTGATCGCGGGCCACGACTGCACGCCGTCGTAGCGCGACATCGTGTATTTGTCGGTGAGGCGCCCCATGATCGGGAGCTTGTCCCGATCCTGATTGTTCGTCAGATCGGGGCTGACGCGCATCCAATCGTCGCCGCGGTTCGTCGACTGGAAGAGGTACTGGCCTCCGTAGTAAATCGTCTTCGGGTCGAAGGCCGACACGACGATCGGCGAGTTCCACTGAAAGCGATAGCGTTCGCCTTCCGGCGCGATCGGCCGGATGGATTTCGATTCGAAGGTCGTCAGATTGCGCCGGAGCAGACTGCCGTCCTGCGACTCGGCGTACACGATGTTCGGATCGGTCGGATCGACCTGTACGTAGAAGCCGTCGCCGCCGCCGACGTTGGACCAGTCGGAGTTGGCGATGCCGAGCTGACTGAATGTCGCGGAAGGACCGCACCACGACTGGTTGTCCTGCAGGCCGCCGCAGATGTGATACGGCCGCTGCATGTCCAGGCCGATCTCGTAGAACTGGCCTAACGGGACGTTGTTGA
>JBBRMQ010000328.1:0-3124 GCA_038230775.1 Thermoanaerobaculia bacterium
CAGCTCGGGCTCCCGGCGCGTGACGGTCGCCACGGCGCGGATCAGATCCTCAGGCGTGAACGGTTTCTTCACGTAGTCGTCGAAGCCGGCGGCGAGCGCGAGCTGACGCTGCAGCGGTCCGCCATACGCCGTGAGAGCGATCGCCGGAACCGCCGCCATGGCGTCCTCACGCAGGCGAACACGCCGCGCCAGCGAATGACCATCTTCCACCGGCATGGCGATGTCGCTGATCATCACATCGAAATTGTCTTCTGAGAGGCGTCTGAACCCTTCGGCGGCAGTGGCAGCCACGGTCACGGCGGCACCGGCGCCTCGCAAGGCAGTGGCAATCAGCCGGCGCATCTCAGGCTCGTCGTCGACGATGAGAACTCGCATCCCCAGGATCGACGCTTTGTCCGCACCGGCGAGCGTGCCTTTCACCGCTTTGATGACAGGCGCACGTCCCGATGCTGCGGAAACGCGGCCGCGCGCAGGAAGGGAGACGATGAAGGTCGATCCCCATCCGGTGCCTTCGCTCTCGGCGCGAACCGTGCCTCCGTGCATCTCGGTCAATTGCTTGACGATCGAGAGTCCGAGCCCGAGGCCGCCGTGCTTGCGCGTGCTGCTGCCGCCTTCCTGGCTCAACCTCTCGAAAACGCGCGAAAGGAAATCGGGGCGGATGCCTTCGCCGGTATCACGGATCTCGACGATCACCTTTCCGTCGGCAGAGTCGAGATGAGCGCGGATACTGCCGCCGGACGGTGTGAATTTCACCGCGTTCGAAAGGATGTTCCAGAAAATCTGCTGCAGTCGGGTTGCATCGCCGTAGACGAGAAGAGCGTCGCGCGCAAAGAATGTCTCCAGCCCGATGTTCTTGTTTTCCGCGGACGGAGTGATGGCCCGAATGGCCAGGCGCAGCGTGGCGACCACATCGACGGGCTCGCTGTTCAGCTCCAGCTTCCCGGTGAGAAGACGCGAGACATCGAGCATGTCGTCGATGAGCTTGGATTGCACCTTGGCGGATTGGCGGATGGACTCCACCGCTTCGTGCTGCGTCTCGGCATCGAGACCGCCCGAGGTCAGCAGCTCGGCCCAGCCGAGGATCGAGGTCAGCGGAGTCCGCAGCTCATGGGAGCTGGTGGCCAGGAATTCATCTTTGGCGCGGCTCAGGGTCTCCGACTCCTGATACTGGCGGACGAGATTTTCCTCAACGCTCTTCCGGTCGTCGATGTTGGTGCTCGAACCGATCCAGATCTGGATGTCGCCGCCAGCGTCGCGCATGGCTGAGGCAAGGGTAAGGTGCCAGCGATACGAGCCGTCAGCACCGCGGAAGCGACACTCGTGCTGGAATGGGTCGCCGGTTGCCATCGAGTGCGCCCATTTCCGTGCGTGTTCTTCGCCCTCGTCAGGGTGAGTGAACGTCCACCGTCCCTCCGCACAGATCTGCCTGAAAGGCAATCCGGTAAAGTCCGTGAACTGCCGGTTGACGTAGTCGATCATTCCCTCAGGCGTGGCCGTGAAGATCATGAGCGGCATCGCCTCGGCGAGGAAACGGAATCGCTCCACGCTGACGCGCGCCGCTTCTTCCGCCCACTTCCGATCGGTAATGTCGCGGATGTTGCACTGAATGACCTTCTCGTCGCCGACCATGTAAGAGTTGCTGACGAATTCAACTTCCACGCTCTTGCCACTCTTGGTCTCGAGCGGCATGTCCTCGTAGCGGATGTAGCCGTCCTTCTGCAGCCGGGCCATCGCCGCTTTGCTTTCTTCCTTATCGGAGAAGAGACCGATCTCCCAGAGCTCCTTGCCAATCAACTCTTCGCGCGAGTATCCGAGGAGGTCGAGAACGAACGGGTTGGCGTCGATGATCGTCGCGGTGTTCTCCTCGAGAATCAGGATGGCATCCTGCGCCGTCTCGAACAGCCGCCGATACTGCGCTTCGGAAGACTTCAGTGCGCGAGCGGCATCCGCACGTTCCGTGATGTCGCGGATGTTGCACTGGATGACCTTCTCGTCGCCGACCATGTAGGAGTTGCTGACGAACTCCACGTCGACGCGCTTGCCGCTCTTGGTCTCCAGCGGCATGTCCTCATAGCGAATGTAGCCGTCCTTCTTCAACTGCTTCATCGCCGCTTTGCTCTCTTCCTTGTCCGAAAAGAGACCGATCTCCCAGAGCTGCTTGCCGGTCAACTCATCGAGGGAGTAGTCCAGCAAGGCGATCATGAACGGGTTGGCATCGACAATCGTTCCGTTCTCTTCTTCGAGAATCAGGATCGCGTCCTGCGCGGTTTCGAAAAGCCGCCGATAACGAGCTTCCGAATACGCCAGGGAGGACTGCGGGGGTAGAGCTTCGGCAGAGGCCACACTGAAGACTGTGCAAGATCATCACCACGACGAAGGAATGCCGGCGAAACGTTGGAGATCCAGTGGTGTTGAACCAACCAGAAGACTCACGCCACGGCGTGGTCTGCACTCTGGGCTCGCCCGGCCAGCGACTTTCCTTCGGCCACCCGCGCTTCGCTCTCGTGGTGCGCGCGCAGGAATGACCGCGGATCGCTGAGCACGTTCCCCATTCGCATTCCTTTGCGGATCGCGTTCGGCGTCACTTTTCCGGATACCAGCGCCGCGAGAAGGGCGAGGTGTGTGCGCACCCGGCCGAAGACTCGATAGCGCACGTCGACGGCGTGTTTCCAGAGACCCGCGTACTCCCGATAGAACTCGTCCAGTGGAAGACGCGTCGGAAGCACCGTGTGCGCGATGTCGAACAGCTCCCAGTCTTCCGTATTGATCTCGCCCTCGACTTCGTCCCACAGATCGGTGCCGGGCAGCGGCGTGAGCACGGAGAATCCGGAGTTGTACGCACCGGTCTCGTCGACCCATCGCTTCAACTTCTCGAAGTCCGGGCGATCCCACGATGGATCGACGATGAAGTTCGGCGTGTAGCCGACGCCGAGCTGCTGCAGGATCCGGATTGCCTGATTGTTGTTGTCGGCCGTGTTCTTCTTGTTGACCGACTTCAGTCCCTCGTCGTCGATCTTCTCGAGGCCGAGGAACACGGTCATATTGCCGCAGTCCTTCCACATCTCGATCAGGTCGGGGAACTTGCAGATGATGTCGCTGCGGGTCTGGAGCGTGTAGTGCTTCC
>JBBRMQ010000329.1:0-3070 GCA_038230775.1 Thermoanaerobaculia bacterium
GTCCTCACACAGAAGCCACTCCTCACACACACAAGCAGTCCTCACACAGAAGCCACTCCTCACACACACAAGCAGTCCTCACACAGAAGCCACTCCTCACACACACAAGCAGTCCTCACACAGAAGCCGGCCCTCACACCATCACTCCGGCCAGTAGTGCAATCCCCTGTCGGATGCGCTCGTCCGTCTCTTTGGCGAACGTCAGCCGCATCGTGTTTCGGCCGCTGCCATCGACGAAGAACGGCGCGCCGGGCACGTAGGCCACACCCGCGGCCACCGCTTTCGGAACGAATGCGCCTGTGTCGATATCGTCTTTCATCGTCATGAACGTGAACAGGCCGCCGTCCGCCGGCGTCCACCTCGCGCGGCCGGTGAAATGCTTCTCCAGCGCGGCTAACATCACGCCGCGCCGCTCGCGATAGAACGCGCGCACTCTTTGAATCTGCGGCTGCAGCTCCCCCATCGCACAGAACTCGTCGATGATCGACTGGTCGAGCATGCCGGAACAGAGATCGGCCGCCTGCTTCGCGATCTCCAGCCGTTCCAGAAAGACCTTCGGCGCGACGATCCAGCCGCAGCGCACGCCGGGCGAGATGACCTTGGAGAAGGAGCCGAGGTACAGGACGCGGCCTTCGAGGTCGCGGGTCTTGAGCGGAGTGGTGTCCGCGCGATCGACATAGACGAGCTCTCCGTAAGGATCGTCCTCGATGATGATGAAATCGAAGCGGCGCGACAGGGCCAGCACCGCGTCGCGGCGCCGCTGCGACATCAGCCTTCCGGAGGGGTTCTGGAAGTTCGCGATGGTGTAGAGAATCTTCGGATGGTGATTGCGCGCCGCTTCCTCGAGCGACTCAGGGACGATGCCCTCGTCATCCTGCGCGACGCCGACGAGCCTGGCGCTGCGGGCGTGAAACGAGGACGTGCCGCCGACGTACGTGGGCAGCTCGACGAGAACGACGTCGCCCGGATCGAGCAGCGTATGCGCGATGAGATCGAGTCCCTGTTGCGAGCCGGTGGTCATGATGACGTCGTCCGCGACCGCCCTGATGCCGCGCGTCTGGCAGAGGCTGGCGACGAACTCGCAGAGCCGCGGAAGGCCGCGGGTGGGGCCGTACTGCAGCGAGATGGCGCGGCGATCGCGAATGACGCGCGCCGCGATCTCCGCCAGCGTCTCCGCCGGAAAGGTATCCGGGCTCGGGACGCCGCCGGCGAACGAGATCACGTTGGGATCGTTGATCAGTTTCGCAAAGGCTCGAATGGCCGACGGACGGAAGTTCACCGCATCCTTCGACAGAAACCTCTCCAGCATTCACCGCTCCTCGGTCATCGAGATGAATGAGGCCAGAAACCACGTGCCGGTTGCCGCGGAGAAAATGCTCTGGGCGAACGACAGCACGATCTGCAGCGGCGCCGAGACGAAGGCGAGCATCGGCTGATGCTGGTGCAGGATGTTCATCGGCATACTGATGGCCGAGATCACGCCGGCGCCGCCGATGGAGACAACGATCACGATGAACGCCACGGCGAAGTGACGGCCGAAGTCGAGGCGCATCTCGCGTCGGGCGATGCGGATCGACTCCTGCGCCGTCGTGTTGCGACCGGCGCAGACTGCGATCGCCTTCTCGCTCCATACCGCGGCGGCCACGCCGACCGGCAGGAGCACGAGGACGGCGAGGAGCACTCCGATGCATCCCACCACGATGCGGCCGGTGTTATCGGTCACGAGCAGCATCGCCGCCAGCGTCGCGATCAGCGGGACGAGCAGAACGATGCACGCGAGCGACCACACGACGTTGTAGATCCAGAAGATCCGCCACCACAGCGAACGGCCTCCGGTCAGAAAGCGGTCCATATTGAAGGCCGGCTTCGCGCCGGCACGCTCGGAATCGACGAGGATCAGCGCGACGCCGCCATCGACGAAGGCATGCACCACGACCAGCACCAGAAGAAGCACGCAAATGATGGCGAGCGCGTAAACGATGACCAGCCAGTGATCGATCAGCGCCTCGGAGAAGCTCGCCGGATCGCTGAAGGTGCTGAGCCCCGCGGCGACGATCATGGGAACCACCGCGGCCACGATCGCGCCAAGGGTCAACGCCACAAGCAGCACGCTCTCGGCCAGACGGACGGCGATGAGAGGCCAGTTGGCGACCGTCACTACAAACCCGCGTCGGAGGATGTCGGTCGCGTTGCGCTTCAAATCGTGTTGGATTTCCCGCCGGCAGTCTTACGGAAGTCCGCGACACCGGTGAGCTTGATCTCTTCCGTCATCTCGTACAGGCGACTGCGCAGCCGCTCGCCGATTTTTTCAGCGTGCTGATCATCATTGAGGTTTGTCGTGAAGATCGTCGTGCGTTCGGCGTTATAACGCGTGTTGATGATGTAATAGAGGATGTCCTGCACGAACAACGACGGCTTCTGGGATCCCAACTCGTCGAGCACCAGAAGATCGGCTTCCAGCAGCGGCCGCAGAATTTCGGACTTGCTCGGCACTTCATCGGAGTCGAACGAGGCCTGGATCTCCTGAATCAGATCCTGAAAGTTGCTGAAAAGTAGCTTGCCCGGTTTCGCCATGTCGATAATTTCGAGCAGGACCGCAACGGCGAGATGCGTCTTGCCCGATCCGCAAGGCCCGGCGAGGAGAAGACCTCGGCCGTTGTCATTGCCCGGCATCCACGCGTCGACAAAATCTCGTACGCGGCGCTTCGCTTGGATCAACGCACCGCTGCTCAGATCGTGAAAGTCCGCCAGCCGGCAATGCGGAAAGTAGCGTCGCGGAATGCCCGCACCGCCGATGCGCTGCCGCCGCCGCAGATCGCCCTGACAGCCGCACGGTTCGACGCGAAGGCTGTCCCCCGCCAGAGGAATCCAACCGGAGCCATTGCAGCGGGCACAGGTAGCGGGGACGAGGGAGGAGGACACGACGGGCGAGTTTAGCAGGTGTGGGGCCAGCCCGCAGGCAGGCCGGCCAGCCACAGGGCAGGCCCCCCACCCGGTATACATCCCCCCCCAACACCGCCCATGTCCCAGGCCATGATAGAATATCAGTCGCCGCGACCGGAGGCCGCGA
>JBBRMQ010000330.1:0-3045 GCA_038230775.1 Thermoanaerobaculia bacterium
CGATCCGCTGCTGATGACGGTCCTCGGAAACGATTCCGCCTCCGTTCTCGGCAAGAAGACCGACACGGGAAGCGGGCAGGTAAATTCGACGGGAACTACGACGTCTCACCTCGTCCTTCAAGGTGGCTATGCTGGCACGTTCACTCCTCCGGGCGCCGGCTACATCGGGAATGCCGTCGCCGTCGAAGACCTCAATCAGGGCGCCGGAATCTACGAGGTGGCGTGGATCTCGGCATATTCGGCGGGCGTCATTGATTTGGCCGCGCCCCTGACCATGGTGGGCGGCCCACAGAACAATGCTCACGTTAAACCGTCGGTCACCTACTGGCCGATGAATCAGGCGCACGGCTCGCTCACCTTTCAGATGTGGCTGGATGCGACGAACTGCATCACGTTCCTCGGTTGCAAAGGTTCGATGAAGCTTGATGCACCCGCCCCCGGTGCCCAGCCAACGCTTACGTTCAACTTCAAGGCGATGAGCTGGCTCGAGGAGACCGGTACGCGTCCGGGAACCGCGCTAGATACCGCCGTCGCTCCGACGAGCTCCAAGTTCAAAATCGCGGGAACCGCCGCTGACATCAAGCTCGCGAACTGGGACCTTCGCCAGATGGTCGTTCGAAAGCGCTCTCAGAACTCCGCCACGGGGACGATTGCTCAGATCGTCGCAGACAGGGATCTGCGCGGCTTCCTGCAGGCTCACAACACGGACGCCTCTCCAAGCCAGCTCAGCGTTTGGAGCGCTGGCACCGAGCAGGATCTCTTCCATCAGTTCGGGACCGCACAGTACGGCATGGTCGCGTATCAGATTCCTAAGGCCCAGCGCGTCGACGTGAGTTACGGCGACGACAACAGCCTGACCACCGACCAGCTGTCCTTCGAAGGAAACATCACCAGCGGCGCGGACGAGATCCGGCTCGCGTTCCTCTGAGGACCCGTGTGGCTCGCGCTGATAACTCCCGGCTGCAGAAGGTTTCCAACGGATTCTGGGAAGGCGTGCTCGAAATCATCGCCGCTGGGGGCGCGACTGACGGACATGACGACGCCCGCGATTGGCACACCGCGCACTCTCACGACAGCAGTTCGATCGTTGAAGTCGATACCTATAGCGATGGAACGGTTGTAACGACGTACGGCGACGGGACTGTCACCGGTGTCTCCTCCGACGGCACCACGGTTACCGTAGCTCCCGATGGCAGCGTCATGACGACGTACGCCGATGGCTCGAGCTACTTCGTCGACGCAAACGGAAACACGACAACGACGGGGACTCTCGCCGAGGGCGCGCCGGACAGCGGAATGCTCGCGAGCAACGGCGCGACTGACGCGGCGCCCGTAGGCGGGACAGGAAGAACATACGCTGACGGAACGAGGGAGACGGTAACCAAGAACGCCGACGGGACGATGACGGTTGATTCCTACGCTCCCGACGGGCGGCACACGACTACGGTTTGGTACTGGGATGAGAACGGCGTCCTTCGCATCCAGCCCTCTAGCTCGAGCTCGACTCCGTCGGGCTCCGGTAGAAGCGCGGTCCGTGCTCCAGCGAGCGCAGCAACCCCAACGCCGGACGAGTCCACCGGCGCGAGCAGCGCAGCGACGCCTCCAGCACCAACCACAACCCCTCCACCGGCTCCGCCCGTCGAAGAGAGCAGTCAGCCAAGCGTCCAGGCGACGCTGGTATCTAGGAAAATCGCGGAGGCCCGCGGTGCGTTCAGAGCGGCATCGTTCCTATTTGAAGCGATGTTTGACCCTCCGGCAATCGCCGACGACGTCACGAATCTTCTCGGGCTCGGACGTCCCGGCGCAGCGCTGAAAGCAGCCGCGGCGAACCTCGCCGGCCGCGGCGTCTCCTTCGAAGTGAACAGACTGTATCCCGGTCAACCGGGCATCGCGGGCTTCACGAACCATGCCCTCGGCCTGCCGTCGACACCCGAAGAAGATGCTGCCTTCAATGACCGCTACGCGAGCCACGAGATGTTCAGCTTCCACGATCTTCCCGGCATCGGCGGTCTGCTTCCTGAGACCCGATATGACTCTGGGATTTTCCAGACGCAGGCTATCCAACAGCTCCCGCTCGTGCTCGGGATGGCCGGGGGAGAAGCGTTCGGTGGCGGTGGAGGTGCGATCGACGCGGACCGTGGTGGGCTCTCGATCATTGAGAATCCGAAGGCCGAAGAATTCGGAGGGAGCGGTGGAGGGGGCCACGGTGGCAGTGGAATAGAGAACGACCCAGACTACCAGAACCGATTCGATGGCCCTCAGGGCCAGGGCGAGCGGGAGGTCGGAGTCGATGTGCATGCGAATGATGATCCATTTGGCAACAGCGGCGGCGCCAAGGGAGCGAAGCCGCAGAGGGAGCTAAGGGGAAAGTTCAACAAGGGGGCCGATGCGCAGAGACAGCTCGAGGAACTCACACAAGCGCGAAACCGGCCCGGAGGGCGCGCCAAGATCAACAGCATGCGAAGAAGTGAGGACGCCCTTGATCACGTCAATGATCGAATCCGTTCGGCGGACGACGCGAAACTTCACTATGATGATGTCACTCCGCTGCCGGAGGATCCAGAAGATGAATAGATCGAGACGGAGCAGCTGATGAAGATAGGAAACCTCGCTCCAGAGTTGAAGGCGAGATTCGACGCGGCGCTTGTTCTGAGAGATGCTGGATCCTTCCCTGAAGCGATCGCCGCCCTTCGCGAACTCAACGACGAAGCACCGGATTGCGCCGCAATTTTGGGCACGATCGGTGCGATCTATCTCTTGAAGATCAAGGATTCCCGATCCGCGCTCCCGTTCCTCGAAGACGCGACGAGGCTTGCTCCGTCCTCCGAACTCGCCTCCGCCGGACTCTTCCACTGCCTTTGGCGGCTAGGAAGACGAGACGCGGCCTTTGAAGAGATGAGCCGATTTCTCGCCACCAATCATTCGAATTTTTATCAAAGCCTTCTGAACGATCTCAACGGCGACGAAGACTAAGACTAAGACGAAGACGAAGACGAAGACGAAGACGAAGACGAAGACGAAGACGAAGACGAAGACTAAGACTAA
>JBBRMQ010000331.1:0-3016 GCA_038230775.1 Thermoanaerobaculia bacterium
GAGCCGACCAACCACCTCGACATCGAATCCATCGTGTGGCTCGAGCGCTTCCTGAAGCAGGTCCCGTCGACGATTCTGATGACATCGCACGATCGCGACTTCATGAACCGCATCGTGACGAAGATCATCGAGATCGACGGCGGCGACATCATCACGTACTCCGGCGACTACGACTTCTACGTCCGCGAGCGCGAGACCCGGGAGACGAACCAGGAAGCGGCGTACGCGCGCCAGCAGGCGAAGCTGGCGAAGGAGCAGCGCTTCATCGACCGCTTCTCGGCGCACGCCGCGAAGGCCGCGCAAGTGCAGAGCCGCGTGAAGGCCCTGGACAAGATCGAGAAGATCGAGCCGCCGAAGAAACGCAAGGCGATGAAGTTCGACTTCCGCAATCCACCGCGCTCGGGCGACGACGTCGCAATGCTGAAGAGTGTCAGCAAGTCGTTCGGCGCGAAGACGGTCTACGACGACTTCAGCTTCCACGTGCGCCGCGGCGAGCGCTGGTGCGTGATGGGAAAGAACGGCGCCGGCAAGTCGACGCTGCTCAAGATGGTCGCCGGTGCGCTCGATCCGGATGGCGGATCGGTCAGGCTGGGCGCCTCGCTGAAGACAGGCTACTTCGCGCAGCAGTCGCTCGATCTGCTCGACAAGGATCTGACGGTCATCGAACAGATGCAGAAAGACTTTCCCCTCGAAGGCCTTGGCGTCCTGCGCAACCTGTTAGGCGCGTTCCAGTTCTCGGGCGACGACGCCGACAAGAAGATCCGGTCGCTGTCGGGCGGCGAGAAGTCGCGGCTGATCATGGCGCGCATGCTTCTGGAGCCGCCGAACTTCCTGATCCTCGACGAGCCGACGAACCATCTCGACCTGGCGACGAAGGAGATGCTCATCGAGGCACTGAAAAACTACGAGGGGACGATGCTGTTCGTCTCCCACGACCGAACGTTCCTGCGCGGGCTGGCGAATCGAGTGCTCGAGGTCGGTGAGGAGCCGCATGTGTACGGCGGCTCGTACAGCGAGTACGTGGAGCAGACCGGCATGGAAGCGCCGGGCGTGCACAACTAGCAGGCGAGAGCGTGTCATCCCGCGGGATTCCTCATCGATCTTGGGCGGGGATTGGTCGCCGTCTCGCGGCTCGGGCTGAGATCGATTCCCCAGCGGCCGACCGGATCGCGGCGGTGGCGCACACGCGAGAAGAATGGCTGCACAACGCACGAATGGACGATTCATGCGCGCAACGTACGTTCGCTTAGTCCCCGCGCGCTGCGATGTTCTTACTCAACTGGTCAGACCTTCTGAACGGTGAGACCGAAGGTGCGCAGATACAGCCATCTCGCGAGCGGCGCCGCGACGAGATCGATCATGAAAAAGAGCGGCCGGATCAATCGCTTGAGGGCACCGTGCGACAACACCTTCGGCGATGCGAGCGCCTCGGTCTCGCCCTGATTCGGAGTCCGGACGTCAGCCATCGGTGCCGCTTTTCGCGCCACGACCCAGATGTTCGGAACGGCGTCGGGCGGCACCGCGTAGAGAAGGTTCATCCCGCGTCGATAAACGAACGACTTCGCGCGCCGATGATAATCGCGATGATCGAACGCGCGCAGCAGCGGCTTCGGGTAGTAGACGACGCGGCAATCGATGACCTCGAAGCCGTTCGCTTCGTAAAAGTCGAGCAGGACATCGGGATTGAAGCAGTAGTAGCCGTGCTGCGCCCAGAAGAGTGATCCGATCGGAAGGGAGTGGATGGCATGGCCGCCGATCTTGAGCGCGCGCGTGATCGATGCGAAGACGTTCGGCACGTTGAAAATGTGCTCGGTGGTGCCGAGGTCCATGACGACGTCGAATTGTTCGACGAGCGACTGCGGGAGCGACTCGTTCAGATCGTGCGCGATCATCGGACGGTCCTGCGCGAACTTGTCGAGATCGGCGTAGCTCGTGAAACCGGCCATCTCGAAGAATGTTCGCGCGTGCACGTAGTCGCCGAATGGTTCGCCCGGGCCGGCAAGCCGCGAAAAGAGCGCGCTCGTGGACGGCGTCACTTCGTAGGCGCGCGACGGCTCGAGGCCTTCTTCATGCATCGCGGCCAGGATGTCGCGTTCGCTCGCCCACACGTCGAGATTGCCGAACGTGAGCACGGATCCGCCGATGGCAAGTTGTTTTCGCCCGCGGAGCAGGAGCCGCATGGCAGTCGGCGTCAACCCCACGATCTGCGACCTTGCGCACGGTTCGTCATGAAGGGTTGGATCTTACACGTTCGACCGGCTGAAGACGCCGGCAAAACTGTTAGGCTACAAATCAGATGAGACTGCTCTGTTACGCAAGATCCCCATCGTCAATGACACGTTTGAGGAAGAGGACCGCCACGCACTTTCCATGTCGGGTAATGACGAGCGGGTCCTTATCAGCGATGAGGTCGGCGAGCCGAGTGTAACTCTCTGATGGGTATACGTTTCACGTGTTGTAACACAATTGTTGTACACCAGACACGGGAAGAACTCCGGCGGCGACACGACGAACTTCTTCTTCAACGATCCAGGAAGCCTCGCGACCAGTCTGGGCCTTTTCGTCACCGAGGACACGTATGTCGGTCACAACGGCTACTCGTTGCGTCTCAAGGGACTGGAAGAGGGATTCAATGACATGGCGCTCGATCGCGCAATCGTTCTTCACGGTGGTTGCTACGTCAGCCGGGAAGCCATTCGAGCTCTGGGGAGGTTAGGCCCGCAGCTGGGGATGTCCGGCCGTCCGTGCCGAGATCTCGAAAAAGCTCATCGACACAATTCGCGGCGGCAGCGCGATCTTCGCCTACTACCCTGAGAAGGCGTGGCTGATGAAGTCCGCCTTCCTCCTTGGCAACTTCGACGTGCTGCTCCTCGACGAGCCGACCAACCACCTCGACATCGAATCCATCGTGTGGCTCGAGCGCTTCCTGAAGCAGGTCCCGTCGACGATTCTGATGACATCGCACGATCGCGACTTCATGAACCGCATCGTGACGAAGATCATCGAGATCGACGGC
>JBBRMQ010000332.1:0-3015 GCA_038230775.1 Thermoanaerobaculia bacterium
GCACACACGAGCATCGATCCCGCCGGGATGTCGAGTCGCGCGAGCGCATACGAGACGCCTACAGCCTTGAACGCGCCCAGGCCGTAGCGCAGCGACTCGTCTTTGACCAGGACATCGCCGACGCGATGCAGGGGCGTCGGCTGCTCCTCGCGAAAGAAATGCCGCACGTCGGCATACTCAGCTTCGCTGAACATGCCGCGGTACGTCATCGGCAGAATTGAAGCGCCGCGGCGACCAGCGCCTCGCGGCATGCGATCACTTCGTCCGCCCGGACGTATTCCTCGACGCCGTGAAGTCCCGCACCACCCGGGCCGAAGATCACGGACGCCATGCCGGCGGCGCCCAGGATTGCGGCGTCCGTCCAGAACGACATGGCGGCCCGCTTCGCGCCTAACAACCCCGGCAGCTCATGCCACTCCGGCGTGAGATACGGCGCGCGGTGGAAGAGAAATCGCGACGTCGCGCGAAACCGCGAATCGCGCCGGAGATCGTCGAGGAGCAACTCGATCTCGCGTTCGAGGATCTCGCGGTCTTCGCCGGTGACGGTGCGGCGCTCGATCGACAGCGTGCAGCGATCGGGATACGTGCTCAGCTCACGCCCGCCGGCGATGAGCGACGCGTGCACCGACGGACGGCCTAACAACGGGTGCGGCTTGCCGGCGATGAATTTGCGCTCCAGCGCTTCGAGTCCGGTGAGCACGCGTCCCATCATGGCGATCGCATCGACGCCATCCTCCGGCCTGCTCCCATGCGCCGCCACTCCTTCCGTCGAGACCTCGACCCACTCGAAACCTTTGTGTCCGATGCCGACGACGAGATCCGTCGGCTCGCACACCACCGCCGCGTCGGTGATCCACTCCTTCGCCACGGCCTCGGCGCCGATGCTCGCGAACTCCTCGTCGGCCACGATGGCGATGATGACCTTCCCCGCGCGCAGACGCTCGGCGAGCACCCGCGCGGCGCCGAGGATGGAGGCCACGCCGCCTTTCATGTCCTGCGCGCCGCGGCCGAAGACCTTCCCGTCGCGCTCGACCGGATCGAATGGGGCGGACATGCCTTCGACACCGACCGTGTCGCTGTGCCCGCACAACATCAGCGACTTGCCGGCACCGCGATCGAGGATGCCGATGACGTTCGGCCGGCCGGGCGCTGCCTCGCGGATGACGGTGTCGGCGCCGAAGCTGCGCAGTTCGTCCGCGACGCGGCCCGCGATCTCAGTCTCGCCTGCGCCGCCTGGCACGAGCGAGGGGTTCACGGAATCGATCGCGATCAACTCTTTCAACAATCGGATGGTCGGATCGCTCATGCGAATCGAATCTCCGTTCCCATTTTTCTCTGCAGTGCACGTTCGTACACGATCGCCGCCGCGGCCGCGTCCTGGAAGCCGACTCCCGTGGAGTCGAAGATGATGACCTCATCATCGGACATCCGCCCGCGCTTTTTCCCCGCCACGATCTCGCCTAACTCGGCGTGAACGCGCGCGCCCGGCGCGTGATGAAGATCGCCGATCGCCATGGCCTGCTCGGTGACATCCGTGACGATCGTGCTCGACCGCATGAGCTCCGGAGCAATCTCGGATTTCTCCGGATTGTCGGCGCCGACGGCGGCGATGAACGTTCCAGGCCGCGCTTCGCGCAGGAACGGCACGCGAGAGGTCGTGCAGGTGACGATCACATCCGCATCTGTGTGTGGACCGACTTCAGTCGGTCGACCGGCTGAAGCCGGTCCACACACAGGAGCCCCTCCCCACACGGGGAAATCGCCCTCCAGACTTCGCACCGCCTCAGGGTTCGTGTCATGCGCGATGACGCGATCAATTTTCAGCACGCGCGACAGCGCCTCGAGCTGAACGCGCCCCTGCCGCCCGCAGCCGAAGACCTCGACCGTGTGCGAGTCGCGTCGCGCCAGATGCTTCGCTGCCACTGCCGTTGCCGCGGCGGTGCGACGCGCGGTGATCTCGATCGAGTCCATCACGGCAAGCGGCACGCCGTTGTTTTCATTGAACAGCAGCACGAGGCCCTGGATCGTCGGCAGCCCGCGATTCGACGGGAAATTCGCATTGGTCTTCGCCGCGAAGTAGCCGCCGAACGAGGCGGTCTTGATGTGGAATGCGCCACCGTCGACGTGCGCGCTCAGCAGACCGGCCGGATGCAGACGTCCTTCGCCGTGCGCGCGAAACGCCTCTTCCACCGCGACAATGCAATCATCCAGCGTGAGCACCTCGCGCACCTCGGCGGCGGTCAGAAGAAGGGTGCTCATGTCCGATAGGCGAGCAGTCCGACGACGGCCGCAGCGCCGATGATCGCCGGGTCGGGAACCCGCTTCCAGGCGATGACGATGATGAGTGCGACGGCGGCGATGACGCCGGTGACGACGTCGACGATCGCATTGCGCGCGACCAGCCAGGTCGTGGCCACCAGGACGCCGACGACCGCGGCGCCGATTCCGCGGATGAATCCGTCCAACACCGGATGCTTGCGATACCGGAGCAACAGCGGCGTGGCGAAAATGACGAACAGGACCGGCGGCAGGAACATCCCCGCTGTGGCCGCCACGGCGCCAGCGATGCCGTGAAGAAGATGGCCGACGAACGTGGCCGTGATCACCACCGGGCCGGGTGAGATCATCCCGATCGCCACCGCGTCGAGAAACTGCCGGTCGTTGAGCCAGTGCAATTGATCGACGACCTGCGTCTTCAGGAACGGCACGATCACGAGGCCGCTGCCGAAGATGAGCATTCCGGTCTTGAAGAAAAAGAAGAACAGCGTTCCGAGCGGAACGACGGCGACCGCGGTCGTCTTCGGCGGACGCAGATAGAGAATGATGCCGAGCACGCCGGCGGCGAGGAACATGATGGCGAGCTCGCGTTCCACGATCACCACGACGGCGCAAGCGGCCAGCGCAAGAATCCACGCGCGAACGTCGCGGCGCAGCGTCTTCGCGCCCAGGCTCCAGCAGGACTTGATGATCAGCGCGACGACCGCCGGCGCGATTCCGTAGAAGAGCGCGCGCAAC
>JBBRMQ010000333.1:0-3010 GCA_038230775.1 Thermoanaerobaculia bacterium
CTACGAAAAGCAGGGAAAGAAAGCGGAAGCGCGGAAGAGCTACTCGACGTCGCTGAAGCTCAATCCGAGCCAGAAAGACGCGCAGGAAGCGATGAAGCGGGTTTCGTGATCCCGCGCCCCACGAGATCGGGGTAGGGATTCACCGGCACACCCTTCCACCATTCTTTCGTCGGCGTGAGCTGCGAGATCGCGAAGTGAAGATGCGGTGTCGATGCGTTCCCTGTCGAGCCAACGTAGCCGATGACGTCGCCGCGATGCACGCTCTGTCCTTCGGCGATCGCCGCATAGCGATCGAGATGTGCGTAGTAGTAGCAATAGGTCGAGGTCGTGTCGTACTCGTAGATCGTCAGCCCGCCGAGACCGCTGGTGGAGAGCTTCTTGATCGTTCCATCCACGGCGGAAACAACCGGAGTCCCTCGCGCCGCCATGATGTCGAGCGCGTCGTGCGTGTGGCCGACGCGGCCTTCATTGAACGTGTCGCGGATCTGCGACCGCTCCACTCCGACGACCGGGATGATCATCGCATCGCCTGATGTGGGGACGAGCGTCAGCCCGTTCCGGGACGGACTGAAGCCCGTTCCCACGTTCGTCTCCGACGCCTTCCACGCAAGCGCCAGAATCGAGACGGCACCGAGGGCCACGAGAGATCTGCGAGTGTTGGTCATCATGACAGGCGAAGGTTTCGGCCAAGAACAGACTTACAGCTTCACGACTCCCCGATACGTCCAGCCGCTCGACGTCACCGCGTCCTGCAGCGGTTTCTTCAGCTCGTTCGTATTGAACCGATAGTTGTAAACCTCCCCCGGCTTCAACTCCTCGGTGAAGGCGTAGGCGGTCCCGAACGAGATCTCCTGCTTCTGTCCGCGAAAGGCGCTCGCCGCAATCGACAGCTTGGGCACGCCCGCGGTCCACGACACCTCGTATTCGCGATCCTGCGCGCGCACCTCGTGCTTCGCGGGATCGAGCTTCATGAGAATGCGAAACGATCTGCTGAGTCCCGCCTTCGCGAAGATCTCGTACCACTGTGCGTCGACGATCTTCCATTCCGCGACGACATCGACACCGTCGGCGGCTCCGTCGGCGATCTTCCAGGGCGCGCTGGGGCGGTTCAGTGCGAGCAGCTTCTGTTTCACCTGCTCCGGAGGCAACACGGCCACGCCCGCCGCAGGCTTGCGCGTCGAGGTGAAGAAGTCGAGAAATCCCATGACAGCTCCTTCCTTTGAAATACAGTCTTGGGGTTGGTGAATGACAGGCGATGCCCGAGCTGCCCGACGTGGAGTTGTATGTTCAAGCGTTGCGAAAAAGGATCGGCGGTGCCGAATTCCTGAAGCTGCGGCTGGCAAACCCGTTCGTTCTTCGCACGGTCGAGCCCGCCGCCACCGAACTCGCCGGAAAGACGGTCATTGGTATCCGCCGCCTCGGCAAACGCATCGTCATCGAGCTCGAAAGCGATCTCTTCATCGTCATCCATCTGATGATCGCCGGCCGCTTCCGGTGGCTCGCCCTCGGCGCCAAGGTCCCCGGGAAACTCGGCCTCGCGGCGTTCGACTTCAGCGCGGGAACTCTGGTGCTGACCGAGGCGGGGTCGAAGCGACGGGCGGCGATTTATCTGTTGCGCGGCCTCGACGCGGTGGCTGCGCAGGATCCCGGCGGGATCGAGGTCCTCGACAGCGATCTCGATACGTTCAAGCGCATCCTCACGCAGCGCCGCCACACGCTGAAGCGCGCACTCACCGATCCTCATCTCTTCAGCGGCATCGGCAACGCGTACTCCGACGAGATTCTGCATCGCGCGCGTCTGTCGCCGGTGCAGATGACGACCAACCTCGATGAGCAGGAGATCGCCACGCTCTTCGACGCGACGAAAAGCACCCTCATCGACTGGACAAGACGTCTCAGCGAGGAGACCGGCGACCGTTTTCCGGAGAAGGTCACCGCGTTCCGTCCCGAGATGGCCGTCCACGGCCGTTACAACCAGCCGTGCCCCGACTGCGGGACGCCCGTTCAGCGCATCGTCCACGCGGAGAATGAGACGAACTACTGCGCGCGCTGCCAGACCGGCGGCAAACTGCTCGCCGATCGCGCGCTCTCCCGTTTGCTGAAGTCCGACTGGCCGAAGTCGATCGACGAGCTCTGACGATCGCTCTATCGCCGCATTGCCGCGCGAAGCAGCGCATGTCGCGTCACGTTCGATGCGATTGCGAATGCGCGCATCTGATCGCCGAACGCCGCGGTCTCATGGAACGAGACTTCCGTGCATGGCCCCTCGGACGAAAACTCCCGCGCCTCGAGAGCGCGCACATACTCCCGAACCGAACGGCCGACATCACCGATGTGGTCCTCTTCGTGCGAGAGCTTCCGCACGTTGCGCAACAGGATCCAGGGAGTGAAGGTCGCGGAGGCCCGGATGTTCCACGAGTCTCCTACACGGACGCAGGTCGCCTGCAGATGAAATGCGATGAACCTCGTACAGGCGTCAAAGTCGCCGTCCGGCGTGCACCAGAGCTGCAGTTGCCGGATCGTCGGTACGACTTGAACTCGGGTCGCTCCCAACACGACCGTTCCGGGGTCCGTTTTCGGTTCGACACCGGCGGCGCTGAGACTGTGGAGTACGATGACGGCAACGAAGATTCCTGATCGCATGGCGCGCAATTTCGGCCGGCATGCGGAGAGATTCGATGGACGCGGCATCAATTCGCAACGATCTCCGGATAACCTCATAAATGACTGACACGGTGGATCTTGCGCAGCCGGGTAATCTCGAGGGCACGCCGGCTCGCATCGTGCGATTCGGCGTCTTCGAGCTGGACCTCAAGACGGGAGAGCTTCGACGCGACGGCGACCGCGTGAAGCTGCAGGAGCAACCGTTCCGGCTCCTGGAGTTCCTGCTCCGGAACCCCGGCGAGGTCGTGACGCGGCAGGAGTTGCACGAGCGTCTCTGGCCGTCAGAGTTCGTGGACTTCGATCACAGTCTCAACACAGCGATCCGAAAGCTGCGCACCGCTCTCGA
>JBBRMQ010000334.1:0-2963 GCA_038230775.1 Thermoanaerobaculia bacterium
GCCACTGCCGGCGCGAGAACAACCGAAAGAGCAAGAATACCGCGAAGCAAACGCATGGTGCCTCCTGAAGTGTGCGAGATCCGGAACGGGGCCAATGGGGTTTCCCTGAGTCCGCATCAGGCAATACGAGCGCCGCGGGTGTGGCATTCGTCGCACAGTGTGCGCGTTACTGTGGCGAGCATGCTCCAAACACATTTAATACAATCACTTACAGCTATTGCTAAACCATTCGATCATGGAAAATTGACTACATATGTTCGTGTTCCATGCCCGGTGGAGTGTTGGCGCCATTCAACACAGGTGTGGTGACAATGCCACACGCAGGAGCCCGCTTGTCGCAGTCAATAGCTGATAAGTCATCCCGATAGCCTGCCACAAGCACGAACGGCCCGCGAACTGAATCGCGGGCCGTTCGGTGCAACCAGGCGAACCTGGTTACGGGTGCTTCACGCCAGCGCGAGCCGAGGCAGGAAACTCATCCTCTTCCACCACCGAGAAGACGTTCGGCAGTGCATCCGGCAGCGGTGCCAGCTCGGCCTGCGGCACTTCCAGCCCTTCCAGCTCGACGTCCTGGTACCGGTACATACCAGTGCCCGCCGGGATGAGATGGCCGATGATGATGTTCTCCTTCAGGCCGAGCAGGTCGTCCTTCGCGCCACGGATGGACGCGTCGGTGAGCACACGCGTGGTCTCCTGGAACGACGCCGCCGAGATGAACGACTGCGTTGTGAGCGAGGCCTTCGTGATGCCGAGGAGAAGGGGCTCCGCCGTGGACGGCGCTTCCTTCCGCTTCTTCATCCGATCGTTCTCGTCGCGGAACACCTGCTTGTCGACATGCTCGCCCTCGAGGAACTCCGTCTCGCCCGCTTCCATCACGCGGACCTTCTGGAGCATCTGTCGCACGATCACGCCGATGTGCTTGTCGTTGATCTTCACACCCTGCAGGCGATACACCTCCTGCACTTCGTTCAGCAGGTATTCCTGCACGGCCCGCGCGCCCTTGATGCGCAGGATGTCGTGCGGGTTCACCGGTCCTTCCGACAGACGATCACCGGCACGCACGCGATCGCCTTCATGCACGCGAAGGTGCTTGCCTGCCGCCACTTCGTACAGTTGCGCTTCCGACTGCTCGTCGATCGCGAACTGGTCCGTCCCCGTACCGCCCTTCACGGGCTGGACGAAGATCTCGCGCTTGCCACGCTTGATGTCGCCGAACCGCACGACACCGTCGATCTCGGAAATCGTGGCGGGATCCTTCGGCTTGCGCGCCTCGAACAACTCGGCGACACGCGGCAGACCGCCCGTGATGTCGCGCGTCTTGTACGCCTCGCGGCCAAGCTTGGCGAGTGTCTCGCCGGGGAAGATTTCGTGCCCATCCTCGATCGTCAGCTGCGCGCCCACCGGAATGACGAAGTCGCGGATCTTCTTTTCCTTCCCGCCCTTCGCCTCCCAGATCTCGATATGCGGATGCAGCTTCTTTTCACGATCCTCGATGACGACGCGCTGGCGAAGGCCGGTGAGCTCGTCGAGCTCCTCGGACACCGACTCGTCTTCCACGAGATCCACGAACCGGATCGTTCCCTTCACGTCGGCGATGATCGGGTTGGAGTACGGATCCCAACTGAAGATCACCTGATCCTTCTTCACGTCGTCGCCGTCCTTCAACGTCAGGATGGCACCGAGCGGCACCTGCAGGCGCGCACCCACGGCCGAATGCGGATCGGCCGAACTGCGGATGATGATCTCGCCTTCGTAGCCGGTGACGATCGACTGGCCTTCACGATTCGTGACGTACACCAGGCGGTCGCTGTACTCGATCTTGCCCGCCACCTTGCTCTTCCGAGCGGTCTGCTCGGCAATACGCGCCGCCGTTCCACCGATGTGGAAAGTGCGCAGCGTCAGCTGCGTCCCGGGCTCGCCGATCGACTGCGCCGCGATGATACCCACGGCCTCGCCGATGTCGACCATGCTCATGGTGGCCAGGTTGCGGCCGTAGCACATGCGGCACAATCCGCGCTTCGCCTCACACGTGAGCACGCTGCGGATGCGGACCGTCTCCAGCCCGGAATCCTCGATCTCCTGCGCCGTCTCCTCACCGATGAGTTCACCCGCTTCGGCGAGCATGACCGGACGGCCGGACTCGTCGATCGCGTGCGGATCCTCGATGTCCTCGGCCGCCACGTTGCCGACGATGCGCTCGGCCAACGGCTCGATGACGTCTTCCCCTTCCTTCAACGCGCCGACGACCAGGCCCATGATCGTGCCGCAATCTTCCTCGGTGATCGTCACGTCCTGCGCGACGTCCACCAGACGACGGGTCAGGTATCCAGCGTCAGCCGTCTTGAGGGCGGTGTCGGCCAGACCCTTGCGGGCGCCGTGCGTCGACGTGAAGTACTCCAATGGAGAGAGTCCCTCACGGAAGTTCGACTTGATCGGGCTTTCGATGATTTCACCGATACCACCGGTGAGCTTCTTCTGCGGTTTCGCCATCAGTCCGCGCATGCCGGCGAGCTGACGGATCTGGTCGCGTGAACCACGCGAGCCGGAGTCGAACATCATGTACACCGGGTTGAACCCGTCCTTGCTCTCGCGCATGGCCTTCACCATGGCGTCGGCGACGTCCGAGTTCGCGTGCGTCCACGTATCGATGACCTTGTTGTAGCGCTCACCGTTCGTGATGTTGCCGGTCTGGTACGCGCGCTGGAAGCGATCGACACGGTCGCCGGCTTCCTTGAGGATCGTCTCCTTCTCGCGCGGGATGTGGAGATCCTCGATGCCGATGGAGACGCCCGCGCGCGTGGCGTTGGCGAATCCGAACTCCTTGAGGCGATCGAGGAACTGCACCGTGGCCGCGAGTCCGGCGAAGCGGTAGCTCTCGAACACGAGCTCCGACAGCGCCTTCTTCTTCATGTCGTGGTTCTTGTAGCCGAGCTCCGGCGGGACGATCCCGTTGAACAGCGCGC
>JBBRMQ010000335.1:0-2954 GCA_038230775.1 Thermoanaerobaculia bacterium
CGTAACCCCCTGTTTTTTCTTTTGGGAGTATGATCGATCTACACCAATAACGGTCTGTGAGTCAGCCGCTGTGCGCGCTAGCGTACAGCGGGGCGACCCATGGATTCAACGCAGGAGCCCGCAGTTATGGATGGTTTGCTTCGCTCGCTCATCAAGACAGTCCGCCGCCGGCTCAAGGAAGATGAGGAAGTGACGGTCGAAGCAGTCACGAGCGAGCTGGGCTACACCCGGCAATACGTCTCCGGCCGTTTCCACCGCCTCACCGGACGCCTGCTCAGCCACTTCCTCAAGGAGAAACGCCTGGGCAAAGCGGCTCGCCTGTTGAAAAAAGGAAACCTCCGCGTTTCCCAGATCGCCCGGCGCTGCGGCTTCGATTCCGAAAACTACTTCCGCCAGCAGTTCCGCGTGCGCTTCGGGATGTCGCCCCGTCAGTTCCGTACAAGCGGCAAGATGCGCGCTCTTCGACACCCTCAGATGGCCTGACCGAAGCCCGCTTCGATCCACAAATATCGAATCGTATTGGCGTCCAGCGTCCGGGCGTTCCGCAGGAAGATCAGCGTTCTGCGCAGCGTCGAATGCCGGACGGCATGCACGATGAGATACGCGCGATGATCATCGGCTGACGCGAACGTCATCGCATGGAGCGTGTTCTCGAGGCGCACGACGCTTCCTTCGACCATGATCTCGCCGCGACGCAACAGATGACGTCGATGAAAAAGACGCAACTCGCCGGCATCCTCGAGACGAAGCGGCTTGCCGGCGTACATCGGAACCGAGCGGATCCGGTATCCGAAGGAAGTGTGGGGCCGGTCCTCTGACCGGCCAGCCAGAGGGCTGGCCCCACACTTCGCCGCAATTTCCGCGGCGAGCGATTCATCGACGATCTCCCGCTCGCGCACCATGAGGATCCAGTCGTTGGCCGCCGCATCGATCGCGCGATTGAGCTCGGCGCGCGCATCGGCCAACTTCACACGAGGAGGAAGGTTCGTGACGACCTGCTCGAGCCGCGTCAGATGCTTCGTCAGCGGCTCGATCGCCTCGGTATGGACGTGGCCAAGCGAGACGACGGAGAGGTTCAATCCTCGAGCTTTTCGTGGATGCGCACGATGCGCGACGCGCGGCCGGTGTTCTCGTCGACGTCCACCAGCGCGCCGGAAAGTCGCACGTCGCGTTTCGCCACTTCGAGTTTCTTCGGCGTGTTCATGAGGAAGCGGTGCAGCGCCTCCTCCGGACGGAAGCCGATGACCGAGTCGTACGCGCCGGTCATGCCCACGTCTGTCTGATACGCGGTGCCGTTGGGAAGCAGACGCTCATCCGCGGTCGGCACGTGGGTGTGAGTGCCGAGGACGGCGGAGACGCGGCCGTCGAGGTAGCGGCCCATCGCCTGTTTCTCCGACGAAGCCTCGCCGTGGATGTCGACGATGATGACCTTGGCTGCAGTGCCGATCTCTTTCAGCTCGCGGTCCGCGCAGTAGAAAGGATTGTCGACCGGCGGCATGAAGACGTTGCCCATCAACTGGAGCACGGCGACCGGAACGCCCGCGGCGGTCTGCCGGATGACCTTGCCCTTGCCGGGAGTGCCCGCCGGGTAGTTCGCGGGCCGCACGACATGCTCGTAGTGCTCGTAGTTGTCGACGAAGTCTTTCTTGTCCCAGATGTGATTGCCGGAGGTGTACGCGTTGATCGGCAACCGCGACAGCTCCTCCATGATTGCCTCGGTCACGCCGAAACCGCCCGCCGCGTTCTCGACGTTGACGATCGTGAAGTCGACCTTGTCGCGATCGATCACCCGCTCCAGGCGCTCGTGCAGCGCCTTGCGGCCGGGCTGGCCGACAACGTCGCCGATGTAGAGGATTTTGATCATTTGGTTTTTACAGTTTATCCCGCGCGCTTAGCGCGGGATCTTCGGTTCAGCGCCGATGAGTTTGATTGACACGATTTGCATCTCGCGACTCTCGCGAGGTCCGAGCTCGCGAGAGTCGCATCATGTTTCGGCGAGTGTCACGTCAGTCGTGCGGCACGCGAGATCCCTCGCTAAACGCTCGGGATAAACTGAAACAACAATTACTTCGCGTAATCAACCGCCCTCATCTCACGAATGACAGTCACCTTGATCTGCCCCGGATACTGCAGCTCCGACTCGATCTTGCGGGCGACGTCTTTCGACAGCCAGATCGCCTGCTCGTCGCCGATCTTCTCGGCGTTGACGATGATGCGAAGCTCGCGCCCGGCCTGGATGGCGAAGCTCTTGTGGACGCCTTCCATCGAGTTGGCGATGCCTTCCAGCCGCTCGAGCCGGTGAACGTAGTTCTCGAGAATCTCGCGGCGTGCGCCGGGACGCGCGGCCGACAGCGCATCGGCGGCGTTGACGAGCACCGCTTCCACGGTCGTCGGATCGTAGTCGCCGTGATGGCATTCCATGGCGTGAATGATCTCGCGCTTCTCGCCGTACTTGTCGAGCACCTGACGTCCGAGCTCGAGATGCGTTCCTTCCATCTCGCGGTCGATCGCCTTGCCGATGTCGTGCAGCAGTCCGCCGCGCTTGGCGATGGTGTCGTTCACGCCCAGCTCGACGGCCATCAGCGCAGCGAGCTGCGCGACTTCCAGCGAGTGCACGAGAACATTCTGGCCGTACGACGTGCGGTACCGCAATCGGCCTAACAGCTTCAGGACTTCGGGATGAATGTCGGTGATGCCGAGCGAGAACGCCGCGGCCTCCCCTTCCTCGAACAGCTTCTGGTCGAGCTCCTGGCGCACCTTCTCCACGAGCTCCTCGATGCGGGCGGGATGGATGCGGCCGTCCTGCATCAGGCGCTCGAGCGAGATGCGCGCGATCTCGCGGCGGATCGGATCGAAACCGGAGAGGATGACCGCTTCCGGCGTGTCGTCGACGATGAGATCGACGCCCGTCGCCAGCTCGAGCGCGCGGATGTTGCGACCCTCGCGTCCGATGA
>JBBRMQ010000336.1:0-2929 GCA_038230775.1 Thermoanaerobaculia bacterium
CGTACAGCACTTCGTCGACGCTCTCATTTCGGATTGCGCCGCTCCCTTCAATCACGCGCAGCGTCACGTTGACGCCGCGAAAGTGATTCCAGATTCGCAGTTCGCCGTCGCGCACGGGCTCGCCGTCGCGGAGCGGCGCGACCATGCAGCCTCCTTCGAGCTCGACTGGCATGTTTGAATTATGCTGGCACCGTGCACTCGAAGGAAGACGGCGTCCCCGCCGTCAATCAGGATTTCATCCGCTACGAGCAGGTGAAGAAGAGTCAGGAGTATCACCTTGCCGAGACCGCGGACGAACCGTTCGACGACGATTTCGAGGTTCGCATCGTGTCAGCAAGCCGCGCGACCCTGCGGTTGAATGATGGGGTCTAACCCCAAAAACAAACGCCGGCGGGACCGCCGGCGTTTCAGGTATGAATCTGGATCTGTTACCGCCGTTGGTCGTGCGGGACTGTCACGGTTGCAGTGACGGTCACGCGATTGCCGGCGACATCGGTGGCCGAGTACGTGACCGTGTAGACGCGGCCTTCTTTCCGCTGCCCGGTGCGATCTGCTCGCAGCGAGAACTCGCGATCGTCGGTCCCGAATGCCGCTCCCGCAATGTCGGAAGGATCGCAGGCCTCGCTGCAGGTAATCGAAACGAGCTGAACGCTCGGATGACTATCCATGTTGTCGCTGACGGTGATCGTGGCAGTGACTTTCACCATCTTGTGATTTGCCGGCCATAGTGTGGACGGCGACAGAGATACGGTCAGCGTCGGAGGCGTCGTATCGGTCGGCGGAGGGGGTGGTTCGGTGGCGGCTTCCATCGCTCCGTAGACGTGTGTCGAGTCGCCAAGGATCACGTCGAAGTCGGTGGCGCGATATTCTGCCGCGACCTGGGGAAGTCGGACGCCGAACCCAGTGCCTGTTGCACCCGGCGCGATGTCGAACTGCGAACCCTGGTCGCTGCTCCACTCCATGTCGACCACATTGCTTTCCTCGGTAGTGACCAGACGGGCCGTCCAGCCCTGCGGCGAGGTTGTGCTCGAAGCGGGTACGCCCTGCTCGGCAGTCCAGCCGGTTGGCAGCGCATGAAGCTGCGCTTCGCCGTGGAGATAGTCAAAGCCGATGCGCACCGCGACGATCGGTTGGGTCGTTGTGTTTTCGACCCGATACGAATAGGTCGCGCCGTTGGCGTCAGCCGATTCAAAAACCTTCACGCGCACTGGCGCCGCCAGGGCGGAGAAGGCGCAAAACAACACGGCGAGCACTGCGAACGATCGCAGGTGCCGGGTTTCGTTTCGTTTGTCATTCATGGTTGCTCTCCTCTTCCGCAACTACCGGGCGATGAAATGAACGGGATCTGTGGCAAAGGGCCGCTGCAATCCGCAGTTCGTCGCGAGCGTGTCGATACTGACGCCCGCCGGCAGGTTCCAGTTGATGTCGAACGCTTCGCCACGTGTGTGCGCGCTCGCCGCTGCCGGACGCTGCGTGAGCAGCAGTCCATGGCGTTGAAATTCCGCTTGTACTTCTGTACGCAAGTTCGCACATTCCGGATCGCGACGGTTTCGTAGATCGTTCCAGCGGTCCCATACTTCGCGAAGATGTGCCTGGTATGCGGGCGGACGGTAAGCCGAGTTGACCGTCACGCTTCCGCCGGCAGCACTCGCGGCACCCTGCAGGCAGCTCAGCCCGGCTGTCATCGTGGCGTTGAGGCCGGATGTGTTAACGGTGTTTCCTGCTTCGAAGTTCAGCGCCGCCGTATCCGTGATCTCCGTCAATGGCGGGATCTGGCAGGTTCGAACATCGAAGTTGTCGATACGGGTTGCCGATTGATCGCCCCAGCCGTCCTGCTGCACGGAGAAGACGAAACTGACACGCTGGTTACGCCATTGATTGAGAGAACGCGTCATCACGACCTGCGAGCTCTCCCAATACGTGCCGTAATCGCTGCCCGGTTTTCCGAACTGCGTGACAAGCGGGATGGTCCCGGTTGGGGTCACCATGTACGCATCGAACCAGTCGTAGATTCCGGCGTCATAGGTGAGAAACTTGTAGCTGAAACTGACCAGCCCGCCGTCGTTGACATCAATGTCAATCGTCAGCGTGCTCGCTCCGGAGGGTTCCAGCCCGGGCGCTGGCGCGCCGCTGGCAGCATTCGGGTAAGGCGTATCCCAGCGGCCGATCATCGCGCTGACACCACCAGTCCCGGAACTGGAGGTCACGACGGGAACTCCTCCGGGGGTGACAGCGACGATTTGTGCTATGCGGGCCGTCTGGGCAAAAGTCGCCGTTGCAAGGGCGAGAGTTGCACAAAGAGCGAACATGGTTCGCAATGCGGTTTTCATCGATTCTCCGATTTTGATTTGGACTTATTTGCTGCAGTCATGCATTATTGCTAAATCGATTCGGAGAGCAATACAAATAAGTCTTACCGTTCGAGCTTGACAATCCCTTGTTGACGCGTTGCGCCGTCGAGCACGACTTCGAACATCGGCTTGCGGTACTCGGGCGCCGCGCGCGGGAGCCTGATCCGAAATCCGCTCGCGCTCTTTCCGGGAGCGATGTCCGAGGTCGTCGCATGCTCGCTACTCCACTCGAGCATGAACTTCGGATTCTCCTCGGTCGTGACGAGTCGCACGCTCCAGCCGGCAGGTCCGCCGGCGGTATTCGCGGCGAGACCTTCCTGAAACGTCCAGCCTGCAGGCAGGGTCGCGAGCTGCGGCTGCTGCCGGCCAGAGTCGTATCCGATTCTCACAGCAACGATCCTGTGTCGCGTCCGGTTGACGACACGATAGGTGTACGTCGTACTTTTCCGGGAAGTGGTTTCACGGACTGTGACGCTTACCGGCGCGGGTGCCTGCGCGCAAAAAAGCACCAAAAGTGTACTGGCCAGCATCTTCACGACCCCCAAAAGAGAAACGTCGCCGGGGGCGGCGGCGTTCCA
>JBBRMQ010000337.1:0-2916 GCA_038230775.1 Thermoanaerobaculia bacterium
AAGGGAACAGAACTGGAGGTTCACGCCTTCCGCCGCGGCCTCCGTGGCGATGAGGATAGTTCCGTCGCCCTTGAAGGCGTCGACGATGGCCGCATGGGTATCGATAGGACGCGAGCCGGTGACCGCCGCCGTGCCGCGATGTTCCTCCGTCCACCTGTAGTACAGCGCGCGCGCGTTCGCGTCGCTGTTGGATCCGTTCAACTGCACGACCCGTCCGGCGTATCCGTTGGCTTCGAGCAACCTGGACAGATACTCCTGCGTGCGCCGAGATTCGGTAAACACCACGGCTTTTCGCGCCGCTCCCAGTCCTTCAGCGCGATCGAGTGCTGTGGCCAGGACGGCCAGCAGCGCGACGCCCTTCGCGTTGACGGTTATGGATTCCGCGAGCTGGGCAAAGCTGCGGAGATCAGCGAGCTCCGTCACCATCTCATCGCGCGACACGAGGTCGAATCCGGCTTGCTGCGGAAGAAATTCTTCCGCCAGGTCGTCCATCTCATCCAGGTCGGGCAGGATGAGCGCGGCGACGGGGACGGGATCGCGGTCACGCAGCATCAGCTCGAGCCGCTCCACCAGCGTGCGCAACGTAGCGGCGATGGCGAACGTGGAGGAGGCCAGCAGTCGCCGCAGCACCAGAGTGATCAGCGCGCGCTGCCCTGATGGAATCGCTGCGAGCACTGGACGCTGGAGATACTCCGACACGAGATCATACAGGCGCTGCTCGGCATCGCTCGGCCGGAAGTCCTGGGTGATCGGGATACGATTCGTGAAGCGCACATACTCGAGCACCTGGGCGCGAAGTGTGCGCGTCATCGCACCGCGAAGACGCCAGCGCAACTGACTCGCGCGCGAAGCATCGAGTCCGCCGCCACCGCCGAATTGCTCGCGAAAGGAGCGCTCGTCACCGAAAAGATGCGGATCGAGGAAGCTGGCCAAACCGTACAGCTCGAGGAGCGAATTCTGGAGCGGTGTCGCCGTGAGCAGGAGCTTCTTCCTGCCTTCTGTCGCGTCACGGAGCGCTCCCGCAATGCGGCTTCCCTGCTTGTACACATTGCGGAGCCGATGCGCCTCGTCGAAGACAACGAGATCCCATGGGATGCTCCCGACCTCATCAGCATGCGCCGCCGCGAACTGGTAGGAAGTGATGATGATCTCATCGTGTCGGTCAAACGGGCGCTGGCGGCCTGATGCGCGTTCCGCCGATGCCGTCTTTCCGTCCATGATCGTCGCTGGCAAGCTGAACTTCTGCCGTAGCTCTTCGTGCCATTGCTTTCGCAGGCTGGCCGGAACGACCAGGAGGATTCTGCGACGCCGTTCCGCCCATCGTTGCGCAAGGACGAGCCCCGCCTCAATCGTTTTTCCCAGGCCCACCTCATCGGCGAGGATCACACCCTTCGACAGCGGTGACCGGATGGCAAATAGGGCCGCATCCACCTGGTGCGGATTGAGGTCCACGCGTGCGTTCGCCAATGAGCGCGACAGGTCGGCGACGGAGCCGCCGGCATCGTTGATACCAAGTGCGGTCGCCCAGTACGCGGCGTGGTACGGTGTGGACAGAGCCGTTGGGTTGTAGGTGAGTCGCAAGATCGCCGCGTCGCCTCCATGACGGCACCCCGCCACCGTAGTAGTTTTCACCTCCTACAGCCACAGCAACGGAGAAGGTGTGAAAGCAATCCTGCTGATCGACCACGGCTCGCGTCGCGACGCGGCCAATGAGATGATGGACTGCATGGCGAACATGGTACAGGCCATGGCCGGCAGCCACGTGATTGCCCGGTATGCCCACATGGAGCTCGCGGAGCCCTCGATCGACGTCGGCCTGCGTAGCTGCGTCGAGGCGGGCGCGACGGAAGTGATCTGCTTCCCCTACATGCTTTCGCCCGGCAAGCATTCCACTGGTGACATTCCGCGCATGGTCGCGGCGGCCGCCGCCGCGTATCCGGCGCTCGAGGTACGCGTGACGAACGCGTTGGGCGTCCATGAAAAGCTGGCGGAGCTCATCCTCGATCGCGCCGGCCTGCCGATCGTGCATCCGCTCGGTAGCGAGGAGGCCACGCGTTGCTGGCACTCCTCCCAGTCCGGTACCGCGTGCGGCGACGCCTGTCGCTGCCGGCCGGTTTCCAGTGAGGCACCCCAGGTGCCCATGGCGTCCACCATCAGCGCATAATCGCACCAATGTCCAACGCCGTATCCGTCACGCACCCGGCCCTCACGCTTCTCTCGGACGACGAGGAGGCCTTTCGCGATGCCGTGGCCGGCTTCGCGGCCGAGGAGGTCAGGCCGCGCGTGTCATCAATGGAGCGCGCCGGCAAGATCGATCCGGAGCTCATCGCGAAGTACTTCGAGATGGGACTCATGGGCATCGAGGTCGGTGAGCAGTACGGTGGTGCCGGCGGCTCGCTCTTCATGGTGGCCCTCGCCGTGGAAGAAGTGAGCAAGGTGGACGCGGCCGCGGCGATCCTCATCGACGTCCAGAACACCCTCGTCAACTATCCCATCGCCCGGTACGGCAGCGACGCCCTGAAGGCGAAGTACCTCCCGCGCCTCACGCGCGACACCATTGGCGCCTATGCGCTGAGCGAACCGGGTTCCGGATCGGATGCGTTCGCCCTGGCCACGCGCGCCGAGCAGAAGGGCGATGCGTGGATTCTGAACGGCCGCAAGATGTGGATCACGAACGGCGCGGAAGCCGGGGTCTACATCGTCTTCGCCAACGCCGATCCATCGGCGGGATATCGCGGCATCACCGCGTTCATCGTCGAGCGCGGCTTTGCAGGATTCTCCGTCGGCAAGAAGGAGGACAAGCTCGGCATTCGCGCATCGAGCACCACCGAGCTCATTCTCGACAACGTCGAGGTGCCGGCGGAAAACGTCCTCGGCCCGGTCGGACAGGGCTACAAGGTGGCGATCGAGACCTTG
>JBBRMQ010000338.1:0-2909 GCA_038230775.1 Thermoanaerobaculia bacterium
GTCATGTAGCCGTTCAGCACCAGCCACGTGTTGTAGTTGACCGACTTGCGGAACGACGCGAAGCCGTGATCGGAGAGGATGAGCAACGACGCGTGGTGCTTGTCCGCGGCGCGCATCGCGTCGCCGACGATGGCGTCCATCAGCTGATAGGCGTTCAGCAACGCGTTGCTCCACTTGGCGGCGACGGCGGCGTCGTAGGCCGGATGCGTCGGATCGACGATGCGCCAGAACACGTGCCCGACGCGATCAGGAAACTCGAACTGCTGCACGAGCAGATCGTCGTCGCGCTCGAGGAACGCGTCGAACATCTTGCGGTCCTGCGTGACGGTCCACGTCATGTCGTCCCAGAAAATCTGCTCGCTCGCGAAGCCTTCCGAGATCGCCCACGTGTCGATCTGCCAGCCGAGCGTCTTGTACAGGCCTTGTTCCTTCGCCAGCTGAGGAGCCCAGTTCGTCGGCGACGAGATCTTGAATCCGGGCGGCAGGCTGCGCGGATCGAAGTTGATCGGCGACAGATACAGCTTCACTTCCGGCTGCGATGCGATGAGATGAAAACGGCTGATGCCGTGCACTTTCACCAGCGGATTGAACGCGAAGACGAACTCGGTCCAGCCGCTCCACTGGCCCGGCCGCATTGTGAACCGCTGGCCGCTGACTTCGATCTCCACCGAGTTGCGATCGTTCGCCACCGTGAGTTTCATCGGTGTCGAGATGTACGGCGGGTCCTTGAACAACTTGTTCGGCGGGCCCTGAATCGAAGTGTTGACGACACCCTTGTTGTCTTCGAGCTGCACCACCTGGATCGAGAACTCGTTGTTTCCCGAACGGCGGAAGTCGAGCTCCGAGGTGAAGAAGAAGGGCTTGCCGACGCGGCCGGAGACGTCGGGAACTCCCAGTCCCGAGAGCATCTCACCGGCGGGAAAATCGTGCGCCGGAAAGGTCACCGGGATGTGCACCACACGCGCTTTCTTGCCGGCGTTCGCCGCCACTTCCCAGAACGGAATCCCCTGCCGGCGATTGATGACACCGGGACGCGTCTCCGGAATCCACTTCTTCGTCAGCGCAAACGTCCCTGCTGCGATCACGCACGCGACGATCAGAATCGCGATGCGGATCGTGCGACGGAAGAAGAGCGCGATCAGAGCAAACAGAACCAAGACGATCGCCGCCGCCGCGATCGCGTTGTTCCGGCCGAGTAGAAATGGTTCGTCGATCGTGTCGAAGGCGGCGAAGACCGGCAGATACGTCTTCGGATCGCGGCGTAGGAAATCGAAGATGCCGGTGCGGCCAGGGTCGATTCCTGTTGAGAACGTCGACCACGACACCGGAGTCTGAGCCGGAACCGTGGGCCGCAGCGGGCGGAAGGTGCCCATCTCGCGCAAGTGCGCGAGATTCGGCAACTTACCTTCATTCATCCACTTCTCGGTGTAGCGCGCGTCGACGCCGTCAAAGCCGAGGACGATGACTTTCTGCTGTGCGAAAACAGGGATGCAGACCGCGAGCGCAACGAGAAAACGAAGGGAGCGCATCCGGCGGCATCATACTTGAACGAACGCCGTCGTCGGTGAGGTGAATTGATGCATTTCAAGCAACTTCTGTCGCTGTTTGTGTGTGCCGCTCTCGTGTCGTGCGGTGGTGGTGAGAAAAATATCGCCGCTGGTGGCGCGACGGATAAGAACACTCTCGTCATCGCGCTGAAGTCGTCCCCAACCAACCTCGATGGCCGCGTGGGCAGCGACAACGCCTCGGGCCGCATGTTCGATTTGATTTACAGCGGCCTCGTTCGGGTCACGCCCAACTTCGATTACGCGCCCGATGTGGCCGAGAAATGGGAAACACCGGACGACAAGACGATCGTCTTCCACCTGAATCCCAACGCGAAGTTCCACAACGGGCAGCCGGTGACCGCGAAGGACGTCAAATGGACGTACGACTCGCTGATGGACCCCAAATTCGTCACGTCGAAGCGGTCCGGGTACGCGGCGGTCGATCACATCGAGACGCCGGACAACATGACCGTCATCTTCAAATTAAAGGAGCCAAACGCCGGCATCTTCGACAATCTCACGCTCGGCATCCTTCCGACGGGCGCCGACACGAACACTTACAAGACGAAGCCGATCGGATGCGGGCCGTACAAGGTGATCGAGTTCCGCCCCGATGACCGCGTCGTCCTCCAGGCCTTCGACGACTGGCACCTCGGTGCGCCCAAAATCAAGAACGTGGTGGTCCGCATCATCCCCGACCTCACGACGATGATGCTGGAAATGCGCCGCGGGACGGTCAACTTCGAGGTGAATCAGATCGCGTTCGAGAACGTGCCGGAGTTCGCGAGCAATAAGGACTTCAAGGTCGTGCGCTCGCCGGGATCGGTCTACCAGTACATCTGCATGAACCTGCGCGACCCGATCTTCGCCAAGCCGCTGGTACGCCAGGCGGTGACCTACGCCATCGATCGCAATCGCATCATCAAGGACATCCAGCGCGGATTCGCGGAACCCACCGAGACGATGCTGGCGAAGGGGCACTGGGCGCGGCCGGACAGCCTGCCGTCGTATCCGTACGACCCGACGAAAGCAAAACAGCTCCTCGCGCAGGCCGGTTATCCGAAGGGTTTCTCGTTCACGTTCAAGACCTCAACCGATGCGGAGGCGAATTCGCGCGCGCAGGTCATCCAGCAGATGCTGCAACAGGTCGGCATCAAGATGCAGATCCAGTCGAACGAGATGTCGACCTTCTTCGCCGACATCGGCAAGGGCAACTTCCAGATGTACTCGCTGTCGCGCAACGGAATCGCCGATCCCGACTTCTACTACGTCCTCTTCAACTCGAAGAACACGCCGCCGGAAGGTCAGAATCGCGGCTCCTACGCCAATGCGCGCGTCGATCAGCTGCTGACCGAGGGTCGA
>JBBRMQ010000339.1:0-2797 GCA_038230775.1 Thermoanaerobaculia bacterium
GCTCTCCATCGACAGGGCCGAGGTAGAAGTCCTCGACGGCGATGCGATCGTGGAGACGCGAACGATCAGCGCCCGAGAAATCCGCGACACCACTGCCGCCATCGGCAAGAACGGACAGGTGGCCAGCGCGCAGATGGACACCGACTTTCCATGGGATCACCTGCGCGACGCTCATCTCGCAATCGGGACGAGCTCGAACCTGACCCCGCGTCAGGTCGCGGCAATCAAGAACGTTTTTCTCACAGTGCAGGGCATGCCGACCGCGGTCCGTGTGCGCGCGTTCGCCAAAGGCGCGAACGCCACGGCAGTCATTCCGATATCGCAAGCAGCCCCGCACGGCTATCGCTCGCCGCTCAACGGTGTGTGGTACATGCGCGGCGCGCAGGACATCACCAGTCACCATCGATGGAACGCGAACACGGAGTTCGCGGTCGACTTCTTCAAGTTCGGCGACAACGGTCTGCCGTGGCGCACCGACGGCCGCTCGGCCGCCGATTTCTACGCGTTCGGCGCTCCGGTGATGGCTGCCGCCGACGGAGTGGTGGTCGCGCTCGAGAACACCGCGACGCAGAACTACGACGTGCGACTCCAGCGTTCGGGGGAAAGCGATGACGCGTACGACGCGCGCCTGACCGCATACAACCTCGCGATGATGAAGAGCGATCCGTACAGAGCTCTGATCGGAAACTATGTCGTGATTCAGCACAACGGCGGCGAGTGCTCGAGTTACAATCATCTGAAAACCGGCAGCGTCCTCGTCAAGCCAGGCGATCACGTCACCGCGGGGCAGCAGATCGCGGCCGTGGGCGACACCGGCGACTCGAACTTCGTGCACCTTCACTTTCAGATCAGCGAGGGCGTCGATCCGTTGACCGCGCGAAGCATCCCATTCAACTTCATCGACCTCCGGCCGGCCGGCGGCGACCTGGGACGGATCGTTCGAACGTCAGAGTAATGGCTGCCGATTGGAACGGGCCGAAGCCCGTTCCTTTGGGAGCTAACTGACGATCGCCGGCTGTCCCGTGACCTGCTCGAGATCCGCCTCTTCGGCGATCCACTCGTTTGTGCGGAACGCCCCTTCCCATCGCGCGATCACGACGGTCGCCAGGCAGTTGCCGATCACATTGACCGCGGTGCGCGCCATGTCCATCAGCTCGTCGACGCCGAGGATGACGATCACGCCTTCGGCCGGAAGGTTGAAGGAAGCGAGCGTTCCGAGAAGGATCACCAGCGACGCGCGCGGAACACCGGCGACACCTTTCGAGGTGAGCATGAGTGTCAGCAGCATGACGATCTGCTGCCCGAACGAGAGGTGCACGCCCGCGGCTTGCGCGACGAAGATCGATGCCAGCGCCAGGTACAACGTCGTACCATCGAGGTTGAAGCTGTAGCCCGTCGGTAGGACGAAGCCCACGATGCGACGCGGAACGCCGAGGCGCTCCATGTTCTCCATGGCCTTCGGCAGCGCGGATTCCGAGGACGTCGTGGCGAACGCGATCGTCGCCGGTGTCTTCACCGCCCGGAAGAAATCGCGCAGCGGCACGCGGAACAGCAGCGCCACCGGCAGAAGAACGAAGCACAGGAACACGATGAGCGCGCCGTACAACGTGCCGACGAGCATGCCGAGGTTGCGCAGCACGCTGAGGCCGGAGTGGCCGACGGTGTTGGCCATCGCCGCGCCGACGCCGATCGGTGCGAACTTCATCACGAACTCGGTGAAGCGAAACATGATGTCCGCCAGCGACTCGCACCAGGTGATGATCGGCCGCGCCTTTTCGCCGATACTCGTCACCGCCAGCGCGAACAGCACCGAGAACACCACGATCTGCAGCACATCGCCCTCGGCCATCGCCTTGATGATCGACGCCGGTGCGAGGTGCGTGATGATGTCGCCGAGCTTTTGCGGCTTGGCGGGAGGATCGGGCGCCGTCAGGCCTTTGCCAACCACATCGGCCGCCTCGGACGCCTTCGACGCCGCCAGCGCGCTGTCGCCTCGCTGCGCCGCGGCGCGCGCTTCATCCGAGAGCTTCTTCGCGCGATCCGCCAGAACGGCCTTGTTTTCCTCGAGGTGTCTCCCCGCGAGCGAGACGCCGACACCTGGCTTCGTCAGGTTGACGGCGCCGAGTCCGATGAAGAGCGCGAACGTGGTGACGATTTCGAAGTAGACCAGTGACTTCAGTCCGATGCGGCCGACCTGACGGATGTCGCCCGTCCCCGCGATTCCAATCACCAGCGTCGAGAAGATCAACGGCGCGATCACCGACTTGATGAGATTCAGGAACAGCAGCGAGAGCGGTCGCAACGCCGTGCCCCACTCCGGCTTCAGATAGCCGACGAGCACGCCCAGGATCAGGCCGATGAAGATCTTGGTGGTGAGGGAAACCTTCGGCATCGCCATGTGCCGCGCAGTGTAGAAGGTTTACTCGCCGCGTCTCAACCGACTGCCCCTCATCCGCGCTTCGCGCACCTTCTCCCCGCTCGCGGGGAGAAGGGCTACGAACTTCGTTCGCACCGAAAAAGTCATTTTGTTGGCCCTCGCCCCGCAACGCGGGGAGAGGGTGGCCGAAGGCCGGGTGAGGGGCGTTCACTCGCCGCGTCTCAACCGGGGGTCGATTCCGTGATCACAGCCCCTCATCCGCGCTTCGCGCACCTTCTCCCTGCTCGCGGGGAAAAGGGCTACGAACTTCGTTCGCACCGAAAAAGTTCACTCGCCGCGTCTCATTGTGGAGATACGCGTTTTCCAGCGTCGGCTCCGTCGCGTGATCGTCGCGATGAGTTGCATCAGCGTCGTCTTGCC
>JBBRMQ010000340.1:0-2796 GCA_038230775.1 Thermoanaerobaculia bacterium
CTGCCCTTCGGTTTCGATGATCGGCAGTGCCGTCAGCGATCCGCCGCCCAGATCCTCGCGCAAGTGCGTGGCGCGCTCGAGCATGCGCGAGTGACTGTAGAAGATGTCGCCGGGAAAGGCTTCGCGGCCGGGCGGCCGGCGGAGCAACAGCGAGATCTCGCGATAGGCGCGTGCGTGATGCGTGAGATCGTCGTACACGATCAGCACATCGCGGCCGGCTTCCATGAAGTGCTCCGCGATGCTCGTGGCCGCATACGGCGCAATGTACGATAGTCCGGGCGGATCGTTGCCTTCCGCGACGATCACGATGGTGTACGCCATCGCGCCTCGCTCGCCGAGACTGGCCACCACCTTGGCGACCGCCGACGCACGCTGGCCGATCGCGCAGTACACGCACACGACGTTCTGTCCGCGCTGGTTGACGATCGTGTCAATCGCGATCGCGCTCTTGCCGGTCTGCCGATCGCCGAGGATCAGCTCGCGTTGGCCGCGGCCGATGGGAATCAGCGCGTCGATGACCTTCAGGCCGGATGCGAGCGGCACTGTGACGGGCGCGCGGTCCATGATCGCTGGAGCCGGACGTTCAATGGGCAGCCGTGCGGTCGAGCGCACCGGTCCCTTGTCGTCGAGCGGCTTGCCGAGCGGATCGATCACGCGTCCGAGGAGCGCGTCACCGACGGCGACGTCGAGCACGCGACCCGTGCGTTCGACCTCATCGCCCGCATGCAAATGCCAGTAGTCGCCCAGCAACACCACACCGACCTCGTGCTCATCCACGTTGAACGCGATGCCGAACACGCCGCCGGGAAAGGCGACCAGCTCGTCTGATCCGACGTTGGGCAGGCCGGCGATTCTCGCGATGCCCGTCGAGACACTCGTGATCACGCCGATTTCACGTCCGGCGAGGCGGGGAGTGAAAGCAGCCTGCGCCTCGCGGATGTCCGCGAACGTGCGATCGAAGACCTGCTCGAGGCTGTCGGGCGCGCTGCTCATGCGGCCTTCGGCTCCGGCGGTGCGGGTGCAGGCGCTGGCTGCGTAGGGGCAGGCGGTGGCTGCGTGGGGTCCGCCTTGTCGTGCGCCGCGAGGAGCTCGTCAACGCCCTTCTCCATCGAGGTCAGGTAGTCGGAAATGCTCCACGCCACCTTCTGACCGTTCGTCGTCAACTCGATACCGCTCACCAGGTCCGGCGACGTCTCGAATCGTGGGTGGGAGTCGATGGAGAACGTCTCATTGATCGCATTCCGGATCGCTGTGCGCTGCGCCGGCGGCAGTTCGAACGCGCTTCGCACGACCACGGGTGCGGTGGCCGTCTTGAGTGCGGCGCCGAGACTGGCTTTCGGCGCTTCATCCATCTTTCGCAAGCGGCGCGTGAACACCTCACCGAGGCGCTCTTCCAGGCTGACGGTCGCAAGATCGGCCAGCGTCTTGCGCGCGATGGCGAATACTTCGTGCTGCGTCCGCTGGCTGATCGCCTGACGCAGCGTTTTCGCCTCACTGCGCATCGCGTCGAGATTTTTCTCGCGCAGCGCGTCCGCCGCCTTCCGGGCTTCGTCGAGCAATCGTTCGCGCTCAGCGTTGGCCTCGTCCGTCGCCTTGGACAGCAGCGCGGCGCGCTGCTTGTCGAACTCCTCGTTCTTGTGCTGGAACTCGTCACGTTCCTTGCTGGCCTCGGCCTTCTTGGCGGCGGCGTCCGCCAGCTCGGCGGCAATCTTCTTCTCCCGTGCGTCGATGGTGCTGAGGATGGGCTGGTACAGGAACCGCTTCATCAACCAGACGAGGATCAGGAAGTTGAGCGCCTGCGCGCCGACGGTGAACCAGTCGATGAGCACCGCTACTTGCCCGCAACGGCGGCGAGAGCGTGGTTCCAGAATGGATTGGCGAAGATCAGGATCATCGAGACGACAAAGCAGTAGATGGCCGTCGATTCGATCATCGCGAGGCCGACGAACAGCGTTCGCGTGATCGTGGCCGAGGCGTCGGGTTGCTGCGCGAGCGCCGTGAGCGCGCTCGCGACTGATTTACCCTCGCTCAACGCGGGCATCATGCAGCCAATGGCCGTGGTGAGGCCGGCGCAGATGATCGATGTGACCGCGACGAGAGTCATGCTGTCCATGGTGTTCCCTGGAATTGGTGATTTCGTGCACTACGCGGCGTCGGCCGCCGGCTTCGGCCGACGCGCGCGCGTGGCGGCCGCGATGTACACCGCGGCCAGGATGCTGAAGATGTACGCCTGGACCATCCCGGTTAGGAGGCCGAGCAGGGTCATGACGATGGGAAAGACGAACGGCGTAATCGTGAGAAGGATGCCAATGATCATGGCTCCGCTCATCATGTTGCCGAAGAGGCGCACCGCCAGTGCGAGAGTGCGCGACAGCTCGCTGATGATGTTGAAGGGGAGCATGAGCGGCGTCGGTTGCATGTACGAGCCGAGGTAACCGCGGAGCCCGTCGGCTTCGATGCCGAACAGCGGCACCGCCACGAACACGCTCAACGCGAGCGCGACGGTCGTCGAGAGCGAGGCCGTCGGCGGCTCGTATCCGGGGAGAATCGTGGCCAGGGCGGCCGCGGCGACGAAGATGAAGAGCGTGCCGAGGACGCCAAGATACGGCTTCGGATCCTTCAATCCGACTTCAGCGATCTGCGTGGTGATGCCGGTGACGACGATTTCCAGGAGATTCTGCCAGCGCGAGCGTTCCATCCCCTGCGACAGACGGCGCGTGATGAGCATCGATCCGGCGGACAGCACCAGCATCAGGCCCCACGTGAACACGATCGTGGCATTGAGCTTGAACAACC
>JBBRMQ010000341.1:0-2769 GCA_038230775.1 Thermoanaerobaculia bacterium
GCCCGCCTCGATGAAGGCGACGATGTCGTTCGAGAGCTGGTCGAGCGACGGACGGTACAGATACATCATGTGTCCGCCCGGATAGTCCTTGAGCGTCAGGTGATCGGCGTCGATGCCGCTGTGCTCCAGCATGTACTTGTTCGCGAAGTACGACGTGACGAGGTCGTGATATCCCGCCGCCGAGAACACGCGCAGAGCCTCGTTGTCCTTCGTTCCCTGCGCCAGCGAGTCGGTCACGTCGACGAATCCGGCAAACGCGCCGCGCCCGTTCGAGGGCCGCTTCCACTTGCGATTCGCTTCGTTGTTGCCCGGGATGTAGCGCTTCTCGAGGTCGACGCCGAGGTCGTTGCGGAGATAGCTCTGGAAGGTGGAGGCGTAGACGGGGCCGGTCTTGGCGTTGAACGGATCGCTGTTGCCGAGCTCCGCCACGTTGTCGAGCTCACTCTGCGAGTAACGCCCGTCGAGAAGGCCCAGCGTCTTTCCCTGATCGCGAAGGAGCTCTTTGGCAAAGCGGAAGGCCTGAACGCGCAGATTGCTGCGGACGATGTAGTCCTTCGGCAGTCCGATGTAGCGATGCAGCTTCTCCGCGATGCGGTCCTTCGTCGCGGCGTCCACCTTGTCCCCCTGGAAGAGCACCGTCAGATACTCGGTGCCGGCGAAATGTTCGACTTCGCTGAGCAGCGACGGCAGGTCCTTCCACTGATCGCCGAGGCGGTGGTGATAGAACGCGACCGCGGCGAGGGCCGGAAGCGTGGTGGCAAAACTCTGATCGTTGCCGGCGGTGATGAACGGCAGCGTCGCCATGTTGATCGCTGGTGAGATGAGAATCGCGCCGTTCAACCCCACGTTGAGATCGCCCTGCAGACGCGGAATCAGCATCGACGTACGGATTCCGCCGTAGCTTTCGCCGAGGATGTATTTTGGGGAGTTCCAGCGGTTGTGGCGGGTGATGAACATGCGAATGAACTCCGCCACGGAGTCCGCGTCTTCCTCGAATCCCCAGAAGTCTTCGCCCTTTTTGTCGCCCATCGCGTGACTGAAGCCCGTGCCGACCGGATCGATGAACACGAGATCGGTCGCGCGCAGGATCGTGGAAGGGTTGTCGCGCAGTTTGTACGGCGGCGCGCCCGGATCGCCGGCGTCGCTCGGGATGTCCAGCAGCTTCGGACCGACGAGCCCGAAATGGAGAAACATCGAGGCCGAGCCGGGGCCGCCGTTGAAAACGAACGTCAGCGGCCGGGTCTCCGGATTCGCCACCCCGTCCTTGGTGTACGCGATCGTGAAGAAGCTCGCGGTGTTCTTCCCGTCGTTGTCCTTGAGGTAGATCTCTTCGGACGTCGATGTGTAGGCGAGGTCGGTCGCGCCGATGTGGATCTTGTGCTGTCGGATGAATTTCGCCGGCGGCTCGGCCGGTTTTTCAGCGACCGGCTTGTCGGCGGGCGGCTTTTCCGCCGGTTTGGCGTCCTGGCCGAAGGTCGGGATCGTGACGAGCAGAGAGAGAAGGAGTGCGCGCAACTTCATTCTTGGGTGTTCCTCCGATTTGGGTCTCACACTATACGAGCGCCGAGCTGGAGTGTTGCTGGAGCACCGCCGTCTCGGCGGACGCCGGCGCTCCGGCACCTCAATTGCTCAACTCGCCGGCGTGCGAATGCGACGATGGCTCGTTCTGGGCGCGTTTCTCGTCGCCTGTTCCCGCCAGACGCCCGATCAGAAGCTCGCGGACGCCATCGATCCGGCGACGTCATGGATTGCGACGCTCGATCTCGCGTCGGACAGTTGGCTGGGCAATCGCGTTCCCACTTCGTTCGTCCGCGAGTCTCTCAAGAGCGCGCAGAAGGAGCTCGAGAAGGCGCAGGAGACCGTTGACTCTTCGAAGGCCGATGCGCGCCTCCGCGACTCCGTACGGGCGCAACTGCGCATCGCCGATGATGCCGCAGCCGAGTTAGGCGGCGCGATTCAACGCAGCGATCGCGCGGCGGTCGCGCGCGCGAGGTCGCACTTCGCCGCTTCGTACGCGGTACTTCACGACATCGAGGAGCGCTTCCAGCAATGAAGAAGGCGATGACGCTCGCCCTCGGCATCGTGACGGCCGTCGGAGGCTTCTTCGACGTCGGCAACATTGCCACCTGCGCCCAGGCTGGATCGTCGTTCCGATTCCAACTGATGTGGGCGATGATCCTGGCCACGCTGATCATCATCGTGCTGGTCGAGATGGCCGGACGATTCTCGGCGGTCTCGCAGAAAGCGCTGCCCGACGCGATTCGGGAACATTTCGGATTCACGTTCTGGAGCGTGCCATTCGTCGTGCTGACGATCGTGCATCTCTTCGTGCTGGCGGCGGAAATCGGCGGCATTGCCTTCGCCCTGCATCTCGTGAGCGGATTGCCGATTCAACTGCTCGCGCTGCCGGTTGGCGTGCTGGTGTGGGTCTTTCTCTGGCGCTCGACGTTCAGCACGATCGAGAACAGCTCGTCCGGTCTCGGTCTCGTCACGCTGTGTTTCGTGATCGCGGCGTGGGTGCATCACCCGCCGGCGCATGAGTTGATCGCCGGCGCGCTGCCGTCGATGCCTTCGCACGATCCGTCGAAATACTGGTTCATGGCCGTGAGCCTCATCGGCGCCGTCATCGCTCCCTATCTGCTCTATTTCTATTCATCGGGCGCGGTGGAGGACAAATGGGACGCGTCGTACGTGCCGGTCAATCGCGGCGTGGCGGTGCTCGGCATGGGCTTCGGCAGCCTGATCTCGCTGGCCGCCATCGTCGTCGCC
>JBBRMQ010000342.1:0-2769 GCA_038230775.1 Thermoanaerobaculia bacterium
GATCTCCGGCAGGAGCCGTGGCAACCGCTCCTGATACATGCGCACGATCTTCATCCGGCGTTCGTGAAATTCGCCTTGGCGACGAAGCTGTACGCGTCCGATGCAGGCCTGCATGTCGGTGAAATTCATCTTGTAGCCCAGCTCGCGAAGACCCATGTCGAGAAGCTGTTTGTGCTGGAACCGTTTCCAGGCGTCGGTGGCGAGGGCGTGAAGACGGAGGCGACGCAACCGATCCGCGCGGACAGGATCGTTGAGCGCAACCGCGCCACCTTCGCCGCAGCTGAGGTTCTTGTTCGCGTAGAAGCTGAAGCAGGTGAGATTTCCGTGGCTGCCGACCATCGAGCCGTCGGCGTGCAGCGTTCCGAACGCGTGCGCGGCGTCTTCGATGAGCGCGATGTTCTCCGGAAGGTTCGCGCGGATCTTCCGGGTCTCGGCGGCGACCCCGCCGTAGTGAACGACGATGACCGCTTTGGTCTTGCTCGTGATGTGCGGCGCAATTGTTTCCCACGTCGCGCACATTGAGCTCGGATCGACGTCGCAGAACACGGGGCGGGCGCCGAGGTACATGGCGGCGTTCGCGGTGCTGCACCACGTCATCGACGGGACGATGACCTCGTCACCCTGCTTGACTCCTTCGACCAGCAGCGACAGGAAGAGCGCCGACGTGCAGCTGTTGACGGAGACCATTTCGGAGACGCCGACGTAACTCGCCAGTTCCTTCTCGAATGCGATCGTTTCGGCGCCCATGCCGATCCAGCCGCTGCGCAGAACGCGCACGATGGCCTGCTCTTCTCCCTCGCCAAATGAGGGTCTTCCGAACGGTAGATAGTCTGATCTCATCCGGGATGATGAAACCATCCGCGCCGCCCGGAGTCAACCTGCTCAGTATCGTGGGCCGGGACCGGCAATGACGTAGGGTGGCGGCACCGTGGCGAGGGTTCCCGAGCCGGGCCCGATGGCGGTGCCGTTCATGAGCCAGATCGAGGTCACGCCCGTCACGTCGTTGCGCCACACGAGATCGGAACGGCCGTCGCCGTTGAAGTCGCCCTCCGCCTCGACCTTCCAGTTGAGATCGGAGATCCCGAGCATCGAGCCGGATCCGCTGATGGCGTTGGGGCCGCTCATGATCCACATCAGGTTCTCGCCCGTCCCGCTGTTGCGCCAGACGATGTCGTCGTACGTGTCGCCATTGAAGTCGCCCACCGCAGCGACTTGCCACGCGGGCGCGATCTGCAGATTGGTGGGTACCGAAGCGGTCAGAACGATGCCGTTCATGAACCAGATGGACGTCGCTCCCGTCGCGCTGTTGCGGCAGAGAAGATCCGACTTTCCGTCGCCGGAGAATTCACCGACGCCAACGATCTGCCAGGGGGGAAGAATCGTGGGAAGCGAACCGGAGCCCGGCAGGATAGTCAGCCCGTCCATGAGCCAGATCGAGTCATCACCGGTGGACGTGTTGCGCCACACAAGATCGGAACGGCCGTCAGCATTGAAATCGCCTACACCGGCAATCGTCCACGCACCGCCGACCGTCGGCAGGTTCCCCGAGCCGTTGACGACGCTCGTTCCGTTCATCAGCCAGAGGATGTTCTCGCCCGTGCTTGCGTTGCGCCAGACGATGTCCGCCGCTCCGTCGCCATTGAAATCGCCTACGCCCGCAACCTGCCACGGCGCGGGAATCTGCAGCGAGGTCGTTCCCGAACCGGCGCCGACGACAAGGCCATTCAAGAACCAAACGCTGCTCACGCCCGCGGAAGGATTCCGCCAGACGATGTCGGAGCGGCCGTCGCGATTGAAGTCTCCTTTGACTCGCGAACCGCCGCAGGATCCTCCCGGATACACGGCGCGTACGGCGTCGATGTCCCACGTCTGCAGCGCTCCGTTGACGCCGCCGGTCACGAAGGCGGTCATGATGGCGCGGCTGGAACACTCGAGCGACAGATCGCTCGTACATGCGCCGCTGCCCGCGCGGTCCTGATCGGCGTGACGGAAGCCAAGCGTATGGCCGACCTCGTGCGTCACCGCACTATTGAAATCGCCGTTGTTGAAGAGCAGCGTGCAGTTGGCCAGTCCCTGATTCATCTCGACGTCGGCCTCGAGCGTCGTTGAGAACGTTTCGCCATTCACGACATTCGTTCCCGAGGCGCTGGTGAGACCTCCGAGGCCGAGTGTTCCGCTGTATGTGGTGCTCGTGCAGTTGAACCGGCCGACGCCGTAGGACGTCATGTCCCGTTCGAAGAGAATCGTGTTCGCGCCGTCAGCACCGTGCAGTCCCTGCGTATGAGTGCCATTGTCGATCCCCGCATACGAGTAATTCGCGTTGGAGCCGCAGTCGCCGTTCCACGACCCGAATGCGACGTTGATTGCCGTGTCTCCACCACCAGGCGCACCTGGCTCGGCGGTCGTTCCGCGAAACCACGTGACGGGACTGGGGAACACCTTCCATCGCCCGCCCATCGTGCCGCTGATCAACATGGTGTACGACGTTGCCGAGTACGGCGCGGCGTTGGGTACCAAGGTTGCGGCGGCCTGCTGCGTGCGCAGCGGACGCACCGGCACATCGTAGTTTTCCCTGGCCGGCGCGCCGTGCGTTGTCGCGCGCACGAAGTCCAGAAACTTCTGCGCGGACCGATGCGTTTCACGATGCGGACGCAGGTCGGGATCCCATCCGACGATTTCCTCGTCGTCCCGCACGAGAAGCTCCTGGCCGCTGTCGTCCGTTCCGAACGCGAATTTTCCGAGGACAAGCTCGGTCACGGACCATGAAGC
>JBBRMQ010000343.1:0-2714 GCA_038230775.1 Thermoanaerobaculia bacterium
CCCACACCGGTCCCTCGCTACGCTCGGGATGACACGCTGTCCAAAATGCGCAAGCAATCCCTCTGGGCCATCCGACAACCGGTCTCACGCGGCACGGCGCTGGCGCTGGCGTTCGTGATGCCCACGGTCGTACTGGCCGGGTGGTGCATCCTCACGTACGGCCGTCTCGTCCCCGCGGACTTCGTTCCGACTCCGACGGAGACCATCCGCGGAACGCTGCAGCTCTTCATTCAATACGATCTGTGGACGGCGATCCTCACCTCCACGCGCCGCATCGCTCTGGCCTTCCTTCTCGCCTCGGCGATCGCGTTGCCACTCGGCGTGATGATGGGCGCGTTCGCGCCGATCCATCACCTGTTCGAATCGATCACAGCGCCGCTGCGCTACATGCCGATCTCCGCGTTCATCCCGCTGCTCATCCTGTGGTTCGGCATTTACGAGAAACAGAAGATCGCCTTCCTCTTTCTGGGCGTGTTCGTCTACCTGCTGCCGGTGGTCGTCTCCGCCATTCGCGCGGTTCCGGAGGAGCTGGTGCAGACCGCGCTGACGTTAGGCGCGTCGAAGGCGCAGGTCATCCGCACCGTCCTCGTCCCCGCCGCGCTGCCTGAGATCTTCGACTCGTTCCGCGTCATGAACGCCATCTCGTGGACCTACGTCATCCTCGCCGAAGCCGTGAATCCGGAGCACGGACTCGGCTACATGGTCGAGCTGGCGCGCACGCATCAGAAAGCCTCATGGTCGTTCGCGGGGCTGATCGTCATCGGCGGCATCGGCCTGCTCACCGACTTCATCATCCGCACGATCTCGCAGATTCTCTTCCGCTGGCGCGAGGACACGCTATGAGCACCGAGAAGCCGGGCGAACCAGGCACCGTCGCCGTCGATACGGACAGAAAGCTCGGCCACGCGACCTACAAAGCGGATCTCACCGGTACGCCCCCCAAGCTCCGCATCAACGACCTCGGCGTCACCTACATCGATCGCGCGGGAAAACACACCGAGGCGGTGAAGGAGATCACGCTGGACGTCGCGGACAAGCCCGGCGTCGGCGAGATCATCGTCTTTCTCGGACCCTCTGGCTGCGGCAAGTCCACGATCCTCAAAGCGGTGGCCGGGATCCTTCCGCCGACGCGCGGCGAGATCCTCGTCGACGGAGTGGCCGTGAGCGACGTCAGCCGCGAGCGCGGCATGGTGTTCCAGACCTACACCTCGTTCGGATGGCTGACCGTTCGTCAGAATCTCGAGTACGGACCGCGCCTGCATCACGTACCGAAAGCGCAAAAGGACGAGCTGACGGAGCGCTATCTCAAGGCCGTGGGCCTGGCCGACTTCGGCGATCGCTATCCGAAAGACCTGTCGGGCGGCATGAAGCAGCGCGTCGCGATCGCGCGAACGCTCATCAACAAGCCCAAACTCGTCCTGATGGACGAGCCGTTTGGCGCGCTCGATCCGCAGACGCGATGGGGCATGCAGGGCCTTTTGCTCGACGTATCGCGGACCGAGGACAACACGATTCTCTTCGTCACGCACGACGTGTCGGAGGCCGTCTACCTCGCCGACACCATCTACGTTCTGTCACCCCGGCCGACGCGGATTCTGCATCGCGTCGACGTCCCCTTCTTCCAGACGCGCGACATCGCCCTCAAGTCCGCGCCGGAGTTTCGTAACGTCGAGAAGAAAGTCCTCGACCTCCTGTACTCACCCTCCTCATAGAATACGCGCGTGGCCCAACCGCCAAAGCCGCAGTCGACAGAGCTGTCCAACGCCATTCGCGACACGGCGAAGGATGCAGTGCGAAACGCCATCTTCGACAAGCGGCCGTATCTGAAGATGGCGTTCTCCAACCCCTACAACCTCTCGCTGCTCATCGGCGGCGTCGCCGCCTCGGTGCTGACGCTCAATCCCATTCCGGCGGTGCTGGCGCTGAGCGCGGAAGGGTTGTGGCTGCTCCATGCACCGGAGTCGAAGACGCTGCGCCGGCTGCTCTGGGATCCGCGCTTCGAGAAGATCCGGCTGGTGCTCGAAGCGCAGGATCGGTCGCAGCGCATGAAGGGTCTGACGCTGGAGGAGAGGCAAAGAGTCGAAGGACTGTTCGCGCGCCAGCAGGACATCAACCGCCTTGCGGCTGAGAATCCTTCGTTTACCGGCGACCTGCTGCGCGGGGAGCTGGTGAAGACGAACAAGCTTGCGGACTCCTTCCTGGAGATGGCTCTGACGTGTGCGCGGTATGAGCGGTATCTCGATGCGATCGACTTCAACGCGCTGGAGCGCGACCGCGACCGCTGGCAACAGCGCGCCGCGAACGAGAAAGCGCCGCAGGCCGAGCGCGACATTGCGAAGAAGAACTTCGCGGTGATCATGAAACGCATCGAAAAGCTCCGCGACATCAAGAACTACCTCGGCGTCGCGCGCGGGCAGCTCGATCTCATCGAGAACTCGTTCCAGCTGATCGCCGACCAGATCGTGACGATGCAGTCGCCGGCCGAGCTCTCCGGTCAACTCGACGATCTCCTCGACGGAGTCGAGTCGATCAAGCAGACCGCGGCGGATACGGAGAAGATCCTGAACACGATGGAGGTCTGAGGACGGACTTCAGAATGAAGAATTTCGAATTTCGAATGAAGAATTGAGAACGGACTCGCCGTTCATTCTGCATTCTTCATTCGAAATTCGAAATTCGAAATTCAAGGGGGTCTTGGTCCTGAACACACTGGA
>JBBRMQ010000344.1:0-2714 GCA_038230775.1 Thermoanaerobaculia bacterium
ACGGACCGAATGATAAACAAAAAGGCTCATTCAGTTCATGCCGAGCGCAGCGAGGCACCTTCGGTGCGGCTGCGATGAACCGTTCCTCTGTCGCTGCTGCCCCAAAGATCCCTCGCTTTGCTCGGGATAAACTGAAAAAAAAGGAAAAAACAAAAAAGCCGCGCCCGAGCGCGGCCTTACATGAATGCGGAAGGAAGTCGATTAGTGCTTGACGGCGCGATGCAGCTTCACCGTGCCTTTGCAGCTCAGGTTGTAGATGCACTGCTGCGCGGCGTCGGTGAGCGGGACGAGGTACTGCGTCTCGAGCGTGGTCGGATCGTCGCTGCCGTTGTCGATGAGCGACCCGTAGGCGAGAAACGACGGGCAACCGCCGCCGCATCCTGCCGCGTTCGCATCCGCGGTCGGAAGCACGCTGATCTGCTCGATTGTGACCCAGGCGCTGGTCGCTGTGGCGCCGGTGAAGGAGCCGAACATCGAGCTGACCGGCAGCTGCTGCTGGCCGAGAGGTCCGAGGGTCGGCGAGGTGTAGGTGCCGATCTGCGCGCCGGTCTTGTCGTAGAGCTTCACGAGCAACTGCGTGCTGGAGTACTGCGAGGCGTTGACGAGGCCGATGTTCGTGCGGAACGTTCCGTTCTGTCCGAACCCCGAGCCCGTATTGCGGATGCCGGTGATCATCACCTTGTCGAGGCCCGCGCCCTGCGCGTCCGAGGAGACGAAGTTGTACCAGGGAATGCCGGTGAAGCCCTGTCCGGCCGTCGGCGACGTGGCCGATCCGCCGGAAGGAATGGCGTAGATGCGGCTCTCGACGCTGAGATTGCGGAAGTCGGCACAGACACCGCTGGAGCCGCCGGCGCACGTGGCGACATCACAGTTTCCGCCGGCCTTGCATCCGTTGAAGATCAACTGCCCGAAGCTTCCATTGGCCAGGCCGAGCCCGCCAGCAGTGCGAGCCGCCGACATGAAATCGACGATTTCGCGATGTTCGTTGGCTGCCAGAGTAAAGACCTTGTCGAAGGGAGTCTGTGATCCCGCAGCGCCGCTGCTGTAGATCACGGAAACGTCGACGGCCTCAGCCTGCGGGTTGGAGAGCCACACGTCGGTGACGAACGTTTCACCTCTGGATCCGGTGACATGCCCGGCGGCCGGCAGGTACAGCTGATCGGCAACGCGGAAGTTACTGGCCATCGCGCTGCCCGCGACGAACAGGAGTGCAGCGGCGATGACGGGTTTCCGTACGAACATAATTTCCCCTTTACTCCGTGGAATTGGTCACACTGCCAGGAAACGTTTCGCCTTCTGGTACGCGCGAGACGGGCGAGACGTCACATGAACTCCGAGACTTTAACACGTCGCATCACCATTTCTTCCGCAGACGACGGCGCAAGACTCGATCGCGTGCTGGCCGCAACAATTCCGCAACATAGCCGGAGTTTTCTTGCCTCGCTGATCGATGACGGTCATGTCGCGATCGATGGGAAAGCAACAACCAAGCCTTCATTTCGAGTGAGCGCCGGACAGCAGATCGACGTCGCGATGCCGCCTCCAGCGGCTACCGGGCTCGTGGGGCAGGATCTGCCGCTGCACGTTCTGTACGACGACGCGGACCTCATCGTCATCGACAAACCCGCCGGCCTCGTCGTTCACCCCTCCGCTGGCCATGCCGACCAGACTCTCGTCAACGCGCTCGTCTTTCACGTCAAGGACCTGAGCGGGATCGGGGGCGAGCTGCGGCCGGGCATCGTTCATCGGCTCGATAAAGAGACGAGCGGCGTCATGGTGATTGCGAAGAACGATGCGACGCACCGCGCGCTGACCGCGGCGTGGAACACGGACGCCGTGCGCAAGGAGTACCTCGCCATCGTGTACGGAACGCCGAAGAATTCGCGCGGCACGATCGACGCCCCCATCGGCCGCGATCCGCGAAATCGAAAACGCATGTCGGTCGTCGCCAGCGGACGAAACGCGGTCACCGATTACGAAGTCGTCGAGAGCCTGCGCCACACCTCGCTCATCCGCTGCCGTCTGCGCACCGGCCGCACGCATCAGATCCGCGTGCACCTCAAGCACATCGGTCATCCGATCGTCGGCGACGCGCTCTACTCCGGCCCGCAGTGGCGCGGCATTCCCGACAAGCGCCTGCAGAAAGCGCTGTCGTCGTTCGGCCGGCAGGCGCTGCACGCGTGGAAGCTGCGCATTCCGCAGGGTGAGTTCGAGGCTGTGCTACCTGCCGACATGTCCGCTTTGCTTCAGGCGCTACGCGCGTGAAGCGTTGTCGGTTGTCGGTTGTCCCCGACCGCCCGTGGACCGCGCTTCGTTTTTGACAACCGACAACTGACAACCGACAACGCGCGCGAAGCGCGCTTCAAAGCAACATTCCCGCAATCGTCGCCGTCAGAAAGTTGGCGAGCGTGCCCGCGATCATCGCGCGCAGGCCTAACCGCGCGAGGTCGCCGCGTCGCGACGGCGCCAGCGAGCCGATCCCTCCGATCTGGATCGCAATCGACGAGAAGTTCGCGAAGCCACACAGGGCGTAGGTCGTGATGATGAAGCTGCGCGGCTGCAGCGCATTCGGGTTCGCCTTGATCATCTCGCCCAGGTTGGCGAAGGCCACGAACTCGTTGAGCACCATGCGCGTGCCGAGGAGCTGACCGACCCTGGACATGTCCTCGCGAGCGACGCCCATGGCCCACGCGATCGGGCTGAAGATCCAGCCT
>JBBRMQ010000345.1:0-2712 GCA_038230775.1 Thermoanaerobaculia bacterium
ACAGCGCTGTTGAGCGCGGCGAACTTGTTGTCGGCAGGCGGGACGATTGTGCCGAAGTACTTCTGGAAGATCTCCGGGTAGTCGCGGACGGCGCTATCGGTGTCGGTGAAGATGACGCCGAGCTTCTCGAGGTCGGCGCGGATGCTGTGGTAGACGACCTCGGAGTCGTACTGGGCGCCGACGCCGGCGATCAGCGAGTTCTTCTCGGCCTCGGGGATGCCGAGCTTGTCGAAGGTGTCCTTGATGTACTCGGGCACGTCGGACCAGTCGGCTTCGGGGCGGTCGGAGGCACGGGCGTAGTAGTAGATGTCGTTGAAGTCGAGATCGTAGTTCTGGATGCTGCCGCCCCAGAAGCCGGTCGGCATCGGCTTCTCGAGGAAGTGCTTGTAGGACTTCAGGCGGAAGTCGGTCATCCACTGCGGCTCGTTCTTCACGCGCGAGATCTCGCGGACGACGTCTTCGCTGAGGCCCTTCTCCGTGCGATAGGAGTAGGTGGCGTTGTCGTTATCGTTGAACCCGAACTTGTAGCCGTCTTTTTCGGCGATCTCCGGCATCACTTTGGCAACCATGGTCAGGCCTTCTCTCCAGCGCCGACGAGAGCCGGCGCATACTTCGCGATGATCGGATCGTAGCCCTCGTCTTCGAGCTGCAGCGCGAGGTCTGCGCCGCCCGATTCGATGATGCGTCCCTGGTACAAGATGTGGACGAACTGCGGCTTGATGTAGTTCAGCAGACGCTGATAGTGCGTGATGAGGACGACGCCGAGCTTCGGCGTTGTCAGGACGTTGATGCCCTCGGCAACCGTGCGCAGCGCATCGATGTCGAGGCCGGAGTCGGTCTCGTCCATGATTGCGAGATCGGGGTCGAGGATGCCCATCTGGAGGATCTCGGCGCGCTTCTTCTCGCCGCCGGAGAAGCCTTCATTGACGTAGCGGCGGGCGAACTGCTCGTCCATCTTCAGCATTTTCATCGTGGCGAGCAGCTTCTCGCGGAACTCGCGGACGGGAACGTCCTCACCGCGCACCGCCTTCATCGCCTGGCGGAGGAAGTTGACCATCGTGACGCCAGGGATGCTCGTCGGGTACTGGAAGGCGAGGAACATGCCGGCGGCCGCGCGCTTGTCGGGCGACAGCTTGAGGATGTCTTCGCCTTTGAAGCGCACCGTGCCGCCCGTCACCTGGTAGCGCGGGTGGCCCATGAGAGCGTTCGCGAGCGTACTCTTGCCGGAGCCGTTTGGGCCCATGATCGCGTGCACTTCGCCGCGATTGACCGTGAGGTCGACGCCGTTGAGGATCTGCTTGCCCTCGACGGCGACCGTGAGGCCGCTGATTTTCAGAAGTTCGTCCGCCATCCGTCCTCTTTCCTTCGTCCCGCTCTATCACTCGCAAGCATTCGCAAGAAACCATTCGCGAATAATAACGAGTCAACTCGTTATGTCTGTTCGGCACCTGCGGCGGCGGCTATCTCGATCGCGGTGACTGTGTCGTTCGCGTTGTGCTGGATCTCGCGGACGACGTATTCGCAGACGCTGTAGCCATCGACGATGCGTGTCACCTGTTCGACGGGGGCGCCGACGAGGGTCTCGACGACCTGGTGGTCGGCGTGGCATGGCGCATCGGAGATCTCGGCCGCCCGCTTGTAGGGGCAACTCGTGTTCATCAGGTGGTAGCCATCATCGTCCTTGCGCCAGTGGTCGACGATGCCTTCTTCCTGAAGAACCATACTCGTCTCTGCGACGCGCTCGGCCACCGTGGCGCCCGTCACTTTCGAGCGATGGGAGCCAGCGACATCGGCTGCGACGCCGGCGAAGACCTGCGCCAGCAGCGGCGCCGCTTCCGGCAGCGATGCGAGCTGCTTGACCATGCGGTTGACGAGGCGTGGATAGTGGGCGCTCATCTCTTCCGCACGTTCTGTCAACTTGTAGGCGTACGACGGGCGGCCGATGTCGTGGCGCTGGATGCGGACGTCGACCAGACCCTCGGCGCGCATGACTTCGAGGTGGCGGCGGATGTTCGCCTGGTTTAGGCCCAATGCGAGCGAAATATCGGCAACCGTAGCTTCGCTACGGGCGGCGAGGAGGTCGCGCATGAGATCTCTGGTGGACTTCATCACTCTGATCGTAGATCGAGTCTGAGTCTGTATCAAGAGTAAAGCTACTTAAGATGCACTTTTGTAAGAAAAACCTCAGCGACGGAAGGGAACCACCCCGCTCGCTCCGCTCCCTGGGGGCGACGCAGATTTCACAGATAAGGGATGGCGGGAGGCGAGCTGAGGCTGATTGAGGAGGCGTGGCGGTTCGTGGGATGGGCACCGGGGAACCATGGATTGCTCGCAAGCCCGATGGCTAGCTTCTCGGCTCGTACCGCATCGCCACTGCCCCGGAGGCGAACTCCTGCCGGCTTACGAGCTTCAGGTCGACATGCTTCGATAGCCCCGCGAACAACGTCGGCCCGTGGCCCGCGAGTCTGGGATGCACTACGACTTCGTACTCATCGATCAATCCCAACTCCGTTAGCGCCAGTGGGAGCTTCACACCTCCCACGAACAGTCCCTTGCCCGACTCCCGCTTGAGTTGCTGAACGGCCTTGCGCAGATCCCCGCGCACGAGTTCCGCGTTCCAATCGACCCGGTCCAGGGTGCTCGACACGACGTACTTCTTTGCCGCGTCGATCGTCCGGGCGAAGGGAACCATCCAATCGGCCATCCAATCAG
>JBBRMQ010000346.1:0-2672 GCA_038230775.1 Thermoanaerobaculia bacterium
GCATCGGCGATCGGCGATCCCGGTGCGTTCCGCGGCACCGACCCCCTGCAGCTCGGCAGCACGATCACGAACGTGGATCTCGTCAACCCGCGCGACTCGAGCGAGCCCAGTCGCGAAGGGGCCGCCGCGGCAAAGGAAGACCTGAAGGAGCGGCAGGACCAGATCAGGGCCACGGGTTCGCTCTACAACCGGGCGCAGGCCGAGAAGGAAATCGAAGGGCTTGGGAACCTCGCGAAGACGCTGCGCGCCGTCGCCGGACGCAAACAGGTCATCTTCCTGTCGGAGGGCTTCGATCCCAAAATGGTTCAGGGCCGCGACGCGCGCTCGATGAACGAGCAGCAGCAGGAAAACGAAGCGGTCATGTCCGGACGGTCCTATACCGTCGACACCGATGCGCGGTTCGGTACCACGAGCTCGCTGACCATCCTCGATCGCATGACGCAGGCGTTCCGCGGCTCTGACGTCGTGCTGCATGCGATCGACATCCAGGGTGTCCGCGTCCAGAACGACGTGGTGGAAGGGGCCCGGCTCAGCTCGAACGAGGGCCTGTTCCTCGTGGCCAATGGTACGGGCGGCCAGGTTTTCAAGAACTCCAACGAGATGAAGACGAACTTCCAGCGCCTCCTTCACCAGCAGGAAGTGGTCTACGTCCTCGGCTTCCAGACGCCGACGCAGAAACCGGGCTCGTTTCACAATCTGAAGGTCAAACTTGTGAACGTGCCGAGCGGGTCGCGCGCGTCGTACCGGGCCGGCTACTACGAGTCCGGCGGCGAGACGAGCGTGGAGCGCGTCCTCTCGAATGCCGAGATCATCGTCAACGATATCCCCCAGGCGGACGTGCATCTCAACGCGTTCGCGGCGGCGTTCCCCGGCAAGGACGGCAACGCGCAGGTGCCGGTGATTCTCGAAGCGGATGGCAACGATCTGATCAAGGATTTCCGCGGGTCCACGATGCCCGTGGAAATCTTCATCTATGCCTTCGATCAGGACGGAGTGGTTCGCGACCGCTTGTACCAGAAGATCGGCCTCGACCTGAAGAAGGTCGGCGACCGACTGCGCGCCGGCGGCTTGAAATACTACGGAACACTCTCGCTGCCTCCGGGAACCTACGCCATCAAGTCGCTCGTGCGCGCGGCGGACAGCGACCGCCGCGGCTTTGGCCGCGCGGACATCGTGGTGGCGAAGCTGAACGAGCTCGGTGTCTCGACGCCGGTTCCCGTCGACGAGACGCCGCACGCGCTGCTGGTCAAAGGCAACTCGCATGCGACGACGGCCGTACCGCCGTTCCAGCTCAACGGCGAGCAGTTCATTCCTGCAGCGGCCGCGCGCAAGCATGGCGGACCGCAGAAGATCGTCGTGTTCGTAACAGGCGCGACCGCCGACCAGCTCACCTGGGAGACGAATCCAAAAATGAAATACCTCGGCCTGGCGAAGGGCGCGGAAGGAACGGCCCTCGTCCTCGAGCTCGACCCGAAAGACTCGAACGTCGCCGCGGTCGACGTGACGGTGCACAAGAAAGGCAGCACGGAAGCGCTCAAGACGAGCCTGGCGATCGTTCAATGAGACTGCGCGGCTGCGCGGCGCGTTGACGGTTGTCGGTGATCGGTTGTCAAAGGCCGCCGGGCCGAGAGTGACCGGCTAAAGCCGGTCCTCACACAGAACCCCCTCCCCTCCGACTCGGTGCTTCTGTGTGTGGACCGGCTTCAGCCGGTCGTTGTCACCGCGGCTTTTGACTACCGATCACCGTCAACGGTCAACGCGCCGCGCGAGCGGCGCAAGAACTCACCATCCCAGCACATAAGCGAACATCAACGGCGCGACGATCGAGGCATCGGACTCGATCACGTGTTTCGGCGTGTCGATGCCGAGCTTGCCCCAGGTGATCTTCTCGTTCGGGACCGCGCCGGAGTACGAGCCGTAGCTCGTCGTCGAGTCGCTGATCTGGCAGAAGTAGCCCCACAGCGGCACGCTGGTGCGTTGCAGATCCTGATGCAGCATCGGGACGACACAGATCGGGAAGTCGCCCGCGATGCCGCCGCCGATCTGGTAGAAGCCGATCGAAGACTTCTCGGACGTCTTCGTGTAGTACTCGGCGAGCTCGATCATGTACTCGATGCCGGTGCGCACGGTGTGAACGTTCTTCACGTCGCCGGAGATGCAATGGCCGGAGTACATGTTGCCTAACGTGGAATCTTCCCAGCCGGGAACGAACATCGGGAGGTTCTTTTCGGCGGCCGCGATCATCCAGCTATTTTTCGGATCGATCTGGTAGAACTCCTTGATCGAGCCGTCGCGGAGGATCTCGTACATGAACTCGTGCGGGAAGAGCCGCTTGCCCTTCTTGTCCTTTTCCACCCAGTGACGCAGCACGGCGGACTCGATCCGTCGCATCGCTTCCCCCTCGGGGATGCAGGTGTCGGTGACGCGATTCATGTGACGTTGCAGCAGATCGTTTTCCATCTCCGGCGTGAGATGGCGATAGTGCGGGACGCGCTCGTAGTGGTCGTGCGCCACAAGGTTGAAGATGTCTTCCTCCAGGTTCGCGCCCGTGCAGCTGATCGCCTGCACCTTTCCCTTGCGGATCATCTCCGCCAGCGACAGGCCAAGCTCCGCGGTCGACATCGCGCCGGCCAGCGTTACGAGCATCGAGCCGCCGCTGTCGATGTGCTTGA
>JBBRMQ010000347.1:0-2652 GCA_038230775.1 Thermoanaerobaculia bacterium
AGCCAGCGCGAACGCATGCGACGCGTGCGTCGCTGCCGATTGCGGATCGGACTGGATCGCGCGCTGGAACAATCGCTCGCCTACGAGCCAGTTCCCCTCCGATTCCTCGACAAAGCCAAGAGCCACGTTGGCCTCCGGAATAGTGGGGTCCAGCCGCAGCGCGCGGTGCGCCGCTTCCTTCGACATGGCGAATGCGGTCCGCGGGTCGCCGACCGCGTAGAAGGACCGGCTCCGATACGCGATGGCGAGACCGGCGTATGCCAGTCCGTAATTGGGGTCGAGAGCGATCGCGCGCTCGTAATCATCCGTCGCCGCGCGCATGGAGGCGGGCGTGCGATGCATGAACTCGTAGCGTGCTTTCAAATACGCGTTGTGCGCTTCGACGTTCGTTGTGGAGCGGCTCACACTCCGCCCGACGAGCAGTTGCGCGGCGATCTTCTCCGTAAGCCGGTCCTCGATGCCGAAGATGTCGCTCGCCGTGCCGTCGAACGTCTCGGACCACACCTGCCGTTTTCTCGCCGCATCGTACAAACGCGCCGCGATCCGGATCCGGTCGCCCTGCTGCTGGATGGTTCCATCGATCACCGACGAAACGTTCTGCTCGCGCGCCACATCGGCAGGGTCTGCGTTGCGGCTGGCGTAGCGGAGCATCGAGCTCAGGGGCCGGACCGCGAGCGAACCGGCACTCAGCTTCGTGGCCAGAGTGTCCGTCAGCCCGGCGGCGACGAACTCGTTCGGCGCGACGCCGAGGGTTCGGAAGGGGACGATGGCAAGGGATTGCGCGGAAGGACGCGGTTGCACCGGGACTTCACGCGGGCGCAGAGCAAACCAGCCTGCGACGGCAACCATGGACACGATGGCCGCGATGGACACAGCGGCGCCCACGCGGGTCTTCACCTTCGCGTGCAGGCGCTCACCGCGGAGCGCTCGCCGAATATCATCCGCCATCGCTCCCGCCGTGGGATAGCGACCGGCGGGTGACGGCGTCATCGCCGTGGAGACGATGGCGTCGAGAGAACGCGGAACACCGATGCCGACCGCACTCGGACGCGACGGAGTGCGAGCGCCGATGATCCTCGCCAGCTCCTGAGGCGTGCTCGCCGACGCGTAAGGCCGTTTCCCGGTCACCAGCTCGTAGAGGATGACGCCAAGTGAGTAGATGTCCGAGGCGGGCGTAATGGCGTCACCAGTAATCTGCTCGGGGCTGGCATAGGCGGGCGTGAGCAGTTGCTGGCCGGTCCGCGTCAGCGTCGTCATGCTCGTGGCGTCCGAATCGTCGAGGAGCTTCGCAATCCCGAAATCGAGCAGCTTCGGTGTCCCGTCTTCGGTGACGTACACGTTTCCGGGTTTCAGATCGCGATGGATGACGCCCTGCTCATGCGCGTAGTGCACGGCGCGGCAGACCGACTCGAAGATCGCGAGGCGCTCCGCGACCGGCTTCGTCGCGCAATAGTCATCGAGCGGCCGCCCATCGATGTACTCCATGACGAAATACGGCCTTCCTTCAACGGTCGTTCCGCCCTCGAGCAGGCGCGCGACATTCGGATGATCGAGACTGCTCAGGATGCGATGCTCTCGGCGGAAGCGCGCGACGATCGCGTCCGTATCGAGACCGCGCTTGATGAGTTTCAACGCAACGGCTTCGCCGTCGCGCCGCGCAAGGTAGACGACACCCATCCCGCCGCGGCCGATCTCTCGTTCGATCGACATGCCGCCGATCGACGACGCCTCCGGCGCGATGGCGATAGGAGGCTCGATCGTTTCGTCGTCGGCATTTGCAAGCAGGGCCTCGACTTCCGCGCGGTCCTGGAGCGAGAGCTCGGAGAGATAATCGCGTCGACCGGCGGCATCGCGCTCTGCGACCGCATAGAAGTGCGCCTTCAGCAGCTGGTACCGCTCGGGAGTCATCTGGAAGTCACCGGGGACTCGGCAAGATAACAAATCTATAGTCCATTTCCGAGTTTTCCGGCATGCTCACAACGCAAGCGGACCAGAATGAGACTCAGTGCTTTGCCGGGCCTTGTGGTGGTGATAATTGAGAACGCAGAAGGCAGAATGCAGAATGACGAAGTCGGACCGCTCTCTTCATTCTCAATTCTGCATTCTGCATTCTGCATTCTGCATTCAACCGGTTGCCAGCGGGACGCTGGCGGAACGGCCGGCGGGGACGCCGGCGTTCCTGCACGCACCGGACGAGTATCGTTCGTGAAGTATCTCTACGAAGTAGGCAGGTAACACCGGATCGTCGCGCCGGCTGTACGGCCGCCGTCTCGCCGGCACGTGCGTGAATTCCACCACGGCGTCGCTCTACGCCTGGAGCTCGCGCTTGAGCCAGGCCTTCGCCATGCTCCAGTCGCGCTTCACCGTCGGTGCCGACACTCCGAGGACTTCCGCGACCTCCTCCACTGACAGCCCGCCGAAGAAGCGTAGTTCCACGATTTCCGCCTGCCGCTTGTCCAACTCCGCGAGCCGCTTGAGCGCCTGATCGACGGCGATCACGTCGACTTCCTCCCGCTCCGAGACCTTCATCGAATCGGAAAGCGTTACGCGGGGGGGGGGGCCCCCCCCCCCCCCCCCCAGCTCGCAGCCTGCGTCGGAACGAACTTCAATAACGACGGCACAGCGCTATATCAAGCGGCGGTCGTTTTGTTC
>JBBRMQ010000348.1:0-2648 GCA_038230775.1 Thermoanaerobaculia bacterium
TACTACGATCGTCTGTTCCTTAATGCCACCATCGATGAGCGGTTCCGACTGCAGTTCCCAGTTTACCGTTTCAACTTCTCGGCCGACGGAAGCTCAGGACTCAAGTGGGATCCGTCTTATGGCACGGCCGAGGGACTTCGAGCGCTGATCAACAGTGGAAGGACGCTGAATCCGGAGGTCTGGCTGATGAGCAACAACACGAAGCCACCGTACTCCACCCAATACAATCTAGGCTTCCGACAAGCATTCGGAAGCTGGCTCGGATCCGCAAGCTACAACGCCGTTCGTGCAAAGCGCGGCATAACATGGACGTTCGCGGCAGGCACGTGTTGCAACACTGCGCTCATCCCGGGATACGGACCGGTCCTGATCAACGATCCTGTGGGCAAGAGCTTCTGGTACGACGCCGAAAGCCTGACGCTGGAGCGGCCTTTCACGATGCAGGGTGACTGGCACGGTTGGGGCGCACGCTTCATCTACACGCACGCGAAGGCCGAGCAGAACGGGAACGATATGTTCGCCTTCGACCTGCCGACCGCGGCATCCTACCCGAAGCATCCGGTTCCGGGATCCGAGCCGAATCACTTCAATGCCACCGGCATCTTCGGTTTGCCGTGGCAGATGCGTTTCAGCACCAACGTCACGCTGTCGAGCGGAGGCGCGACCGTGATCGAGGACTTCTCGAAAGGCTTCAGCTTCGAGCAGAAGCTCGCAAGCGGTGCGCGGCGCGGTGCAGTGTATCCGCCAAAGAGCAGCGGCTTCGGATTCCGCAACGTCGACTTCCGCCTGCAGAAAGACTTCCCCGCGTTCGGCCGCACCAGTCTCGGCGTCGTTGCTGAAGTCTTCAACGCTTTCAACTTCACGAACTACGGCTGCCTCTCGTCGTTTCGCGCGCCCGATACCGACCCGAAGACTCTCGGTACGCCAAGCTGCGTGGTCAGCCTCGGCCGTCGCGAGCAGATTGGTCTCAAGCTGAACTTCTAACGGAGTCGGACATGCGGCGAACGTCAGCGGCGTTCGCCGCACTACTTTTCCTCTGCGGCGGGGCATGCCAGTCGACGACCAGGGCAGACCCGCCGCGGAGGAGAGCGGTCGCGCCGACGACCTCCAACGTCGATGATCTCGAACGGCGCACGTTCCAGTGGTTCTGGGACACCACCAACGCGAAAAACGGCCTGGTTCCCGATCGCTGGCCAACAAAATCCTTCTCCAGCATCGCCGCCGTCGGCTTCGGCCTGACGGTCTACGGCGTCGGCGCCGAGCGCGGTTACGTCACGCGCGAACAGGCTGCCGACCGCGTGCTCACGACTCTGCACGCGTTTCTCAACTTCCCATCCGGTCCGCAGGCCACAGGCGTCGCGGGCTACAAAGGTTTCTTCTACCACTTCCTCGACATGGACACCGGCGCGCGCTTCAAGGATGTCGAGCTCTCGACGATCGACACCACCTGGCTCCTCGCCGGCGCGCTCTTCTGCCAGTCGTATTTCGACCGCGACAACGCAACCGAGGTGGCGATTCGGGAGGCGGCGGAGCAGTTGTACGCGCGTGCCGAGTGGGACTTCTTCCAGGCCAGACCACCAGCGATCACCATGGGGTGGACTCCGGAGAACGGTCAACACACCTACGACTGGCGCGGCTACAACGAAGCGATGATGGTCATCCTCCTTGCTCTAGGTTCGACGACGCATCCCGTCGATCCGAGCGCATGGACCGAATACACGAAGACATACACCTGGGCCGATTTCTACGGACAGCCGCACGTGCAGTTCGCGCCCCTGTTCGGCCACCAGTACACGCAGATGTACATCGACTTCCGCGGCATCCAGGATGAGTACATGCGTGGCCGCGGCATCGACTACTTCGAGAACTCGAAGCGCGCGACGCTTTCGCAGCGCGCATACGCAATCGACAATCCGCGTCATTTCGCGGACTACGGCGCCGATGTCTGGGGCCTCACCGCATGCGACGGTCCCGGCGACTTCACCCTGAACGGCGTCCAGTTCCGCGGATACGCCGCCCGCGGCGCAAGCGCGAACGACGTGCGCGACGACGGCACCATCGCGCCGACCGCGGCAGCATCATCGATCGCATTCACCCCGGAGAGTTCCCTCTCCGCGATCAACGAGATGAAGAAACGGTACGGCAACGCGATCTATCGCCAGTACGGCTTCGCCGACGCGTTCAACCCGACGCTCAAGTCGGGCTCCTACACGACTGGGACGATGGACCCCGTCGCCGGCTGGGTCGACAACGACTACCTCGGCATCGACCAGGGACCGATCGTGGTCATGATCGAGAACTACCGCGGCGGTCTCGTGTGGAACATGATGAAGAAGAATCCGCACGTAGTGCGCGGGTTGAAGCGGGCGGGGTTTACGGGTGGATGGCTCGAAGGGAGATGAATGCTGAATGCAGAATGCTGAATGCAGAATTAAGAAGAGTTAGAGGGACGAGCATTCTTCGTTCTGCATTCTGCATTCTGCATTCAGCGTTAGCGCTGCTCATTCTCGGCACTTGCTCGTCTCAGCCTCCCCAGGAACGTCTGAAATTCTGGGGTCTTGGCCACGAAGGCGAAGTCGTCTCGCAACTCCTGCCAGAGTTCACGCGGCGCACCGGTATTCGCGTCGACGTGCAGCAGATTCCGTGGA
>JBBRMQ010000349.1:0-2639 GCA_038230775.1 Thermoanaerobaculia bacterium
AGCGCTGCGTGTGCAGCGTGAGAGCGGCGCCCCGGCCGAGAGCGCCTCGGAGAGCACGTCGGCCGAAAGCGCGCCGGCACAAAGCGCGGCAAGTGAAGGTAGTGCCTGAAAGTCGGTCAGCGACCGACCACCTGTAGTAACTGACCGATCTATCGTGTGACCGACTTTTAATAACACCAGGAGAATGACCCCAATGCCTACGACAATGAGCAAGGACGAGATCCTCGACGCGATCGGCAACATGTCCGTCTTCGAGCTGTCCGAGCTGATCGAATCGTTCAAGAGCAAGTTCAACGTCACGATCGCGGCTGCCCCGGTGGGCGGTGGCGCTCCGGCGGGTGCGGCCCCGGCAGCGGTCGTCGAAGAGCAGACGGAGTTCACGGTCATGCTGAAGGATGCTGGCGCGAAGAAGATCCAGGTCATCAAGGTCGTCCGTGAGATCACGGGCCTCGGCCTGAAGGAAGCGAAGGATCTCGTCGACGGCGCCCCGCAGGCTGTGAAGGCCGGCGTGTCGAAGGACGAGGCGAACACGATCAAGACGAAGCTGGAAGAGCAGGGCGCCGGCGTCGAAGTGAAGTAAGACGGCTCGCCCGACCGGATCGCGGTGGGCGTCATCTCGACGCCTCCGCCCTCCCGGTCGCTCGTGCTCTCTGACCTTCAACTCGGCCCTGCGTGCACCACTCTCGTTGCACGGCACCACAACTGTTCCATCTCAACGGCACGCCCCGGTCCTCGCGACTTTTCGCGACTGGTTCCGGGGCCACCGCCGTTTCTCCTGTTCGCGGGTGAGACATGCCTGATTTGATGAAGGAAATTTCGTTCGGCAAGCTTGACGACAAGGGGATGGCGATGCCCCATCTCCTCGACATCCAGACGCGCGCCTTCGAGGCGTTGCTCCAGCTGGATGCCGCCTCGCACGACCGCGAGGACATCGGTCTCGAGCGGGTCTTCAAGGACCTGTTCCCCATCACGGACGTCCACGAGAACTTCTCGCTGGAATTCGTCCGCTACACTCTCGGCGAACCGAAGTACACGGTCGAGGAGTGCATCGAGCGCGACATGACATACTCGGCGCCGCTCAAGGCGACGCTGCAGCTCGTCATCAATGAAGAGGTCAACGGCGTCAAGCGCCCGCGGAACATCATCGAGAAGGAAGTCTATCTCGGCGAGCTCCCCCTCCTCACGCCGCTCGGAACCTTCGTCATCAACGGGGCGGAGCGCGTCATCGTCAGCCAGCTGCACAGGTCGCCCGGCGTCGTGTTCGAGGAGAGCACGCACCCGAATGGCCAGCGGCTGATCTCGTCGCGCATCATTCCTTTCCGCGGTTCGTGGGTCGAGTTCACCGTCGACATCCACGACATCGTGTACGTGCACATCGACAAGAAGAAGAAGTTCCCCGCCACCGCGCTGCTGCGTGCGTTCGGTTACGGGTCGAACTCCGACATCCTCCGGCTCTTCTTCGCCGTCCGCGACCTCGACCTCACGAAGGAGCGCGAGCACCGCACCGACATGCGCGAGGTGCAGGGCGCAATCATCGCCGAGGACATCGAACTCCCGGGCGAGGCGACACCAGAGGACGCACCGAAGCTGCGCACGAAGAAGCTCAAGGCCGAACGCGAGCGCGCCGAGAATGCGCTGCTCGTCAAGGAAGGCGATGAGCTGACGGAAGAGGTGTACAACCGCCTCCGCCGCCAGGGCATCAAGGTCGTGAAGGTGTTCGCGTCGTACATGACGATCGACCTCCGCGACGAGCAGGATGCGATCGAGCGCCAGGAGCGCCCGGTGCGCCGCATGCTCGCGGTGGACGCGGTCACGGCCGACGGCGAAGTCGTCGCCGAATCTGGCCAGACGCTCTCCGACGCGCTCATCAAGAAGATCCGCAAGGCCGAGATCAACAAGGTCAAGGTGTTCGTGACGAGCGGTCGTGCGGAAAGCACGATGGTGAAGAACACGCTCGCCAAGGACCCGACGGCCCGGTACTACAAGAAGGAAAACGGCGAGCAGCGTGAGTACGCCGTCGATTCCAAGACGGGTGAAGAGCTCGCGCTGAAGCAGATCTACGGTCTGCTTCGTCCCGGCGATGCACCCGATACGCTGACGGCGAAGCAGGCGCTCGAGCGCCTGTTCTTCTCGCCGAAGCGCTACGACCTCGGTCGCGTGGGACGCTACAAGATCAATCAGCGCCTGAACCTCAATACGCCGGCTGACCTAACCGTCCTCACGAAGGAAGATTTCGTCGAGATCGTCCGCTACCTCGTGGAGTTGCACGAAGGCCGCGGTCATGTCGATGACATCGATCACCTCGGCAACCGTCGCATCCGCTCGGTTGGTGAGCTCATCGCCAACCAGTTCTCGGTCGGCTTGAGCCGCATGGCGCGCCTGGTGAAGGAGCGCATGTCGATCAACACCGATCCCGAGAAGATCTCGCTCGATGACCTGGTGAATGCGCGGACGGTCAGCGCGGTCATCCAGGCGTTCTTCGGATCATCGCAGCTGTCGCACGAACTCCGCCACCCGTGCGTGCCCCGGGCGCAGCACGATGTCCTGCACTGTTCCGGTCTGAAGAATGTGGCCACCCTCGAGAATCGAGATTTGATTGCCGAGCCTCAGGGCTTCGTCAAGATCGTGGCTGACGAACA
>JBBRMQ010000350.1:0-2617 GCA_038230775.1 Thermoanaerobaculia bacterium
GCGAGATCCGCCGTCGCCTCGCGCAGCGCAAATGCGATGCAACCCTGATCGACGAGACGATCGCGCGACTGCGGACGGCGAAGCTCCTCGACGACGCCGAGTTCGCCCGCATGTGGACCGAATCCCGCGACCGCCTCAGCCCGCGCGGCCAACGATTGATGGTGCAAGAGCTGCGCGCCTTGGGCGTCGCGAACGAGATCGCCACCGATGCCGCCTCGACCGTCGATGATCCGGAGGCGGCCTATCGCGTCGCCTCAAAGCGGAAGCGATCACTCTCCCGTTTCGCCTATCCGGAGTTTCGCACGAAACTCGGCGCCTACCTGCAACGCCGTGGCTTCGGCTGGGACATCGCCCGCGCCACCGTCGACCGCTGCTGGCGCGAACTCGACCGCGACATCACCGACGACGATGAGTAGAGGAAGCACGGCGGCTCTCGCAGCGACGCATCGTTACCAACGCCCGTGTTTGAAGTCTCGGGGGATCGAGTGGACTTTACGCCTCGAGCAGCCGCCGTCGATCCGTCGCGATCGCATCGCCGCCGTGAGCGCCGTTGCCGTTGGCCTGCGCCGCTTCGATCTCGTCCGCCAGCTGCGAGAACGCGAAAAGCATGTTCGTCTTGGCGTTCAGCGTCTTGCTCAGCCCGTTGAGCAGCCCGAAGACGCGACCGACCATCAGCAGCTCCGGCGGCACCGCCGTCAGCTGATTATTCTTGAGCACCGCCGACACCTGCTCGTACGACTCCTCGAACACCTCACCCTCCGCCCAGCCGGCGCCCGTGTCCTGCATCTGCTTGGCCACGCGGCCGACGTAGGCGTCGCCGAGCTGTTCGTAGCCCTGCGCGTCGTCGTTCTTCGTGCGGAAGCCGAGATCGCGGAAGGCCTTGCCCATCGCCGCCATGTCGCCGCTAAGCATCGTCCGCGTGAATCGCACGAGCACATCGCGAAACGCCGGCCCGAGATCCTTCGCCTGGCCGAAGTCGATCAGCACCAGCTTCGGCCCAGGCAACACCATCAGGTTGCCCGGATGCGGGTCGGCGTGAAAGAAGCCCTTCCGCACGATCATCTCCGCGAACGCGAACACCAGGATCTTCGCGACGTCCGCCGAGTCGACGCCCATCCGCTCGAGCCCGGCTGCGTCCGTGATCTTCACGCCGTCGATGAACTCCATCGTCAGCACTTTGCGCGTCGTGTAGTCCCAGTAGATGTTCGGCACGACGATGTCGTCGACGTTCGCGAAGTCGGCCGCGACGCGCTCGGCGTTGTGCCCCTCGTTGATGAAGTCCAGCTCGAGCGGGATCTGCTGCCGCATCTCCTCCGCGACGAAGCGATAGTCCATCGACTTGTCGATGCGGTTGAGGATGCCGATGAAGAACGTCATGTTGTCCAGATCGATATCAACGATCCGGTCGATGCCCGGATACTGCACCTTCACCGCGCACACGCGCCCATCCTTCAGCACGGCGCGATGCACCTGCGCGAGTGACGCCGAAGCCACCGGCTTTGGATCGAATTCTGCGAAGATGTCCATCAACGGCTTGCCGAGCTCGGTCTCGATCACCCGCTTGATGTTCTCGAACGACTCGGGCGGCACTTCGTCTTGCAACTTCGACAGCACGTCGAGGTACTGCTCCGGCAAAATGTCCGATCGTGTGCCGAGCAGCTGTCCCGTCTTGATCAGGAGGCCCTGATTTCGGATCGCCGCGTCGTAGAACTTGTTGGCGCTCCAGGCGTGGTGCTTCAGCCGTCGCGGCTCGCCCCACTCCTTGCCCTTCCGCTTCTCGCGGAAGCTGATGATCTTGTAGCCAGCGAAGACGCGCGCCAGCATCTGGCCGACGTTCGTGAAGCGGCGGGCGCGGCTACGTGGCGCGTTCCCGCGCTTCGCGACGCCGTAAGAGGCGGATCGTTGGGCCATGTATCACCTGTCGTAGATAGTCGTAGATATGCAGAATGAACGTCGTTCACCCTCATGTTACAGGATTCACAATCGCCAAAAAGGCAAAACTGCCAAACGAACCTCCCTGAGCGGCGAATGGCAAACATTACCAACCGCCACTGCTGGAACGCGGGTGCTGTCATCCCGGCGCGAACCCTGTCATTCCGAGGAACCATGGCCGTGCCCGGCCACCCCGAGCCATGAAAATGGCGCGGAGCCAGCACGAGCCTGTAGGGGCGGCCCGGTGTGGCCGCCCGTGGTCGGTCAAGCGCTCTCAACGGAATCGCGCACGAATCCGGCTCGCGCCGCGAGGTTTGTCACTTTCGCACGGTCTCAGTGTTCATTTTCGTGGGAGCGCGAACGCTGTCATTCCGGCGCGAACGCAGCCGTTCCGGGCGCGATCGCTGTCATCCCGGCGCTAACGCTGTCATTGCCTTGAAAGTCTCGGGGTAGCGGCTTCGAATCGTCGAAACGATCCCCTCTCTACAGCGTGGAGCGGGGTGGCCGAAGGCCGGGGTGAGGTGCGCGGCTGCCTCCAGACTTTCATCCTCTCGTCGTGTGTTGGGTGCCAGCCCAACATGTACGATTCCGAGCGCAGCCGAGGAACCGCCGGTGCCCTTGGTATCTCTCCGATGTCAAACCGAATCCCCTCGAGCCGAAACTGCCAAACAAACCTCCCAACTCA
>JBBRMQ010000351.1:0-2606 GCA_038230775.1 Thermoanaerobaculia bacterium
GCGCCAAAGGAATCAGCTCGTTCATCCTGACGAAGGAATCGACCGATCTCGCGGCGACTGCCGACGTCGGAATCGGGCACGACGCGTCGCTTGCGCCGATGTCCGGCTTCCGGGCGGGAAAGAAGGAGGACAAGCTCGGCTGGCGCGCGTCCGATACGGCTGAGCTCATCTTCGAAGACGTCGAAGTTCCTGTCGAGAATCTCGTGGGGCAGGAAGGGCAGGGCTTCGTCAACTTCATGCGCACGCTCGACTCGGGTCGCATCGGCATCGCGGCGCTTTCGCTGGGCATCGCAGAAGGCGCGTACGAACAGGCGGTGAAGTACGCGGCGGTCCGGAAGCAGTTCGGCAAGCCGATCGCCGAATTCCAGGGCATCTCCTTTCAGCTTGCCGACATGGCGACGGAGATCGAGGCGGGGAAGCATCTCATGTTCCATGCGGCATGGCTCTCCCAGCATGGCAAGCCGTTCAGCAAGGAAGCGGCAATGGCCAAGCTCTTCTGTTCCGAGCTCGCCATGCGCGCAACCACCAAGGCCGTGCAGGTATTCGGCGGCTACGGCTACACGAAGGACTATCCCGTCGAGCGCATGATGCGCGACGCGAAAATCTGCGAGATCGGCGAGGGGACGTCCGAGATCCAGCGGATGGTCATTGCGCGGCATGTGCTCAAGGAAATCGCGGGTTGAAGCAACGGCGGTAAACTGCATCTAACGCGGATCTGCGCGGATCTCAGCGGATCGCCGCGGATTGTTCCTCGCACTTCAGGCACGCGTTCCGCCGGTCACTTCGTCAAGAGCAGGAGGGCTTACGAGTGGTACGGTTGCCGCCTGCCCGATCGCGATCGGAGCAATCGGCGCAGATCTGCATGATCCGCGGCGATCCGCGTTGCCTCCGTTCAACGCAGGTTACCCGCGAGAAACGACCGCAACGACTAACCCCTTGCCTCGTAGCACGTTGCGCTTCAGCCCGGCGCGAGTTAGCTATTCTCCAGTGATCTCAACCTTTGAACTCCCGTATCCGGCGACGCTCGGCGACTCGCGCCTCGGCCGGATCACATCGCGTGCAGGCCTGGCCGAGGCAGTCGTCGGTCGGGTGAGCGCGCTCGTTGCAGTCGTTGTGCGGTCCCGGAGTGTTCCGGGAGATCGCACGCTCCTCCGGCTACTGGCGGCCTCGCTTGCCCTTCTCCTCACGCCACTGCGGCGTCTGCTTGGAGTGGTGCATCGCAGGGTCCGCCCGGATGGGGCGTGGTCGATCACGCAACGCATCGCAACGTCGAACCGTGCCTCGGTCGTCGGGCGCACCCTCGTGCGCAACCGGACCGCCCATCCTCTTCCTTACCGTGCCGCACCTGCCGAGTCGCCGGCAGTACCTGCGTGCGTGGTCCCTGATGAAACGCGAGATTCTGATCAATTCGACCGCGCGCGAAACGCGGGTCGCCATCCTCGAGGACGACGAGCTCGTTGAGCTGCTGGTCGACCGTCCCGACGCCCGTCGGATGGTCGGCGACATCTATCTCGGTAAGGTCGACGCAGTGCTGCCTGGGCTCCAGGCCGCCTTTGTCGACATCGGTACCGAAAAGAGTGCCTTCCTCCACTCGTCCGATCTCGTCTATCCCGACAGCGGGGAAGGCGATGATGACGACGATGATGGCGAGGAGACCTTTCACGAGCCCGCGCGCAACGAGCGCGACATTCCGCAGATTCAGGATGTCCTGAAGCGCGGCCAGGAGCTGCTCGTCCAGGTCAGCAAGGAGCCCATCTCCACGAAGGGGCCGCGCGTTACCGCGCAGGTCTCCATGGCCGGTCGCTTTCTGGTCTACATGCCCTTCGCATCGCGCGTGGGCGTGAGTCGCAAGATCGGCGATCGCGAGGAGCGGAAGCGCCTGCGCGCCCTCGTCGAAGGCATGCTCCCCGACGACTCGGGCGGCGTCATCGTCCGCACCGTCGGTGAGGATGTCACGCCGGAGACGATCGAACGCGAGCTCCAGTCATTGATGAATGCCTGGAAGCGCATCAAGAAGAAGACGCACTTCGTCCGGCCGCCGTCGCTCGTGCATCGGGAGACCTCGCTCACGCGCGGCCTCATCCGCGACATCTTCAGCGACAAGGTCGAGCGCGTCACCGTCGACTCGAAGCAGGTCTACAACGAGATCGTTGAATACCTCAAGGGCATCGCGCCCGAGCTCCTCGAGCGCATCGTGCTCTATGAGGACACGTCGCCGTTGTTCGACAAGGCGGAAATCGAGACCGAGATCCGCGACCTCTTCAAGCGCCGGTGCGATCTCCCGTCGGGTGGCTATCTCATCATCGAGCCCACGGAAGCACTCATTTCCATCGACGTGAACTCCGGTCGCTTCGTCGGCAAGAAAGACCCGGAAAAGACGAGCCTCAAGACCAACATGGAAGCCGCGCGCGAGATCGCACGGCAGCTGCGCCTGCGCGACGTCGGCGGCATCATCGTCTGCGACTTCATCGACATGGACACGAAGACGAATCGCGACAAGGTCCTCCAGGAGCTCCGCCAGCACCTCGGCCGCGACCGCGCGCGCACCAAGGCGTTCGCGGTGTCCGACCTCGGCCTCATCGAGATGACCCGGCAGCGCGTCCGCC
>JBBRMQ010000352.1:0-2561 GCA_038230775.1 Thermoanaerobaculia bacterium
CGTGGTCAAGACCGATGAGCGCGGCACGCCGGTGCTGCTGCGCGATGTCGCGAACATCCAGCTCGGACCCGAGCTGCGGCGGGGCGTCGCAGAGTTGGACGGGCAGGGCGAGACCGCTGCCGGCGTGGTGATCATGCGGCAGAGCGAAAACGCGCTCGACGTGATTAACCGCGTCAAGCTTCGGCTCGCTGAAATTGAGAAGACCCTGCCCGAGGGCGTGAAGATCGTCACGACGTACGACCGCTCGGATCTGATCGTCCGCTCGATCTCCACGCTGAAGCACGAATTGCTCATCGAGATGATCATCGTCTCGCTCATCATCCTCATTTTTCTGTGGCATCTGCCCAGCGCGCTGATCCCCATCGCCACGATTCCCGCGGCGGTCATCCTCTCGTTCATTCCGATGAGGCTCCTCGGGCTCAACGCCAACATCATGTCCCTCGGCGGCATTGCTGTCGCCATCGGCGCGCTGGTCGATGCGGCGGTGGTCGTCGTCGAGACTGCGCACAAGAAGCTGGAGGCGTGGGAGGCTGACGGACGGAAAGGTGACTACAAAGAGTTGCTCATCCACGCGGTGCAGGAAGTGGGGCGACCGAGTTTTTACTCGCTGCTCGTCATCGCGCTCTCGTTCATGCCGATCTTTGCGCTCGAGGCGCAGGAAGGACGCCTCTTCCGACCCCTGGCCTTCACCAAGAATTTCGCGATGGCGATCTCCGCAATCCTCGCCATCACGCTGGCGCCGGCGATGATGCTCCTCGTCATCCGGATGAAGCGCTTCGAGTTCCGTCCGAAGTGGCTGCGCAACGTCGTGAACGCGCTGGTCGTGGGCACGATTCACCCGGAAGAAAAGCATCCGATCTCGAAGATCCTGTTCAAGCTCTACACGCGGCCGGCGAAGTTCGTCCTCAAACATCCGCGGCTCGTGATTGCCGCCGCGCTTCTCATCGTCGTCTTCACGATTCCGGTTTACATGAAGCTCGGCCACGAATTCATGCCGCCGCTCAACGAAGGCTCGATCCTCTACATGCCGTCGACGCTGCCGGGGATCTCGGTCGCGCAGGCTGAAGCGCTGCTGCAGCGGCAGGATCAAGTGCTGAAAGAGTTCCCCGAGGTGGAGCGCGTCTTCGGCAAGGCGGGGCGGGCCGAGACCTCGACCGATCCTGCGCCATTCTCGATGATGGAGACGATCGTCATCCTGAAGCCGGTTTCGGAGTGGCGCGGCAAGGCGCGCTGGTATTCGAAGTGGCCCGACTTCACGAAGCCGCTCTTTCGGCCGTTCTGGCCGGAGACCGTGTCCTGGGAGGAGCTCGTGAACGAGATGAACGCGAAGCTCACACTGCCGGGCCAGACGAACGCGTGGACGATGCCGATCAAGAACCGCATCGACATGCTCACGACCGGGATTCGCACGCCGGTCGGCATCAAGGTCTACGGCGCCGATCTCAAGGAAATCGAGAAGATCGGCCAGCACCTCGAGGGAATCCTGCAGAAGGTGCCCGGGACGCGCAGCGTTTACGGGGAGCGAGTCGCTGGCGGGTACTTCGTCGATTTCGATCTGAACCGTGAGGCCATCGCGCGCTATGGCCTGCGCATCGGCGACGTGCAGACCGTGATCATGACTGCGATCGGCGGCGACAACGTCTCCACGACAGTCGAAGGGCGCGAGCGGTATCCGATCAATATCCGCTATCCGCGCGAGATGCGCGATGACGTGGACAAACTCGCACGCACGCTCGTCTCCGTTCCGAACACGTCGGGAGGCATGAGTGGAGGCGCGCAGATCCCGTTGGGCCAGCTAGCCACGATCAAGCTCGTCGAGGGGCCGTCGATGATCCGCGACGAGGACGGCCGGCTCTCGGGCTACGTCTACATCGACGTCGACACCGGCAAGCGCGACATCGGCGGCTACGTCGAAGAAGCAAAGAAGGCGGTTGATGCCGAGCTGAAACTCAAGCCCGGCTACCTGCTTGCCTGGAGCGGCCAATACGAAGCGATGACGCGCGTGAAGGAGAAGATGAAAGTCGTTCTCCCGCTGACGCTCTTCGTCGTTTTTATGCTGATCTACCTCAACACGAAGTCGTTCCCCAAGACTGCGATCGTGCTTCTCGCGGTGCCGTTCTCCGCCGTCGGTGCGGTCTGGCTCCTCTATTTCCTCGGCTACAACATGTCGATCGGCGTCTGGGTGGGGCTCATCGCGTTGTTAGGCCTCGATGCGGAGACCGGCATCTTCATGCTGCTCTATCTCGACCTCGCGCACGACGAGCGCGTGAAGGCCGGCACACTCAACACAAGGGAGGATCTGAACGAAGCGATCTTGCACGGCGCCGTGCAGCGCGTACGCCCGAAGGTGATGACCGTCGCCTGCGCGTTTTTCGGCCTCGTTCCGATCATGTGGTCCTCAGGAGCGGGGGCGGACGTCATGAAGCGGATCGCCGCGCCGATGATCGGCGGCCTCTTCACGTCATTCCTCATGGAGCTGCTCGTCTATCCGGCGATTTACCTGCTCTGGCGCGAGCGTGATCTGCCGCGACCCGGGCGCGCAGCTGACGAGCGGCCGGCAC
>JBBRMQ010000353.1:0-2561 GCA_038230775.1 Thermoanaerobaculia bacterium
AGGAACACCAGCATGCGGCGCCCGCCAAGGCGACGCCGCAAGCCGGCATGGACGCGAAGTGTCAGGCCATGATGGCCGAGAAGCAGACGATGATGGCGGACATGAAGGCCGCCGATCAGCGCATCGACGGTCTCGTCGCCACGATGAACGCCGCCTCGGGCATGGCGAAAGCTGATGCGACCACGGCCGTCGTCAGCGAGATGGCCACGCAGCGCAAAACGATGCGCGACGGCATGATGAAGATGGCAGAAGACATGATGGCCCACATGATGGAGCACATGAAGGCCGGCAAGGACTCGATGGCCATGTGCCCGATGATGAAGCAGATGGGCAGGACGAAGCAGTGAGCACCAATGCAGGTCTCGTCATCGCGTTGTGAACCGTACCGGGATCATGGGAGAGCGAATTAGGTGAGTCAGGCCACTGCGGCCTGCTCATAGTAGCGCGCTTCGTATTCGGCTGGTGGGACGTAGCCGATCGGTTCGAGCAAACGTCGGTGATTGAACCAATCGACCCACTCGAGCGTCGCGAATTCCACCGCCTCCAGACTCCGCCACGGTCCGCGTCGTCGAATCACCTCCGTCTTGAATAGTCCAATGATCGTCTCAGCGAGCGCATTGTCGTACGCATCGCCCCGGCTGCCGACGGACAGCTCGATGCCGGCGTCCGCCAGGCGCTCGGTGTAGCGGATCGACAGGTACTGCGTGCCGCGATCGCTGTGATGCACGAGGTCGCCGGTGTCGGCGTCACAGCGGTCGTAGATCGCTTGTTCGAGCGCATCGAGCGCCAGATCCGTGCGCATGGACGCCGACGCACACCAGCCCACGATCCGTCGCGCGAAGACGTCGATCACGAACGCGACGTACACGAAGCCGCGCCACGTCGCGACGTAGGTGAAGTCGGAGACCCAGAGCTGATTCGGACGCGTCGCGGTGAAGTGGCGTTCGACGAGATCGGCGGGACGCGTCGCCGTCGTGTCCGGCCGCGTCGTCGTCACCCAGGCCCGTCCTCGGACCGCGCCGGCCAGCCCCATCGCGCGCATCAGGCGACGGACCCGACAGCGCGCGGCGCGGAGGCCTTCACGCCCCATCTGCTTCCACACCTTGCGCGGGCCATAGACCTGCTGGTGCTCGTTCCAGATCCGTCGAATGATCGCGCGCAGCACGTCGTCCTCGCGTGCGCGCGCCGAGCGGCGATCGGGATCGACCTGCTGCGCCTTGTGCCGAAAGTACGTCGATGGGGCGATCGGCAGCGCCGTGCAGATCGACTCGATCCCCAACGCATCCCGGTGCTGGTCGATGAACGCGACCATCACCGCACTCGGCGGTCGAGCTCCGCCTGGGCAAAATACGCCGACGCTTTGCGCAAGATCTCGTTCGTGCGCTTCAGCTCGCGATTCTCCCGCTCCAGTTCCTTCAGCCGCTGGCGTTCATCCGAGGTCAGGCCGGGGCGATGGCCGGTGTCGCGCTCGGCCTGCCGCACCCACCGGCGTAACGTCTCGCTCGTGCAGCCCAGCTTCGCGGCAATCGAGGCAATCGCCGCCCATTGCGACGGATGCTCGCCGCCGTGCTCCCGGACCATCCGGATCGCGCGCTCGCGTATCTCAGGGGAGTATCGACTTGGTCGTGCCATTGAACCCATCCTCTCAAGGAATAGGCCCTCCGACAATCCCGGTACGGTTCACAGCGCGCGCCGCAGTGCCGCTTGCCTTTCCTCTTTTTCCGTCATCTTCGGTTGCCTGGCTTCGAACTTCTCGCGCATCCGGGCGGTCGGCCACATTTGTTGATAGGCGATTTGTTGATCTACCGCGTCTTCGTTCGCCTCCTGTGTACGGCGCGCAATTTCCTCGGGATCGAGAGAATGCAGCACGGCGAATAACGGATGGGCGAGGCCGACGCACGGCACTTGGTAGCAATAGGCGCACGGCGCGGGTGGCTCGACTCGCGCTGCCGTGGGTTCGATGCTGGCGGTCGCATACTTTCCTTCCCGCACGACGGCGATGATGTCGCGCTTGTGCGCCTTGAGCGTGGCGCGTTCCTCGTTACTCATCGCGGTGTAGGCGCTCTTCGGCACCATCGCCAGGCCCTTCTTGCCGTGCGCCTTGAGCGTCACGCCGCGCGCGGTGAGCGTCTCGACGAACGTGGTCGCCACGTCAGTGGTCGCGGTGTCAGTCATCGCCTAAGTCCTTCTGTTCTAATGACTTCGCGGTAATACTGTTCTCAGGCGTCTCGTTCCCCTCGGGGAATGGCACAGCCGGTTCCTGTATAGGGTCGTCGTCCTCCGGCACGATGAACGCGTCGAGCGTCATGTCGGTAGGTAGCGTGTGTGCGCGAATCACGGCGGCAGCGCGCACCGTTTCGCGATGCTCCTTCGCACCAGCGAGCATCAATTCCAAGTTCTCGATCAGTTCGTCCTCGGTGAGGTCCAAGTAACGGTTCGGAGGCGGTGCTTGTTCGACGGTCACGCTCGGATGGAAGCCCGCGCGATCGAGGACGAGTTGTCCAATGCGGATCACCGGTGACGGGTCGCCGGTCGGCTTGCCGCAGCCGGTGCACTTCACG
>JBBRMQ010000354.1:0-2532 GCA_038230775.1 Thermoanaerobaculia bacterium
ATCAAGGCCGTTCAGGACTTCTAGTACTCGCTGAACGCGTCGTCCGGATAACAGTACAGCCAGCGCTCACCCGGTTCGGCCGAGGCGATCACGGGATGCTTGGTGTCCCTCGCGTGCTTGCTGGCGTGCTTGTTCGGCGACGAATCGCAGCATCGCGTGCCGCCGCACTGCTGGCACGTGCGCAGATGCACCCAGCGCGATCCGATCTTGACGCACTCTTCGCATTCGCGTTTCTTCGCCTGTTTGGCGTTCGTCACCGCTTTGATGTGTTCGCACGCCTGGTCTGCCATCAGGTCCTCTCGATTGAGTCACGCGCACGCGTGATCGGATTGCGAACACTCGCGCGCGAACAACACGAGCTGGTCGATGTCGAACGGCTTGGCCAGGATGCGGCAGATGCGCTCCAGAAACTCGCAGCTCAGCCGGCGCGGTGACGCGGTGGTCACGATCACACGTCGAAGGTACTTCGGCTGGTTTTGTTCGAGGTAACCGAGGACTTCTTCGCCGTGGACGTCGGGAAGCATGAGGTCAAGGATCAGCAGGTCGTACGCAACTTCGCTGAGCAGCGAGATGGCCGAAGCGCCGTCTTTCACGGCCTCGACGCTGAACTTCTCGCGCTCGAGCACGGCCTTGACCAGTTTGAGGATGGAATCATCGTCCTCGACGATGAGCGCGCGGAATGCGGTTCTTCGTTCATCCATCACCGTGGGTTGGCCGGTGTCACTTCGCGGATCGCCTCTTCGAGCTGGCTGATGTCGAACGGTTTCTGCAACACGACGGTGCTGGCCGGAAACCGATCGCGGAAGTAGCGCGCGATCGCGGAAAGCACCACGACTCCCGGCGGCGACGGCATCGCTGCAATCGCGTCGGCCACTTCGAATCCGTTCTTCTTTGGAAGCATGATGTCCAGAACGACGACATCGTACGTGTTGAGCGCCAACAGTTCCAGCGCGCGTTCTCCATCGCTGGCAACGTCGATCGCCGAGCAGTGCCTCCGAAGGATCGTCTGCAGAAGGCGCTGGATGTTATCGTCGTCCTCCACGAGAAGGACACGGCAGGAGTGCGGCATCTCCCCAGCGTCCACTGCATGAATTGTGCTGCTTGACATGATCTCACTCACTCTAGCCGCAGTCGTCTCCCTCGGCCTCGGCGTTTCGGGCGATCGGATGACGTACCACTTCACGAACCCGTCGTCATGGGACACGCCTTTCCTCGTGCCGCATTTCTTCGAGCAGTCGTACCGGTCGACGGCGCCGATGCTGACCGCGCGCATCCGAGCTCAACGGTGGGAGCTGGAGGCTGGCGTCACAGCGGTACGCAATGCGCGCGGCAGCGATTACGACACGTTCTTTCAGCCGTCGGGCGACGTTGTTGTTCACGGCACGACGACCGACGTCGCGATACGGTCCTGGCGAGTTGCCGATTTCGTGCGCTCCGGCAACTGGCGCGTGGGCCTCGCATTCGCGCACGATCAGATGAAATTTCCAACGAGCCTTTCGACCACGACGCACTCATCACCGCCATCGACCACCACATCGCTCAGCACGACGCTGGAGAGCACCGCGTCGGATGTTCTCGAGCTGCGCGGCGGAATCGTGCGCGCGCGTGATCTGAATGATCGATGGCGGGTGACTGCGGGAGTCGACGTCGCGCCGCTGACGTTCGCGCGACTGACCACATATCTGCCCGATAAGTATCCGGGCCAGCCGATCCGTTTTTCCGCAACCGGCGCTTCCGCGAACGCCAACGTAACTGCGGAGTGGCGAGCGCGGCGAGCGGTCATCACATTCGGCGGGGAGCTCGGCCATTCATGGCATTACAAGTCCGCTTCATCGTTCACCCGATCGCGAGCCGGGGCGAGCATCCTGTTCGGTCTCCGGTAAGCAAGCAACGTTTCATGTGACGGGCGCGGGCGACGGCATCCATTCAGCGGTAACGTTGTCGGGTGCTCTTCGTCTTCTGGCTGTTTCTCACGCCTCCGAAACAGAGCTCGCTGACTCTAGCCGGCGAGCGCGTGCAGTTCGCGGCCGACTTCACGCCGCGATTTACGCAGATGCAGATGAAGAAGAGCGCCGAGGCGACGCGTGCGGGACTGGCGAAGCTGGCGAAGACGCCGCACGGCAAGAAGCTCCTCGCATTCTTCAATCGGCCTGAATACGAAATCCGCGTGACGGAAGATCTCAATGAGGAGGCTGCCGGGCGCGCGCCGCAGCCCGGGATTGCCACGTTCATGGCCGTCCACGACCGCGGCAAAGTGAAGGTGTACGACCTCATTCTCAATCCGGCGTTTTTCAGTCTCCCGAAAGGGATGCAGCCGTTGCTCAATGCTCCCGCCACTCCGGCCGACATGATGGCCGTCGCCTGGGCGGGAGAGATGCTGCACATCTACTTCTATGCCCTGGGCATCAACCTTCCGCACCATCCGCGCCCCGACTTTCAGGACCAGTGGCGCGACCTTGCGGAAGAGTTGGGAATGGGTCTCGTCAAGCACAATGACGATGTGCCGTGAGTCGGGGAGTCGCTCGGCCGAAG
>JBBRMQ010000355.1:0-2530 GCA_038230775.1 Thermoanaerobaculia bacterium
GAACCACTTGCCTTCGATAGGATCGGAGGCGGCTACGGATGCAATGCAGATCAGAGCGACGAACTGCAGAATGTTTCGCATATTACGAATCGTAACACTTTGACGCCATCTGTCGTAAGCTTCGGCCTTGACGATTCTCGGGATCATCGGTGGCATCGCACCCGAATCGACCGTCGATTACTATCGATCGCTCATCGCGATTCATCGAGAGAGAACCGGCGAGTATCCGCAGCTCATCATCAACAGCATCGACTTGAAGATCATCCTCGGTCTCGCCGGTGCCGGGCGTCTCGATGAGCTCGCGACCTACGTGAGTGACGAAGTGCGGCGACTGGCCGGCGCCGGCGCGGAGATCGCTCTTTTCGCATCCAACACGCCGCACATCGTCTTCGACCAGGTCGCGCAGCGTTCGCCGATCCCTCTTCTCAGCATCGTCAAAGCGGTGGCCGATGAGGCGCAATCGCTCGGCGTCCGCAAGGCGGGCCTTTTCGGCACCCGCTTCACGATGAAGGGTGGCTTCTACGACGAAATCTTCAAACGCCGCGGAATCGCCATCGTCATCCCCGATGAGAACGACCTCGAGTTCGTGCACGACAAGTACATGACCGAGCTGGTCAACGGCGATTTTCGCAGCGAGACACACGACGCGTTTCTCGAGATCGCCGGCCGGCTCATCGATCGCCATCAGATCGACGCCTTGATCCTGGCAGGCACTGAGTTGCCGCTGATCCTCCGCGAGGAGAGCTATCGCGGCATCCCGCTCCTCAACTCAACGCAGATTCACGTCAGAAGCGCGGTGGAAGCACTCCAGACTTCGCGCAACGGCTCCATCACGAACGCGCGCTGAGCGGCGCGCGGATGTGGAAGCGTCAACATCGGAGTGCGCATCCGCACCGCGTCGTAGAGGATCAGATCGAGATCGATGACCCGCGGTGCGTTGTGAAGTGCCGGGCGGCGACGGCCGAGACGCTTCTCGATCGCCAGCAATTCCTCGAGAAGCGCGAGTGGTGGAAGCGACGCGTGGCCTAACACCACCATGTTCAGATAGCTGGGCGGTGGCGCGTCCATGGGCTCCGTCTCGATGATCGATGACAGCCGCACGATCGTCATCACACGTTTGAGTTGATCGACAGCCCGGAGCAGATTGTGACGGCGGTCGCCGAGGTTGGAGCCCAGCGCGATGACCACCGGGGCGACCATCAATCCTCGATCACGTCGATGTCGTCCGGCAGTTCGTTCACGTCGCCGGTCGCGCGCGGGAAAAACTCCGCCAGTCTCTCCCCCGCAGCGGCGATTGCCTCGACGATTCCGTCAGTGAACTCGCCGTTCTTGAACCGGATCGTGAGCTTCGCCGCGATCTCGTCCCAGAAACCGGGCGGAACCTTCTCGTTGATGCCGCGGTCCCCGAGGATCGTAAATTTACGGTCCTCGGTCGCGATGAACAGCAGCACGCCGTTGCGCAGCGCCGTCTTCGTCATGCCCAGACGTTCAAACGTGCGCTCGGCGACGGTGCGGATGTCGCCCACTCGGATCTTGCGCTGCACGTGCACTCGGATCTCGCCTGAGGTTCGCATTTCGGCGTCGCGGATCGCGTCCACCACGCGCTGGTTGTCGATTTGTCCGAGGACGTCCATCACCAGCCTCCGCTCGCACCGCCGCCGCCGAAGCCTCCGCCACCACCAGAGAACCCGCCAAAGCCTCCGCCTCCACCACCGCCACCACCCCACCCGCCGCCGCCGAACGTCGTGCCGCGACCGCCGCCGCCCATGAAGAACATGGGCCACAAGCAACCGCCGCAGCCGCCGCCGCGGCGCAGCATCGGAAGGATGACGAAGAAAAAGATGAAGAGCAGGACGAGGATGCCAATGACGTCGGTGCCGCCCGGCTTCGCCGACGCGCGCGCGCCGCTGCCGCCATTCACCGGAGGAACCGGCGCTTCGGTCTTCTCGATGCGCGCGATGATCGCGTCGGCCGCCGCGTTGAGGCCGCCCGCGTAATCGCCGGTGCTGAAGTGCGGGGCGATGTAGTTGCGGATCACGTCGGAGGAGAACGAATCGGTGATCGTCGGCTCCAGGCCGTAGCCCACCTCCACCCGCAGCTTCCTCTCCTTCACGAAGACGAAGAGAATCAGTCCGTTGTCGTATTTCTTGTTGCCGACCTTCCACTGCTCCGCGCAGCGGATGGTGAAGTCTTCGAGCGCTTCAGCTTCCAGCGTTGGGAAGACGTAGATGATGAATTGCGCGCCGGAGCGCTGCTCGAAGCTCGCGAGCTTGTCGTTGAGCGCCTGGGCCTGCGCCGCGTCGACGACGCCGCCGCGATCGGTGAACCACTGCGTCGGTGCTGGTGGAACGCTGAGCGCGAAGAGCGGCGCTGCGACCGCGAATAGCAGGAACGCCGCAACGCGGAATGTGGGGAGGCGCGTCAGACTCGCAGGAGGCTGAATGCAGAATGCAGAATGCAGAATGACGACGCGGCGACCTTCACATTTCTGCATTCTGCATTTTGCATTCAGCATTTGACGTTCGGCGAC
>JBBRMQ010000356.1:0-2521 GCA_038230775.1 Thermoanaerobaculia bacterium
CATCCTCGTCCTCGGCGTCGATCTCGCCGCATCGCTGTCCTGGTTGCTCGCCTACGCACTGGCGCCACTCGGATTCAGCGCCGAGGCGCCGGTGGGGAGCGCGGGAAATGTGCGACACAAGGTCAGGGTGCTGGGTAAGGACGATCTGCTGATCGCCATCAGCTTCGGGCGGTGTCTGCGCGAGACGGTCGAGGCGGTCATCAGCGCGCGCGAAAGAGGCGTGCCGACGTTCGGCATCACCGATGGGCCGGCGACCCCGATCGCCCGGCACTGCGACCGCAATCTGATCGCCACGATCGGCAGTCCTCTCTACACCGGCTCGTACGTGGCCCCGGTCGCGCTCATCGACGCCATCGTCATGGCCTGCTCGCAGATCCGGCCGAACCGGTCGCTGGCGAAGCTGCGCCAGAGCGAAGAGGAATACTTCTCCGGCGACCGCTTCTATCAGGAGCCGGCGCGCGGCCGGCGAACGATCCGCTCGGCACGGTGAGCACCCGTAAGTCCGATTAAATTAAACTGCCGCCGAACGTCTTGTCGTTTCTGCGCACTCTAAGACGAACGATGGACAAAAAGGCTCTCACCGAGACCGACATCCGGACCAAGTTCATCACTCCTGCGATCATCGCAAAGTGGGACGTGATGACCCAGGTCCTCGAAGAGCGCTATTTCACGAAAGGCCGCGTCATCGTCCGCGGAAAAATGACCGCGCGTGGGAAGGCGAAGAAGGCCGACTACATCCTCTTCTACAAGCCCAACCTTCCCCTGGCCATCGTCGAGGCGAAGGACAACAACCACACGGTGGGTGCCGGCATGCAGCAAGCGCTCGAGTATGCCGAAACTCTCGACGTGGCGTTTGCCTACAGCTCGAACGGCGATGGCTTCCTCGAGCATGACCGCCTGGCCACGAAACCGCCCGTCGAGCGTGAGTTTGGGTTGGATGGTTTTCCTACGCCCGAGGAGCTCTGGCGGCGCTACTGTCGCGCGAAGGGTCTGAACGAGCGGCAGGAAGGCGTCGCCACTGAGGACTACTTCGACGACGCCTCAGGCAAGGTGCCGCGTTACTACCAACAAGTCGCGATCAATCGAACAGTCGAGGCCATCGCGAGCGGTCAGAACCGCATTCTGTTGGTCATGGCCACAGGCACCGGCAAGACCTACACGGCGTTTCAGATCATCTGGCGCCTTTGGAAGTCCGGTGCGAAGAAGCGAATCCTTTTTCTCGTCGATCGGAACATCCTCGCCGACCAGACCAAGACGAACGACTTCAAGCCATTCGGCACCGCGATGACGAAGATCACCAATCGCACGGCCGACAAGGCGTACGAGATCTACCTGTCGCTGTACCAGGCCGTCACGGGATCAGAGGAAGAGCAGAACATCTACAAGCAGTTCTCGCCCGACTTCTTCGACCTTGTTGTCATCGACGAGTGCCATCGCGGCAGCGCTGCCGACGACGCGGCGTGGCGCAAAATCCTCGAGTACTTCTCGTCAGCGACTCAGATCGGTATGACGGCAACGCCAAAGGAGACGCGCGACGTCTCGAACATCGACTACTTCGGCGATCCGATCTACACCTACTCACTCAAGCAGGGCATCGAGGACGGCTTCCTCGCGCCGTACAAAGTCATCCGCATCGGCCTCGACAAGGATCTCGACGGCTGGCGTCCCGAGATCGGCCAGACCGACAAGTACGACCAGCCGATCGAGGATCGCGAATACAACCAGCTCGACTACGACAAGACGCTCGTCCTTGAAAAGCGCACGGAAGTCGTCGCGGCGAAGATCACCGAGTTCCTCAAATCGACGAATCGCTTCCACAAGACGATCGTCTTCTGCGAAAACGTCGATCACGCCGAACGGATGCGACAGGCGCTTGTGAACGCGAACGCCGACCTCGCCGCTGCCAACAACAAGTACATCATGCGCATCACCGGCGACAACGACGAAGGGAAGGCGCAGCTCGATAACTTCATCGATCCGGAGTCGACGTACCCCGTCATCGCCACGACGTCACAACTGATGTCGACCGGCGTCGACGCACAGACGTGCCACCTCATCGTGTTGGATAAACACATCAACTCGATGACCGAGTTCAAGCAGATCATCGGCCGAGGGACGCGAATCAACGAGGACTACGGAAAGCTCTACTTCACGATCATGGACTTCAAGCGCGCAACCGCGCTCTTCGCCGACCCCGACTTCGACGGCGATCCGGTGCAGATCTACGAGCCACAAGGAGACGATCCGATCACACCGCCCGATGAGATCGAGCCCGGCGAAGATGAAATCGGCGAAGACGTCCCGCCGCCCTACCTCGGCGGCCCACTCGATCCCGACACAGGGACGCCGGGAGTGACGCGGTACTACGTCGACGACGTTCCGGTGAGTGTTGCCACCGAGCGCGTGCAGTATCTCGACGCGGACGGGAACCTCATCACCGAATCGCTACGCGACTACACGCGAAAGACCGTGCACAAGTCGTATCGCTCGCTCGACGCGTTTCTCACGGCATGGAAGAGCG
>JBBRMQ010000357.1:0-2506 GCA_038230775.1 Thermoanaerobaculia bacterium
GGGCAAGACGATCGCCGACGAACCCGTGCGTATGACGAATGCGCGCGGCACGCTGGCGTACGCCATGACCGGCCCCAACACGCGCTCGACACAGATCTACATCAACCTCAAAGACAACCCGCATCTCGACGGAGAGGGCTTCGCTCCGTTCGCTCGAGTGATCGAAGGCATGGAGGTCGTCGACGCGCTGTACTCCGGCTACGGCGAGTCCGCGGGCGGGGGGATGCGAGGCGGGAAGCAGGGACCGATCGAGTCGGAGGGCAACCGCTGGCTGGAGAAGAACTTTCCGCGGCTCGATTTCATCAGGCAGGCCTTTATAATCCGGCGCCGAATGGGTAACCGGACCGAGCGCGATCTTTCGCCCGATCCGCGCGAGATGGGGCGCCGCCGGTTCATGATCGCCGGAGAGCACGTCATCCTGCGCGCGTTCGAGCGTGACGATGCCGAGCGATGCCATCGCTGGATGAACGATCCGAACATCGTCCGCACGCTCAACTCACGCTATCCGATGGCGTTCCAGGATGAGATCGAATGGGTCGATCGCGCCATGCATGCCGATCCCAACGAGCGCCACTTCGCCATCGAGCGGAAAGACGATCGCAGCCACATCGGCAACGCGTCGATTCACGACATCGACTGGGTGTCGCGAACCGGGTGGTTCGGTCTCTTCATCGGCGAGCCCACTGCCTGGAACCGCGGTTTCGGCGGCGACGCGATCCAGACGCTCGTGCGCTTCGCCTTCGACGAGATGAACCTCAGCAAGCTGAGCATCCGCGTCTTCGACTACAACGACCGCGCGAAGCACGTCCTCGACAGTCACAAGTTCGTCCAGGAAGGCTGTCTCAAACGCGACTTTTACCGCGAAGGCTCGTTTCATGACATCGTGCTCTACTCGATCTTCCGGGAACAGACGACATGAGCGAGCGAAAAATCCGCGTGCTGATCGCGAAGCCCGGCCTCGATGGTCACGACCGGGGCGCGAAGGTGATCGCCCGCGCGTTGCGCGACGCGGGAATGGAAGTGATCTACACCGGCCTGCGACAGACGCCGGAGCAGATCGTCTCCGCCGCCGTGCAGGAAGACGTCGATGCCATCGGGCTCTCGATTCTCAGCGGCGCGCACAACGTGCTCTTCCCCGAGATCATGCGGCTGCTGAAGGAAGAGGGCGCCGAGGATGTGGCGGTGTTCGCCGGCGGCATCATTCCGGAGAAAGACATCCCGAAGATGAAGGCGATCGGCATCCGCGAGATTTTCCTCCCCGGCACGCCGACCTCCGCCGCTGTCGAGGCGATCCGAAGCGCCGTTCAGCGCTGACGCATGGAGCCCGGAATCGTAGGTCGCTGGTCGCAGGTCGGGGGTCGGAAAGTAGAAGTCCTTGCATTTCCGACCAGCGACCAGCGACCAGCGACCTGCCCGGAGAGCTGAAGCATGGAGCCGATCGAATCCCATCTCGATACCGCGGGCGATGACTTTCGCGCGAACTCCGAGCGGTTGCAGGGCCTCGTCGATGAGCTGAAGCAACGCCTGGCGAAGGCGCGTGAGGGCGGCGGCCCGAAATACGTCGCGCGACACAAGGAGCAGGGCAAGATGCCGCCGCGCGAGCGCATCGATGCGCTCCTCGATCCGAACACGCCGTTCCTCGAGCTCTCTGCCCTCGCGGCGAACGGGATGTACGACGACGAGGCTCCAGGCGCGGGAATCATCACCGGCGTCGGCATGATCCAGGGCCGTGAGTGTCTCGTGATCGCCAACGACGCCACGGTCAAGGGCGGCACGTATTTTCCGATGACCGTCAAGAAGCATCTTCGGGCGCAGGAAATCGCGCTGCAGAACAACATTCCGTGCGTGTATCTCGTCGACTCCGGCGGCGCGTTCCTTCCGCTGCAGGCCGAGGTGTTTCCGGATCGCGAGCACTTCGGGCGGATTTTTTACAACCAGGCCGTGATGTCCGCTCGCGAGATCCCGCAGATCGCCGCGGTGATGGGATCGTGCACCGCGGGCGGCGCGTACGTACCGGCGATGTCTGACGAAGCGGTCATCGTCAAGGGAACGGGCACGATCTTCCTGGCCGGACCACCGCTGGTGAAAGCGGCAACCGGGGAAGAGGTTACGGCCGAAGAGTTAGGCGGAGCGGACGTGCACACGCGGATCAGCGGGGTGGCCGATCACTTCGCGGAAGACGACGCCGATGCGCTGGCCATCGTCCGGAACATCGTCGAGAACCTCCGCTTCGACAAACGCGATCCCGAGACGCGCATCGATCCGGAAGAGCCGGCGTTCGATCCAAAAGAGATTTACGGAATCATTCCTCGCGATCTGCGCAAGCCGTACGACGTCCGCGAGGTCATCGCGCGCATCGTCGACGGCTCAAAGTTCCAGGAGTTCAAGGAGCGTTACGCTCCGACGATCGTCACCGGCTTCGCCCGCATTCACGGCTACAAGGTCGGGATCCTGGCGAACAACGGCGTCCTCTTCTCCGAATCGGCGTTGAAGGCCACGCACTTCA
>JBBRMQ010000358.1:0-2485 GCA_038230775.1 Thermoanaerobaculia bacterium
AACGAGCGTCACGCCGAAGTCTTCGAGCGCGGTCGTCACCATCAGCGAGTTCGTGTCGACCCGCGAGGTTCCGAGCATCTCGGAACCGATGGCGACAATTGCCGCTTTGACTCCATCAGGCATGCGCGCATCGTATCAACGTGCCGCTTCGCAGCGTTGTCGGCATGTCATCCCGAGGGCAGCGAATCGGCCTCAGTGTGAGGACCGGCTTCAGCCGGTCACGTCCCGACCGGCTGAAGCCGGTCCTCACACAGAAGCACTCCTCGCTGCGCTCGGAATGACACCGGGTTCGCCCGCTCGGCGCATCTAAGAAGTGATCGACGCGCCTGAAGACAGCTCTTCCTTCTCCTCGGCCAGCGCTTCCCATTTCTTCGACAGCAGATCGATCATCGACTTGAGATCGGCATTCTGGGCCTGGATCTTCTTCATGCGCTCGCCGTCGCGATAGATCTCTTCGTTGCAGAGAAGCTGATCGTTTCGCGCCCCGTCGCGTTCAGCGGACTCAATGCGCTCCTCGAGCGCGGCGATCTCTTCGTCGATCTTCTTGAGGCGTTTCTTGTTCGGATTACTGTTGCTCTTGTGTTGTGTGTGGGGGCGGGCGACCTCGCCTGCCACCACAGAAGCAATCACCGCGGGCTTCGGAGCGGCCAGTCCCGCCTTCAACTTCTCCGTCACCTCGCTGTAATTCCCCGAATACGCCTCAGCATGTCCATCCTCGACGACGATGATGTTCTCCGCCACCCGATCGATGAAGTAGCGATCGTGCGAGACCACGATCAACGCGCCGGTAAAACTCTCGAGCGCTTCTTCCAGCGCCTCACGCGTGGACACGTCGAGGTGGTTCGTCGGCTCGTCGAGGAGCATCAGATTGCCGCCGGTGTACATGATCTTCGCCAGCGCGAGGCGTCCGCGCTCGCCACCCGAGAGCTCGCGGGTCTTCTTGAACACGTCGTCATCGAAGAACGAAAACTGCGCGAGGTAGCTGCGCACCTGCTCCTCGGTCTGGTTGTGATCGAGGTTCCACACCTCATCGATGACGCGCCCTTTCGGATCGAGGTCGCCGAGGGTTTGATCGTAGTAGCCGGCCTGGACGTTGTGGCCGTAGCTCACCGTTCCCGCAAGCGGCTGCAGCCGCCCCGCGAAAGTCTTCAGCAGGGTGGACTTGCCGGATCCGTTCGGGCCCATGATTGCGTAGCGTTCGCCGCGCCGGACGGTGAGAGCGACGTCCTTCACGATCGGCTCGTTGAAGCCGGCGTCGATGTGATCCGCGGTCAACGCCACTGCGCCGGAACGGGGTCCCGCCTCCAGCTTGAAGTTCGCGAACGTCTCGTCGGTCTCCGGACGCTCCGCCGTATCGAGCTTCGCCAGCATCTTGCGGCGCGACTTCGCCTGCTTCGTCTTCTGCCCGGCCAGGTTGCGGCGGATGAAGTCCCGCGTCTTGTCGATGAACTCCTGCTGCCGCTCGTAGTCGATCGCCATCTTCTCCATGCGCTCCCCGCGCAGCTGGAGAAATCGCTCGTAGTTGCCGTTGTACTCGATGAGTTTTCCGTGCGCGAGCTCGACGATCTGCGTGACCGTCCGGTTCAGAAACGTGCGGTCGTGCGAGATGAGGAGATAGCTCCCGCGGAACGACTCGAGGAACTCTTCCAGGAACTCGATGCCGTTCAGATCGAGATGGTTCGTCGGCTCATCGAGAAGGAGAATGTCGACCTTCGTCAGCAGGACGCGCGCAAGCATCGCGCGGTTCTGCTGCCCGCCGCTGAACTCCGCGATCGGCCGTTCCCAATCCGCCTTATGAAATCCCACGCCCATCAGCACCCGCTCGACCTCGGCGTGCAGCGAATAGCCGTTGGCGTGCTCGTAGTCGTGCTGAAGCTCGGCGTACTTCTCGAGAAGGCGCTCGTGGTTCGTGTCCGGGTCGGCGAGATCGTGCTCAATCGCCCGCATCGTCTGCTCGATCGCCAGCACCTCGGCGAACGCCGTCTCGACGTAATCGAACAGCGACATTCCAGGCGCGGCATCGAGATGCTGGCCGACATGGCCGACCGTCAGCCCCGACTGCCGGATGATCTGGCCGCGATCCGGCTCCTCCTGCTTGAGGAGCAGCCTGAAGAGCGTAGTCTTCCCCGCGCCATTGCGCCCCACCAGGCCGACCTTCTCCCCCGGGTTGTGCTGCCACGTGACGCCGCGCAGGATGTCGTGCGGCCCGTAGCTTTTCTCGATGTCTTCGAAGCGGTAGAGCATGCGTTTGCCGTTGGCTAAACGGCGAGAGATTGAAAAGTGTTCCGAGTGTGGGGCCAGTCCTCTGACTGGCCGGCCAGCCGGAGGGCTGGCCCCACACTCCGCTACTATTACGCCATGCGGCTAGCCGTCAACATCGATCACATCGCCACGATCCGCGAGGCGCGCAAAACGGACGAGCCCGATCCCGTCGCGGCCGCGGTTCTCTGTGAGCTTGCTGGGGCGCAGGGCATCACGGTACATC
>JBBRMQ010000359.1:0-2484 GCA_038230775.1 Thermoanaerobaculia bacterium
ATGACACGCCTCTAGAGTTTTTCCACCACATCCCCCAGCACGAACGCCGCGTAGGCGTCGTCGAGGCGATACGTGGCGAGCTGCACGGCGGGCGTGTAGATGTGGTCGGAGAGGCGGAGGTAGATTTCGCGGACCGTCGACTTGTTGCGCGCCAGCGAGTCGGCGTCGACGTTCTGCGGCAGCGCGAACAGGCGCTGGAAGTCGGCCTGCGGCAGGCGAACCGGATTGCGGACGTCGTCCGACATCGGGTCCCATTCGCCGATGAGCACTTCGCCGGCGAACGCGTCGGCGTCGGGACGGATGCAGACGACGATCTCGGTCGGAACGAGACGCTCGTGCGTGGTCTGGCCCACGACGGGACCTTCCACGCTGACCGGTTCACCGCGCTGCTGGTGGTACTCGCGCCGGAGGAGGCGTTCGAATTCTTCGCCGCCAGCCAGCGGAATCGCTTCCGCTTCGCCCGGAGCAAACGGAACCGCTTCGCCCACCTCGAGGTCGTCGAGTCCCTTGAGCGACACGGTACCGATGATGCGGATGCCGATGAACTCGATGCCGTTCAGCGCCGGATCGAAACCGATGTAAAAGCCCCACGGCGTCTTGATGCGATACAGCTGCTGCGACTCGAGGTTCAGTTCGGAGGAGAGCTCCTGCAGCAGCGGAGTCGACACCACGATGCCTTCGTTGACGAGATGCCCGTTGGCGTTGACGTACGCGTAGTACTCGCGCGCGTGTTGCGTGTGATCGATCACGTCGACGCCCTTGGCCAGCGGTGCGAAGAAGTTCTGCACCTTCGACTGGTCGTAGCCGTGCGCCAGAAGAAACGACGCGAACTCCTCGATCTCCTTGTTCGCCTTGCCCGTCGTCAGACGCGAGAGCTCCACGATGCCCGGACCGTAGAACTCGTTGATGCGCTCGCCGGCGCCGCTGCCCTTCATCGGAAGCAGCCGGTAGTAGCCGAAGTTGAGCGCGATGCGCAGGCCCTTGTTGAACGCGAAGCCTTTCTTGCGCATTTCGGCATAGAAGCGCTGGATCTCTACCGCCGCGCGGAGCAGCTGCAGCGCGCGCCGCGTCGTATAGAACGCGCCGTCGCCGAGGAACTTTTCGAAGATGAGGCGGTGGCGCTGGGCGATCGTCTCCAGCTTCCGTTGGAAGAGCAGCATCTGACGGTAGGAGCTGACCTCTTCTTTCCGTCCGCCGCGGCGGATGTTGCCGAGCGTTTCGGAGAAGCTCGTGATGTCGTAGATCAGGCCGAAGCGATGAATCAACGGATCGACGACGCCTTGCTTGCCGAAGTCCATCGGCCGCGTCGATCGCGAGTACGCGATACCGCTGCGTTTATCGGCCGACTGCATCGTCCCGTCGGCGGTCGTCGACATCAACACGATACCGCGGCGCAGCTGATTGAGGATGGCGAACTCGCGCAACCGCCGCGCGATGAGCTGGAACTGCTCGCGGTCTTCGCGATTGAGAACGTTCTGCACCGACGGGTGATCGAAGAGAAATGTCTCGAACCGGCCGTCGAGGATGATCGCCGTCGTGACTCCCTGTTCGGGATTGAGCCCGAAGAGAGGCATCGCCGCGCGGAACGTGCGATCTTTCTGCATCAGGTCCGCGGTCACTGTCCGCAGGCGCTCGAACCCATCGCGGAACTGCTGAAAATCGCGGCGCAGATAGCCGGTGATGAAGGACCGCAACTCCCTGAGATCGGGTCCGATGAACTCCTCGGTCAGAATCAGGACGTCGTCCTGCAGGAGGCGGAAGAAGGCCAGAGCGCGCTGCTCTTCGCCGTCCAGGATCGAGGCGCCCTTGGCCGCCAGCTGCGTCATCTGATCGCGCGTCTCGGTCGACCAGCGCGCGAAGATGCGGTACTTGAGCGCGTCGCCCTGGGTGCGACCGGCCGCGGTGTCGATCAGGTTTACGCGGCGCGGGATCGAGCTGAACTGCTTGGCGAGGTCGATCGAGTGGGCGAGCCAGAACACCGCGTGATAGTCGTTGAGCAGGTTCGACATCATCGCGTTCTCGGCCACCTTGATCAGCGGTCCGATGTAGGCGTTGAGCGCGAGCTGAACCTTTTCCTTCGAGGCCGGGTTCCGCTGCACCTGCCACGCGACTTCCTCGGTCAGCCACCGGTCGAGCTTCGCGTCGAGCTCCCGGATCGCCGCGCTTTCCGCCATCGGAAATCCAAGCGTCGAGGACTGTGTCTCGTCGGCGGGAAAGATCCGGTACGGCTGCGGCAGGAGCGATTCCGAGCGCGGGAAGAGATCTTCCAGCGTCTTCGCGAAGTCGACGGTGAGGAGGAACGTCGCGGCCTCAGGTCGCGTCGACAGATATTCGATCAATGCCTGGGACATGGGCGGTGTTGGGGGTGGAAGTAGTACGGGTGTGGGGGCCGCCCTCTGGCTGGGGGGCCAGCCGGTGGGCTGGCCCCACCCCTGCTGAAGGCGCCGGGGGGGTCGGCGGCCGCGTACGGCTGCTGGGTGGCCC
>JBBRMQ010000360.1:0-2374 GCA_038230775.1 Thermoanaerobaculia bacterium
GGTCGACTTGTAGAAGCCGCTGCCGGCGCCGGTGAACGTGCCGTTCTCCCATGGACCCTGGCGCGCTTCCCACAGATCGGCGTAGACCGTGTTCGAGTCCGACGGATCGAGGATCACGTCCATGCCGCCGGTGTTCTCGTCCTTGTACAGGACCTTGTCGAACGTCGCGCCGCCGTCGGTCGATCGAAAGATGCCGCGCTCGGCGTTCGGTCCGTATGGATGGCCTAACACAGCCACGAAGAGGCGGTTCGGATCTTTCGGATCGACGACGATCGTCGGAATCTGCTGCCCGTCGCGGAGGCCGAGGTGGGTCCAGGTCTTGCCGGCGTCGGTGGATTTGTAGATGCCGTCCCCGGTCGAGAGATCGGGGCGCTGGAGGCCTTCGCCGCTGCCGACGTAGATCACGTTCGGATCAGAGGGGGCGACCGCGATCGCGCCGACCGATCCTGTTGGCTGATCGTCGAAGATCGGCGTCCAGATGCGGCCGAAGTCCGTGCTCTTCCATACGCCCCCGTTGTTCGCCCCGATGTAGAAGGTGTTCGGCTGCTGGCGAACGCCGACTGCCGCCACCGTGCGCCCGCCGCGGAACGGACCGATCGTCCGCCACCGCATGTCGTTGAACAGCCGGGAATCGATCTGCGCGAAGGCGGGCACGCAGAGCAGGGCAAGAATCGCGAGGGCGTACTTTTTCATCGGAGCGCTCCTTTAGACGTTGACGCGGCTTCGTATCACAAAAAGTCCTAGAATCAGCCCACTCCGATGAAGATCGAGATGTTGGGACGAGCGCCGCGCCGCTATGCGGGAGCCATCCTTCCGGCGACGCCCGCAGGGCAGCGCGTGGCCGGTGGATATCGTCTGCACGTCGAGGGCGAGACTCGTTCGAGCGTCTTCAATCGCGCCATCGGTTTCGCGGCGGCGGCGGTTGCCGCGGCAGTGTTTATTCTGAGCGGGCGCCCCGCGTTGAGTGAATTCATGGGAAAGGGATCGTTCCTGCTCCTGGTCGGTGTCTTCTGCTTCGCGGCGTTGGCTGCCTTCGCACTCTTCGTGAAGGCGCCCGTTGGCGCGTACGTTCGCTATGTGAGCGCATTCTGGCAGTTCCAGAATTTCGGTGGGGCCGACTGCGTCGTGAAGCCCTGGCCATTACGGCTGGGCGACGAGGCGACGCTCAGGTTTTTCCGCGCGAAGCGGCAGCGCATCGCGGTCGAGCGCGTCGAGGCGTTCATCCAGATCGTGGAGCGGTACGTCTCGTCCGACTCCCAGGGAAGCAGCTGGTCCTCAGTTCCACGAGCGCGGATCGCGCTGGAAGACGCGCCTCTTCCGCTGACCGGGCAGCCGCTGCGCTGCGAATGGAAAGTGCAGATTCCAGCATATGAGGCTCCGTCGCTGTTCATGCAGGAGTGCGAGATCCGATGGGAATTCTGCGTCACCCTGCACAGCGCTGAATCGGCGACCGCGTCCACGTTTCCTCTTCTTGTCGTTGCCGAGGTGGGCGCGTGATCACCTTCGATGCGCCGGACGCGCTGCACCTCGGAGACGTTCTCGAGGGCTCGGTCACCTGGACCGATTTGCGCGACGGCGAGCTGCGTGTCGTGCTCCGATGGGACACATCCGGTTTAGCGACGCATCAGGTCTACAACATCGTGCGCGAGGTCAGGCGAGACGTGATGGGCGCGCCGAGCGGCACGCTGTCATTGCACTGGCGAGTGCCTCACGAGGCGCCGCCGACGGTCGAGGGTGTTGCAGTCACCGTGGTGTGGACGATCTGCGCCGAACTGGTTGTGGGACACCAGACGCTGGAGACTGCGCAGATGGCGATCCGGGTTCGTCCACGGGTCGTGGCGCGCGCAGAGATCAGGCCGGTTGTTCCGGTGGCCACGATGACGCGTTCGCACTGCGATGCGGTTGTGCCGGACGACGCTTCCGAGTGTCCGCGTTGTGGAATCGTGCTGACGAAGATCGGCATGCATGCGGCGTCCATCGACGTACCGCAGAACGCCGCGCCGCGCTCGAGGATGAAGGTGGCGTCGGCGGCGATTGGATCCGCGTTGGGCGTTCTCGTGTTGCTCTTGAGCGCGAGGGACCTGGTCAGGGTGCGGGTTGACGGGAGAGTGCTGGACGGCTGGTATCAGGGCGAGCAGGGATATGCGCAAGCGGTCGCGCTGCAGAAGCAAACGCATCGGCCGATGTTGCTCTACTTCGGCTCGTCATCGTGCCGAATCTGCGTCGACCGTCTCGACGCGTTCTTCGACTCTCAGGAGACGCGCCGCCGCCTGAAGAACTTTATCGTCGTGCAGTTGAATCCGAACAGGAGCGCTCAACTACGAATCTCGCGGCAGTATCAGATCGCACGCTTTGGTTTGATCGTGGCCGCGGA
>JBBRMQ010000361.1:0-2287 GCA_038230775.1 Thermoanaerobaculia bacterium
ACACTCGCGCATCGTGATCGTCATCGAATGCGATGAGGAGAGCGGCTCCACCGATCTGCCGGCCTACATCGACCGGCTCGCCGGTCAGATCGGCACGCCGCGACTCGTCATCTGCCTCGACAGCGGATGCGGCAACTACGATCAGCTCTGGATGACGACCTCGCTGCGCGGCTCGATCGTCGGCAATCTCACCGTCGAAGTGCTAACCGAGGGTGTGCACTCGGGCGACGCGAGCGGAATCGTTCCGTCCAGCTTCCGCGTCCTGCGCGTTCTCCTCGATCGACTGGAAGACGCGAAGACCGGCGCGATTCTGCCGAAGTGGCTCCATATCGATATCCCGAGGCATCGCATCGAACAGACCCGCGAGACCGCCCGCATCCTCGGCAACGAAGTCTTCGACAAGTTTCCCTGGATCGGTGACATGAAGCCGATGGCGACCGATCCGGTCGAACTGCTTCTCAACCGGACGTGGCGTCCAACACTGTCGATTACCGGACAATCCGGTTTGCCGGACCTGGTGCAGGGCGGCAACGTGCTGCGACCCCAGACGTCGCTCAAGCTCTCGGTTCGTCTGCCACCGACGCTCAACGCCGCCGACCTCGACACACGACTGAAGGAGTTCCTGGAGAAAGATCCTCCGTACGGCGCGAAGGTCACCTTCGAGTGCGAGAAGGGCGGACCCGGCTGGGACGCGCCCGAAACTTCGAAGTGGCTCGGCGACGCCGTCGATCGCGCATCACGCACGCACTTCGGCAAGCCGGCGGTCACGTGGGGCGAAGGCGGCTCGATCCCGTTCATGGGCATGCTCGGCGAGCGCTATCCCGAGGCGCAGTTCCTGATCACGGGCGTGTTAGGCCCGCACAGCAACGCGCACGGGCCGAACGAGTTTCTCGAGATTCAGACGGCGAAGAACGTGACCGCGTGTATCGCGGAGGTCGTTGAAGCGGAACACTCGGCGGCTTCTGTGTGAGGGCCGGCTTCAGCCGGCCTCATGACCGGCTGAAGCCGGTCCACACACAGAAGCCGTTAACTATGTCCGCCCGCGTACTTCTTCTCTCCTGCCTCGATGCGCACCGCCAGCCGGTTCTGTGGCGGCGGTAGCGGGCAAGTCGCGTAGGGCGTGAAGGCGCACGGCGGGTTGTACGCGTGGTTGAAATCGACCACGGTCTTGCCGTTCGCGTCAGGCGGCGTCGCGTAGAGATAGCGCGCTGCGCCGTACGTTTCCTTCCCGCTCGTCGCATCCTTGAAGATGATGAAGAGATCTTTCTCGCCCTGCTCCAGGATCGGATCGATGCGGTACGTCTTCCCCTTCAACGTGAACACCAGTGCTCCCGGCGAGACCTCATCGCTCGTCATGCCGAGGACATTGGTGATCGAGATTTTCCGGGCGGGTTGATACGGCTCGAACTTCGCCTCGACGCGATAGTCCGGATTCGAGGGAAAGTACTGCAGACCTTTGAAAAGCTTGCGCGACGCACTCTGCGCGTCTTTGACCCGGATGCCGTAGCGGTCGCCGTTCTTGTCGCTGCGCTTGATCGCGGTAAACGACAGCGTTCCGATGCGCGTCACGGTCGGCCCCTGTGGATCGGTATCGTCGCGCAGCACGACGGCGTCCATCGTCACCTTGCCCTGGTCGAGCACGAATTTCTTCATCACCGGCGGATGCGCCGGAAGACTGATCTCGTTCGTCCCTTCGTGGAGCCAGTTGAGGCCGACGAGGGTCAGCCATCCGTCTTCGCTCGTGAGCCGCGTGCGGCGTGACTCGCGCCACTGGCTCTCATCGGTGCCGAAGGTCGTCGTCGCGAGAAGGAGGGCAAACAGGACGTGTTTCATCATTCGGTACCATACAAACACAGCCATGGTTTCCATTCCTCGCAGCGAGGTGTCAAAGAGATGTGAACAATGTTGCGCGCTTCGTCGCGCCGCGAGCGGAGCATGACGCCTTGACGCCGTGGAGCGAGGAACGTCAGCTCCTGACGCGAGTACGCAGCGGCGATCGCGCCGCGGCCGAGGAGCTCGTCGAGCGGACGTACTCAGCGGTGTATGCGTCGCTGTACCGCTTGTGCGGCGACGGCGACACGGCCGCCGATCTCACGCAGGACACGTATCGCAAGGCCTGGGAAGCGCTCGACGGATTCGTTGGCCGATCGCATTTTTTCACCTGGTTGTACCGGATCGCGTACACGACGTTTCTCAATTCGATCCGGCGGCCGCGAGGGGTCGTCTCGCTCGACGAGCCCGAGGCGCCGGAGATGGCCGATGAGCGGCCGGGAGCGGACGAAGTCCT
>JBBRMQ010000362.1:0-2178 GCA_038230775.1 Thermoanaerobaculia bacterium
ACGCGAAGGGAGAGTACGGGCAGGCGATCGCCGCCGCCCGCCGCGCAAGGCAACTTCTACCCGATGAGCATTTCGCGACCACCGCGATGGCTTACGCCTACGCGCACACCGGCCGCACGGCAGACGCGCGCGCCATCGTCGAAGCATTCGAGAGCGCCTACGCAAAACGGGAGATGCAACCGGTTCTCATTGCGATGGTATGGAGTGGAATCGGCGACCGCGATCGTGCCATTCGCTGGGCGCAAACCGCGTATGACGATCATGACGTCGTCTTCATGCTGTTCGCCAAATCGAGTCCCGAGCTGGCGGCGATCCGTGACGATCCCCGCTATCAGGACATCCTCCGGCGGATGGGTCTCGCGCCGAAAACGACCAGTTCGAAGCGTTACAGCGAGAACGCCGAGGCACACACGGCATATCTCCGCGCTCGCTTCGAGTTCACGAAGAGGACTCCGCAGGCGTTGCGCAATGCGCGGCAGAGCCTCGAACGAGCGGTGCAACTGGATCCCGGGTACGCCCTGGCGTGGGCGGCGCTCGCGGACACGTATCAGATCGCGGCGTTTTACGCGTACGAGGATCAGCCCACGATGATTCAGAAGTGCAAAGAGAGCGGACAGCGTGCCGTGGCGCTCGACCCGTCACTGGCCGAGGCTGTGAACAGCAGCGCGCAGGTGCCGGAGTGGTTTTTCGAGTGGGACGAATCGGATCGAAGGTTCAAGCGCTCCATCGAGCTCGACGCGCGGTACGCGCCCGCGCACCACTGGTACGCTTTCTCGCTCACCGCGCGAGGACGATTCGATGAGGCGTTGCGGCAGGTTCGCGAGGCGCAGGAGATCGACCCGTTAACGCCGATCTTCATCGCGGCGGAGGGCGTCGTCCTGAATCAAGCACATCGGTACGACGAGGCGATCGTCACGGTGCGCTCCATCATTGAGCGGAACCCGACCTTTCACCTTTCGTACTTTGTGATTGCGAGCTCGTACAGCGGGAAGGGCCAGTATCAGGCGTCGATTGACGCCTGCTTGGCCGCGTTGAAATACGTGCCGGATGACCACTTTGCCACCACGATGCTCGCCTGGAACTACGCGCACGTCGGACGCGCGCCGGAGGCCAGGCAACTCGCCAAGAGTGCCGAGCGTGAGTACGCGCAGCATCATTTCCAGCCGACGCTCATCGCCGTTGCCTGGGCCGGAATCGGCGACGTCGACCGGTCCATCCGGTGGCTGAATCAGGCTGCCGACGATCACGATCCTGTGTTGCCGCTGCTCGTGAAGTACGACCACGAGCTCGATGCCGTTCGCGGGGATCCGCGCTACGCACAACTGCTCCGGCGCATGGGGCTGTTGTGAAAGGCGACGACCAACATCGCGGGCGCGGGCCGTCGAACCGTTGACGTTTCTTCAGGGGCTAGTACACGCCGCCGCCGAAACGGCGCTCGATGTTGAAGCCGACGTGCAGGTCGCCTCGTCGCAGCGGCGATCCCATATACGTCGACGTGATGTACTGGTCGACGTGCGTGGCATTTGAGTTTGTCAGCATGATCTCGAAATGATGGCCCCCCACCGCCCGCTTGAGCCCGACCGCCCAGCCGAGGTCTGCGTGCACGTCGGACGGCAGATCGCGATTCTTCAGAACCAGCTCGCCCACGACGCTCAGGCCGTTGCCAATCATGTATGCCGCGCCGATGGGCGCGTTGAAGGCGGACTTGAACAGCGCTTGCGATGCGTTTCCGTTGACCACGCGTCCAGCCTTCGTGGCGAAGGTCGGCACGATGAAGATCTCCGCCTTACGGCCGAACTCGTGGGAAACAATCGCTTGGGCGAACAGGCTCGTGCGGTCCACGAGTGCGGCTTCGGTGCGCCAGTCGCCGCCAACACGCACCGCCGCGGAGAACGGCATCGCGTCCGCCTGCTGCAGCACGATGTACTTCGCGCCGAGCTCGATGTCATCCATTGCATTGCTGCGATACGCCGAGAGCAGCAGGCGGGGACGCAGCACGTATGAGAGACCGAAGCCGACGTCCGCGTTGCTGTCGAGGCCGAACAGTGAGTGAACCCGATCGCTGAAACTCCCCTGATCGATCGACTGATTGAAGCGATGCGTGAACTTCACTTCCCACACGCCTGGTCCGGAGATGTGCGACGTTGGCAGGTTGAGAAGGACGTCGCCGAGGGGAAC
>JBBRMQ010000363.1:0-2149 GCA_038230775.1 Thermoanaerobaculia bacterium
GAACTGGCCCACGCAGAGCCTTCGCCGCGCGAGCGGGGAGAAGGTGCCCGAAGGGCGGATGAGGGGCCGACCCTTACCCGGCGCTTCGCGCCCCGCAAGCTGAAGAGGGCGGAGAGTGATATCGCTATACTTTCTCGAGACGTGGATCTATCGGAATTCGAGCGGCGCATCGGCTATACGTTCAGGCGGCGCGATCTGCTCACTCGCGCGATCACGCACAAGTCGTACTCCCACGAGGCGCGCCACGAGAACGTCCGGCACAACGAGACGTTCGAATTCCTCGGCGACTCGGTGCTCGGCTTCGTGATCGGCGACATGCTCTTCAGGCATTTCTCCGATCTCGACGAAGGCGCGCTGTCGAAGATGAAGGCTTATCTGGTGAGCGCCACCAGTCTCGCCGAGAAAGCCCGCCGCTTCGGCATGGGCGACGTCATCCTCCTCGGAATCGGCGAGGAGAAGACCGGGGGCCGGAAGAAGGACTCGCTCCTCGCCAATCTCTTCGAGGCCATGCTGGCCGGCATCTTCCTTGATGGCGGCATCGACCCCGTCCGGCAGCTCATCGAACAATCGTTTCTCGAGGACATCAAATCGATCGACGAACAGGATCTGCTCTTCCACGACTACAAGACCGCACTGCAGGAGCTGGCTCAGGGCAAGGGCTTTCCGCTGCCGGATTACAACGTCGTCGGCGAGGTCGGCCCCGATCACGAGAAAAGGTTCATCGTCGAAGTGAAAGTCGGTAGCCTGTCCACGCGCGGGGAAGGATCGTCGAAGAAGGAGGCGCAGCAGGAAGCGGCGAAGATCGCGTTGGCGGAGCTCGCCCCCTGATGCCCCCAAAGACTGAATTTCGAATTTCGAATTTCGAATTGAGAATTTCAAAGGTTTTGATTCTCAATTTTTCATTCAGAATTCAAAATTCACAATTCATCATTTGTCTCATCGCGCTCTTTTCCACCGCCCTCCTCGCCCAGTCCCCCGCCCCCGCCAGCAACGCCGATCTCGATCGCATCCGCGGCGAGATCGTAAAGCTCAAGCAGCGTCTCGGCGATGTGCACCGGCAGGCGCGGAACGCGCGTCAGGACGTCGAGGCTGCCGATCTCGAGCTGGGGATTCACACGCGCGAGCTGGAGATCGCCACGCAGACGCGTCAGCGCGTCGACCAGGAACGCGCCCGCACCGTGGCGCAGATCGACGCTCTCACCGTGCGCATCGGGCAGCAGAAGCAGCATCTGCGGAAGCGTCTGTCGGCGCTCTACCGGCTGGGCGGGATCGGCTATCTGCGCATCCTCATGTCGCTCGATCAGCGCAGCGATCCGACGCCGGCCATCTCCATGCTCAGCTTTCTCGTGACGCACGACTCGCGGACGATCACGCGGTTCCAAGCCACGCGATGGCAACTGGATCAGCAGAAGATCGCGCTGGCGAAACAGCAGCAGGAGCTGGCCGAGCTGTCACGGGTCATCGAGCAGCGCCGGCGTGCCGTCGTGGCTTCCCTTGCCGAAAAGCAACGCGTGCTGGCGCGCATGGAGAAGCAGGAGACCGGCTCGACGCAACGACTCGCTGAGCTGGAGGAGAAGGAGCGCAGGCTGCAGCGCCTCGTCGGCCTGTTGTCGGCGCACGCTGGCACGGTCGCTCCCTCGTCTGACGTCCGCACGTACCGCGGCACGCTGGCATGGCCGATCGACGGAAAGGTCCTGGAGCGCTTCGGACGTCAGCGTAACGCGAAGTTTTCAACCTACACCATGAACAACGGGCTGAAAATCGCTGCCGTTCCCCGCGCCGAGGTCCGGGCGGTCTTCCAGGGAACAGTTCTCTTCTCGCAGTGGTTCAAGGGGTACGGGAACTTGATCATTCTCGATCACGGAAATCGCGTATTCTCGCTGTACGGAAACATCGCCGCGCCGGTCGTCGCAGTCGGGGATCACGTCTCCACCGGGCAGCCGATCGCAGGCGTGGGTGACAGCGAGGACGCTCAGTCAGGCTATCTGTACTTCGAGGTCCGTCAGGACAACCATCCTGAGGATCCTCAGAAATGGTTGCGGTAACGTCGATGACCAGAAAAAAAGTCGCATTCGTCGCCATCTCCTCCGCGCTGCTCGTCTGCCTCATCGGTGGCGCGCTGTTCGGCCAGGCCACGCACAAGAACAAC
>JBBRMQ010000364.1:0-2140 GCA_038230775.1 Thermoanaerobaculia bacterium
AAGCCGGCTATGTCGGCGAGGACGTCGAGAACATCATCCTGAAGCTGCTGCAGTCGGCTGACTACAATGTCGAACGCGCGCAACGCGGCATCGTCTATATCGACGAAATCGACAAGATTTCACGCAAGTCCGACAATCCGTCTATCACCCGCGACGTGTCGGGCGAGGGCGTGCAGCAGGCGTTGCTGAAGATCATGGAAGGCACTGTTGCCTCGGTGCCGCCGCAGGGCGGCCGCAAGCATCCGCAGCAGGAGTTCCTGCAGGTCGACACCACCAACATTCTTTTCATCTGTGGCGGTGCGTTCTCAGGGCTTGAGAAGATCATCTCGGCGCGTGGACGGTCCACATCAATCGGCTTTGCCGCGCAGGTGCTCGCTCCCGAAGATCGCCGCACCGGCGAAATCTTCCGCGAGGTCGAGCCTGAGGATTTGCTCAAATACGGTCTCATTCCGGAGTTCGTCGGCCGTCCGCCGGTCGTGGCAACCCTGGAAGATCTGGATGAAGCCTCGCTCAAGAAGATTCTCACCGATCCGTAAAACGCGCTGGTGAAGCAGTATCAGCGGCTGTTCGAAATGGAGAACATCGAACTGTCGTTCGCTGATGAAGCGTTAGGCGCGGTGGCCCGCAGGGCCATCGAGCGCAAAACGGGCGCGCGTGGTTTGCGATCGATCCTGGAGAGCATCCTGCTCGAGACCATGTTCGATCTTCCGGGTCTGGAAGGCGTCGAGGAAGTCGTGATCTCGCGCGAAGTCGTCGAGAACACCGCGCGTCCGCTTTATATCTACGCGGATCGTGCCGCCACGGAGACCAGCGCCAGCGCTTGAGTGCGGTTGAACCTCTGGAACCCTGAGTTCCATTTCGATATGCGCCGTCGGATAGCTCCGGCGGCGTTCGTTTTGCCGGTTCCGTGAACACGATTTATCCCCAAAACACGAGCGTTTTCAGCTGACTTGACACCCCCGTGGCCCATAGCCACCTAATGGTGTGCCGCGAAGCAGAGTCGTTCGAAAGATTCGCGGTGGACTTCCCGGACAGGTGAGAGATCGCGGTGCGATTTCCGGCTCAAGAGAGCCCTCATTGGTCCGGCACACTCGGCACCTTGCGAAAGCTGCGCTCCAAAGGCGGGCTGCATGCAAGGGGGCACAACAAAAGGATCATGGGCATGACTGCCTCAAAGCCTCGTCCAACCATCGTTGCCGGCGAAAGCCACACCTATCCGGTATTGCCGCTTCGCGACATCGTCGTCTTCCCGCACATGATCGTGCCGCTGTTCGTCGGCCGCGAGAAGTCGATCCGCGCGCTTGAAGAGGTGATGAAGAACGATGCGCTGATTTTCCTCGCCACACAAAAGAATGCATCCGACGACGATCCGGCGCCCGATTCCATTTATGAGATCGGCACGCTCGCCAGCGTGTTGCAGCTTTTGAAGCTCCCAGACGGCACCGTGAAGGTGCTGGTGGAGGGTCTTGAGCGCGCCAAGGCCGGCAAATATTCCGACCGCACCGAATTTTTCGAGGCGACCGCGACCGCGCTTGCCGATACCGACGGCACGAGCGTCGAGGCGGAAGCTCTGTCGCGCTCGGTGGTGTCCGACTTCGAGAGCTATGTGAAGCTCAACAAGAAAATCTCCGCCGAGGTTGTCGGCGTCGTGCAGCAGATCACGGATTTCGCCAAGCTGGCCGACACCGTGGCATCGCATCTCGCCGTCAAGATTTCCGACCGCCAGGCCATTCTGGAAACGCTCTCGGTCTCCCAGCGCCTCGAGAAGGTGATGGGCATGATGGAGAGCGAGATTTCCGTGCTGCAGGTCGAGAAGAAAATCCGCTCGCGCGTCAAGCGCCAGATGGAGAAGACGCAGCGCGAATATTATCTCAACGAGCAGATGAAGGCGATCCAGAAGGAACTCGGCGACGACGAAGGCCGCGACGAGCTGGCCGACCTTGAGGAAAAGATCGCCAAGACCAAGCTCTCGAAGGAAGCCCGCGAGAAGGCGACGCATGAGTTGAAGAAGCTGCGGCAGATGTCTCCGATGTCCGCCGAGGCGACTGTCGTGCGCAACTATCTCGACTGGCTGCTGTCGATTCCATGGGGCAAGAAGTCGAAGGTCAAGAAGGATCTCGTTGCCGCGCAGAGCGTGCTC
>JBBRMQ010000365.1:0-2032 GCA_038230775.1 Thermoanaerobaculia bacterium
ACTACCTGCGCGCCGGTGCGCTCGCGAAATTCGCGCCGATCATGGAGCCGATCAAGCGCCACGCCGCCGCCGGCGGTCTCGTCTTCGGCATCTGCAACGGCTTCCAGGTTCTGACCGAGGTCGGGTTGCTTCCCGGCGCGCTGATGCGCAATCAGCGCCTCCGCTTTCTCGGCCGCGACATCCGTGTGCGAGCGGAAGAAACCGATACGCCGTTCACTTCGGAACTGACTTCCGGACAGGTTCTGCGAATGCCTGTTGCCCATGGCGAAGGCAACTACTTCGCCGACGAGGACACCCTCGATGAACTGGAACGCAACCGTCAGGTCATCTTCCGCTATTGCGACGGCGAAGGGCGCCTGACGAGCGACGCGAACCCGAATGGCTCGGCGCGCCACATCGCCGGCATCTGCAACCGCGACCGTAACGTCCTCGGCATGATGCCTCACCCCGAGCGCTGTGCCGAGGCGTTGCTCGGCAACGCGGATGGGCTGGGGATCTTCCAGTCCATCGCCGCGTCTCTCGCGCGCGTCTAACCGAACGACCGGATCTCCGGCCAGATCGTCTCGATCGGCACCTTCATCCGGCGGCAGATGTAGATGTCGGGATTCTTCGTCGTCTCCTCGTTGCGCACGTTATGTGGGTTCGGCATGTGCCCGGCAACGATGACCGACTCGAAGCGCTCCTTCAGCCGCTCGACGTTGCCGCCGATGATGATGAGCGTCCGCGGCGGAGGATTGCCCGGGCCCCGCAGCCAGTACGAATTCGTGGAGCTGATCGCCGCCGGCAGACCGTACGCCGGCCCGTAGAGATCGATCGCGCCGGCTTGACCGTAGTTGACGCAAAAGATCGCGGTCCGCCGACGTTCGTCGGGCGATACCGTTCCGTAGACGCGCGCAACCTCCTTCACCATCTCCGGCCAGCCGATCTCTTCGACGAGATCGCCGTTGACCGTCGTCGCGAAGTTCCATGCGCTCGAGTGCATCGGAGTGATCGGAAGAGTGACGATCGCAGCCGCGATCCCGCCGATGATGAGAAGGGCACCCATCGCCACCCGGACGAACCGCGGGTTTCCCGTCATGCGCTCGAGCTGCACCGCGCCGGCGGCGAGCAGCATCGGAAAGAGCGGACCGGTGTAGTAGCCGCGGCCGTGCGCCACGACGAACAGAAGAAACGGCACGCCGGCCATCCACGCGAGAATTCGATAGCGTTGATCGCGGATCAGCGCGTAGACGCCCATGAGCCAGAGTGGAACCGTCACCGGATTGCTGGAGATGAAGAGCTGGTCGGTGAAGAACGACGACGTCCGTCCGATGCGCACATCGCGTTCATGAATGCTCTTCAGGAAATCGAGCGAGATGAAATCGTGGTGGAACTGCCACGCGAAATTCGGTGCGGCGATCGCGAACGACAGAAGCGCGCCGATCCAGAGCCATTTGCTGCGAAGGTGCGCCCGGAGCGGCGTGGCGAAGACGCCCACCACGAGACCGGCGACGAAGAACGCGGCGGTGTACTTGGTGAGGACGCCGAGGCCGATGACGGTCCCGATGGCCAGCCACCAGCGCGGATCGTTCGAATCGATCAGGCAGATGACGAAGAACGCCATCAGCACGAACCAGAGATCGTCGAACGACACGTACTGAAACAGCGAGGACGCTCCGAGCGAGATCGGCGCGATTGCGACGGCGCACGCCGCGATGATCTGCGCGGCGCGTCCGCCACCCAATCGCTTCGCCATCAGTCCTGTAATCACAAACACCACCGATTGCGAGAGTGCGGCGAAGAAGCGGAAGCCGCGCAGCGAAGTGCCGAAAAGAGCCAGCTCGACGCGGCCAAGGAACGGTGTCAGCGGAGGATACGCGACGTAGCCCCAGGCGAGATGACGGGCGTCGTCCAGCGTTGCGAGCTCATCGCGATGGAAACCGTACTGACCGTTGGTCGCGACGTGGAACGCGAGCTTCGCGACGGCGAGGCCGAGCAGGAGATCCATGAATGAATGATAACGACCGAATCAGGCCATCGGCCAAGTGTGGGG
>JBBRMQ010000366.1:0-2031 GCA_038230775.1 Thermoanaerobaculia bacterium
GGTCGCCTCGGCGGACATCGGCGACATCTGACGCAGCTTCTTCAGCTCATGCTGCGCCTTCTCACGCGCTTCCTTGGAGAGCTTCGTCTTGGCAATCTTCTCCTCGAGGTCGGCGAGTTCGTCGCGGCCTTCGTCGTCGCCGAGCTCCTTCTGGATCGCCTTCATCTGCTCGTTGAGATAATATTCGCGCTGGGTCTTCTCCATCTGGCGCTTGACGCGCGAACGGATCCGCTTCTCGACCTGCAGCACCGAGATTTCGCTCTCCATCAATCCGAGCACCTTCTCAAGGCGCGCGGTGACCGACAGCGTCTCCAGGATCGCCTGGCGGTCGGCGATCTTGACGGCGAGATGCGAAGCCACGGTGTCGCCGAGCTTGGCGAAATCCGTGATCGCCTGAACCACGCCGACGACTTCGGCGGAGATCTTCTTGTTCAGCTTCACATAGCTCTCGAAGTCGGAAACGACTGAGCGCGCCAAGGCTTCCGCCTCGACGGAGGCAGCGTCCGTGTCGGCGAGCGCGATTGCGGTGGCTTCGTAATATTCGGTCCGATCGGTGTACTTCTGCACGCGTGCGCGCTCGAGCCCTTCCACCAGCACCTTCACGGTGCCGTCAGGCAATTTGAGCAGCTGCAATACGCTGGCGAGCGTGCCGGTCTCATAGATCGAGTCCGGGTTCGGATCATCGTCCGATGCGTTCTTCTGCGTCGCCAGCATGATCAAGGCGTCATTCTTCATGACCTCCTCAAGCGCGCGGATCGATTTCTCGCGGCCGACGAACAGCGGCACGATCATGTGCGGGAAGACGACGATGTCGCGAAGCGGCAGCACCGGATAAGAATGGCTTTCGCCGGGAACGATAGATGGCCGGGGTTTCGGAGTGGTCATGGCCTATTCCATTTGTTGTGCCCCCTTGCCCGCGGCCCGCGATTTTGCGCAACCGCCACAAGGTGCCGAGATGTTCCGGGACCGCATAGCCGCGTCTTCAGCCCGCCTCTCCGGATCCTTGTTACAGCGAATCTTATGCCAAATTTTCATCGCCGATAGCATTAGGTGGCTATCGACCATGTGGGTGTCAAGTCGCTGGAAAACGCCCGTCGATTGGGGCCAAACGCCGGCCAATGCCTGCACAAACGCGACCGCCGAAGGGCTCGGCAGCCGTCGCTTGGATACTCAATTCGCCCGCGGCGACCGCGATCAGGCGCTGGCGCTGCTTTCGACGGCGCGGTCGGAACGATCCGCGTAAATGTAGAGCGGGCGAGCGGTCCCCTCGACCACCTCGCGCGAGATCACGACCTCTTCGACACCCTCCAGGCCCGGCAAGTCGAACATGGTTTCAAGCAGGATGCTCTCGAGAATCGAACGCAGTCCGCGCGCGCCGGTCTTGCGCTCGATCGCCTTGCGGGCGACCGCGCCAAGCGCCTCATCGGCGAACGTCAGCTCGATGTTCTCCATCTCGAACAGCCGCTGATATTGCTTGACCAGTGCGTTCTTCGGGTCCGTTAGAATCTTCTTGAGCGAGGCCTCGTCGAGATCCTCAAGGGTGGCGACCACCGGCAGGCGTCCCACGAATTCGGGGATCAGGCCGTATTTCAGCAGATCCTCGGGCTCGACATGACGGAAGATTTCACCGGTGCGGCGATCTTCCGGCGCCAACACCTGCGCGGCAAAACCGATCGAGGTCGAACGTCCGCGTGCCGAGATGATCTTTTCCAGGCCAGAGAACGCGCCACCGCAAATGAAGAGAATATTCGTGGTGTCGACCTGCAGGAACTCCTGCTGCGGATGCTTGCGGCCGCCTTGCGGAGGAACCGAGGCAACCGTGCCTTCCATGATCTTGAGAAGCGCCTGCTGCACGCCCTCGCCCGACACATCCCGGGTGATCGACGGGTTGTCGGACATGCGCGAGATATTGTCGATCTCGTCGATGTAGACGATGCCGCGCTGCGCGCGTTCGACGTCGTAGTTGCAGTTCTGCAGCAGCTTCTGGATGATGTTCTCGACGTCTTCGCCCACGTAGCCGGCTTCAGTCAA
>JBBRMQ010000367.1:0-2012 GCA_038230775.1 Thermoanaerobaculia bacterium
GAGGCAGTCATCCTTCGTCGCGACCAGGCGTACGCCGGAGTCATGATCGACGACCTCGTCACAGTCGGCACGGAAGAGCCGTATCGCAAGTTCACCTCCCGCGCCGAACACCGGCTGCTCCTCGGCTGCGACTCGGTCTATGAACGTTTGTCCGCGATTGCCGATCGGCTCGGCGTTCTGGACGACGAGCGCCGGTGCCGAATTGACGCGCGCGTCGCCCGGATGTCGTCCGCGCGCACGTCTGCTGAGACGGTGCTGACGCCTGGGCGCGAGACGCTCAACTGGCTAGCGCTCAATGAGAAGACCACCGTGGGCCGCCTCATGCAGCGCCACGATTTCGATGTCGAGAACTTTCTGAACGTCGCGCCGTTGCCGAATGTCGTCGCCGCCTTTCGCGCGCTTAACGACGAGGAGCTCGAAGGTGTCGTCAGCCAATTGCGTTACGCCGGCTACATCGACCGTCAGGAGCGGGAGGCGGCGCGTCTCATGGAAGATGACGGAGTCGCGATCCCGCGCGAGATGGCGTATCTGCTTCCGGGTCTCTCGCGCGAGATGGTGGAGAAGCTATCGTTTGTTCGCCCGGCGTCGCTTGGGCAGGCCAGCCGGATCCCGGGAGTCACACCGGCGGCGATCTCCATCCTTCGAATGCATTTGAGGCGCAAAGATGGCGGTCGACCCGCGGCTCGCGCAGTTTAGGCGCCTCCTGCTGAGCTGGAACGAACGGGTCAACCTGATTGGTCCGGAAGCAGTCGCCAACATCGACGCACATATAGATGAGGCGCTCGCCGCCGCAGAGCTCCTCAGGCCTACCGGTAATGTGCTTGATTTCGGTAGCGGCGGCGGGTTGCCCGCGATTCCCATGGCAATCGTCTCACCGGCCGCTCGTTTCCATCTTGTGGAAGCGGATCAGAAGAAGTGGGCCTTTCTGAAGCATGTCGTGCGTGAATGCGCATTGAATGCGGTCATTTACGGTGATAGGTTGCAGCGCGTTTTGCCGAGACTTCCTTCCAACCTTACTTTGGTGACCTCCCGCGCGGTTGGGCGGCCCGAGGAGTGGGTTCCGCTGATCGCACCGTTCTTGAGCGTTGGGGGTCGAGTTGCCCTCTTTCAGGGCACTCCTGAGCCCCCGACGATTGCAGGCTTTACGGCAGAGCCAGCCCAGCCGCTCCCCCGTGGTGAATTCAACTATCTGGTTACGTTGGCGTTCCACGTGGAACAGCGATGACGAAGGTCGTCGCCCTGGCGAACCAGAAGGGTGGCGTGGGCAAGACGACCACAGCCATCAATCTCGGCGCTTCCGTTGCGGCTTGCGAACGGCGGGTGCTCATCGTCGACCTCGATCCTCAGGCCAACGCCACTTCCGGCCTCGGTCTGCCTAAGAACGAAGACCTTTCGATGTACCGCGTTCTGCTCGGTGAAGCCAGCCTTCGTGACGTCGTAAAGTCGACCGATCTGCCGACGCTGTTCATCGCCCCTTCCTCCGTTGATCTCGTCGGGGCCGAGATGGAGTTGCGCGACGGAGAGCGTCGCGAGTTCCGGCTGAAGGATGCAATCGACTCCGTCGCCAACGAGTACGACTACGTGATGATCGACTCGCCGCCGTCCCTGGGGCTGCTCACGGTGAACGGGCTTGTGGCCGCGGACTCGCTCCTCGTTCCCATGCAGTGCGAGTACTTTGCGATGGAGGGGATCTCGCAGCTCCTCAATACGGTCGAACGTGTGCGGGAAGCGCTCAACCCGAATCTCGAGATCGAAGGCATTGCCTTGACGATGGTTGACGACCGGATGAACCTCTCCCGGCAGGTGGCGGAGGAGGTTCGGAAGCACTTCGGGGAGAAGGTCTACAAGTCCGTCATCCCTCGAAATGTACGCCTCGGAGAGGCTCCCTCGTTCGGTAAACCGATTATCCTGTACGACATCCGCTCGCGCGGCAGCGAGGCCTACGTGAGTCTCGCGAAGGAATTCATCAGGCGCGCGGAGAACGTCATCGAATGAATCAGAAGAAAGTGTTA
>JBBRMQ010000368.1:0-1991 GCA_038230775.1 Thermoanaerobaculia bacterium
CCATCATCACCCCGGAGTAGATAGGCGCGAAGCGCCCCACGAAGCCTATTTCCAGGGAGTAGCTATCGCGTTGGAGAGCGAATCGCCCGAACCCTCGCGATCGAAGCCGATTGTGTTAACGTCGATCTAGGCTTTCCGCGATGCGTACATCTTCTCGTCCGCCAGCTTGATCGCCTCATCCAGCGAACGCTCCACGCCGAACTCCGCCTCACCCCACGAGACATGAAACGGAATCTCGAAGCCGCTCTCTGATTTCGCGGTCAGGCCGGTATCGAGCTTCCTGAAGCGCGACAGCATCAACTCGCGCGTCATGTTCGGCATGATCGCCACGAATTCGTCGCCGCCCCACCGGAACAGCAGATCGTCAGCGCGGATGAGATTGCGCACCGCATTCGCAGCCGCGCGGATCACGACATCGCCTGCCGCGTGGCCGATCTCGTCGTTGATCGTCTTCAGGTTGTCCACGTCGATCATCGCGACGACGCCCTGCAGCACGCCCGCCGTCGTCACCTCGTCGCCGTGCTGCATCGCATGAAACGCATGCCGGCTCATCACCTCGGTCAACGGATCGGTTTGTAACCGCCGCTCGAGCTGCCCCTGCGCCTCTCCCAGCGCCGCCACCGCCGAATTCAGCTCGTGCTTCTCCGACTCCGCCGTCACCAGAATCATGGCGCAGCCGAGGAAGACGTCGGCGAGAAGATCGACGAGCGACGAGTACTGCAGAAACGGCAGGTGGGTCCGATACTGGTGAATCCAGAACAGCGGGACGTACACCGCATACAACAGCATCATCGTCAGCAGTGCGGTCTGCAGCGTGCGCGTTCCCTTGGTGCTCGCGCGTCCCGTTAGCGTGACGAACGAGATTCCTGCGCCGATGGAGACGATCGCCGTCTGCACGACGAACATCGCGTTGAAGTGCGACGACGCGTACGTCATCAGCGCCGCGATGGCGACAAACCCTGGCAACGCCAGCGCGAGCTTCCGCGGAGCGATGTAAATACCCGACGCGATCTCGCGGCACCCCGCCCACAACAGAAGCAGGAACATCCACTCGCCCGCGAGGAACGCGACCCAGGTCACGCGCGCTCCGGTGGAGATGAAGACGCGCACCGCCACCAGCGCGAACGACAAGGCCGTAAACGCAAGCGACCACGTCCGCGCATATCGGAACACGAAGATCCGCGCCAGCTGCGCGATGATCAACGCAAGCAGCAGCGTTCCGACCGCCTGAAACGTGACGACGACTGAAGAGACGTCCACTTGAGGACCCGTACCTTGCACACGATAGAAACTACCGACCCGTCGTCAGAAGGCTGCGCAACGGCTCGTGATTTCTTCGTGAAAGAAATCCCGAATGACTGAGACCGTGTCGATTGTACGAGTTAGACTGCCTCCTGATGCGTATTAACTTCACATCCGCCGGGGAGTCCCACGGCCCGCAGCTCACGGTCATCGTGCAGGGCATGCCCGCCGGCGTCCGCCTCGACCGCGCCCGCATCAACCGCGATCTGGCCCGCCGCCAGCACGGCTTCGGTCGCGGCGGCCGCATGAAGATCGAGCACGACGAGGCCGACATCACCGCCGGCATCCGCGGCGGGGAGACCCTCGGCTCTCCTGTCGCGATCGTCATCCGCAACGCCGACTTTGAGAACTGGCAGTCTGCGATGGACCCGTGGGACGTCGATGAGGCCGAGGCGCAGAAGAGACGCGTGCATGCGCCGCGGCCGGGTCACGTCGACCTCGCCGGCGGCATGAAGTACGACCGCCGCGACCTCCGCGACATCCTCGAACGCGCCTCCGCGCGCGAGACTGCATCACGTGTCGCCGCGGGTGCGATCGCCAAGGAGCTGCTGCGCGCGTTCGACATCGAGATCCGCAGCGCGGTCCTCTCGGTCGGCGAGGCCGGCAATCCCGATCTGGCGCCGGCGTGGGACGAGCTCAATGCGATGGATGACAGCTCGCCATTGCGCGCGATCGGTGATGAGCAGGCG
>JBBRMQ010000369.1:0-1985 GCA_038230775.1 Thermoanaerobaculia bacterium
AATCGCTGCTCGCTCACCCATCGCGTCTCGCTGTGTCGAAAAATCGCGGGCACCGGATCGGAGCCCGCACCGCTGATGAGCATCTTCGGCTGCGCGTCGATGAGCTCGAGGTGATGATCGTGGCCGGCGATGTAGAGATCGACGCCGGCCGCGCGCATGACGGGAATGAGCGCGCGCATCCTCAGATGCTCATCGCGCGGGAAGTGTCCGTGATATCCCGACGACAACAACGGATGATGGCCCACGACGATCCGCCAGCCGTTCGTGCTGAACGCGATCTTCGGAGCGGCCTTCTGGCCCATCGCGATCGGCGTCGTATCGATCATCTGAAACTCGGCGAACGGCGTGTTGACGCGATACTCCCGCGCCGGGAACTTCCAGTTCGGAAGCGGCGCGCCGATCTGCGCGTCGGGATCGCCGCAGTGATCGTGGTTGCCGAGGACTGGGTAGATGGGAAGGCCGAGGCGGGAGAGGGGCTCGAGGACCGACCATCGGGGATCGGTCGGCGACTTCACGCCGCATGGATAGATGTTGTCGCCAGGCATGATCACTGCGTCGAGAGAACCGACGGACGCGATCCCCCGCGCCACCTGCGCAGACCCGTCGCCGACGTCACCGACTACCGCGATGCGATACGTCAGCGCCGCAATGGCAAAGAGCCGGTAGAATCCCGCAAACATGCCGCTCGTCAAACTCTATCTCCGCCGCGGAAAGTCGCCCGAATATAAGAAGAGCGTCGCGGACGCGGTGCATGAGGCGCTCGTCGCGACCGCGAACGTTCCGGCCGACGATCGTTTTCAGATCGTTCACGAGCTCGACGAGGCCGCGCTGATCGCCCATCCCAGTTATGGCGGCGTCAACCGGACAGCGGACCTCGTGATCGTCGAGATCACGCTGAACGCCGGTCGGACCGTCGAAGTGAAAAAGAACCTGTACGCCGAGATCGCAGCGCGGCTGAATCGCGTCGTCGATGTCCGCCCCGATGATGTACTCGTTTCGTTAGTTGAAGTTACGAAAGAAAACTGGTCGTTCGGAGGCGGAAAAGCAACGTACGCGTGAGAAGTGTGGGCCTTTCCTCTAAGGCCGGCCAGCCGAAGGGCTGGCCCCGCACCTGAGAGAGAATGGACTTGGGACGCACGCTGTTCTGCAGGCGCGCGTGACTTCGTCCGCGGCTCATTCGTCTCACTCGTCGAAGTCGCCGGGACCGCAAACCCTTCTATGAATCGAATTGCAGCAATTGCAGTCGCGGCACTGATCGCGACCTCCGCGGCCGCTCAGACGGACCAGACGACGAAGCCCAAGCCGGGCTCCATCATCGATCGACCGGACGCCGGACGCATCACCGCCGCGCCGACTCCCGTTCCGGCGACACCCACGCCTTCGTCCGGCGAGCGCGTCGAGCGGTTCGAAGCCGTCGGCAACACCTCCGTCGCCTCCGACACGATCCGCGTCTACCTCGGCATCAACCCCGGCGAGCCCTTCAATCCCGACGCAGTGCAGAAGAACTTTCTGAACCTCTGGCAGACCGGACTCTTCGACGACATCCGCATCGAGACCGAGAAGGGCACCTCGGGCGGTGTCATCGTTCGCGCCGTGGTCAAGGAACGCCCGCGCATCGGATCGGTCGAGTTCCGTGGAAACAAGGACCTGAACGCGGCCAAGATCAATGAGGCGCTGGAGAAGGACAAGATCGACCTGCACGTCGGCAACACGATGGAGCAGACGCTGATCCGCCGCGCCGCGGAATCGATCAAGCACGCGTACGCCGAGGCCGGCTACGAGGGCGTTTCCGTCGTCAGCACGACGGAGGACATGCCGGAGCCGAACGAGAAGCGCATCGTCTTCAACGTCAACGAAGGCATCAAGGCAACGGTCTCCACGATCGACTTCACCGGCAACACGGTGTTCTCCAGCCGCCGCCTTCGTCTTCACATGAAGGAAGTGCAGCCGAACAACATCATCTCGTGGATCCGCTAGAAGAACCT
>JBBRMQ010000370.1:0-1957 GCA_038230775.1 Thermoanaerobaculia bacterium
AGGCTGCGAAGCGGCTCATCGCAGGCGGTTATGTGAAACCAGCCTACGGCCGGAAGGGTCACTTGAAGGCGATCTGGCTACTCCAGAAGGACGGCGGCAACGCCGTCGAGACACATCCGCAGGTTGGTACGCGGTACAGCTTCCGCGAAGCGCTCGACAGCGGATTGCATTGCTGGAAGCTTCGCCGAGTGGATGGGCGTGACGACGACGGCATGCCTGTGAACACGCGCGGTGTCTTCCTTCAGGTGCTCAAGGATTGTCTGGTCGCATGAAGGATCGACGCTGATGCGAGCAAAGTCATTCGGTAAGATCGCCGTCCCCACGCCAGGAACGCTGGTGCGTCTGACGGCAGACACGACCTTGCGGGTGGCGCGTCTGCGCTTCGCGGTTGTCATCGGCGAGACCGGACGCGTGTTCGTCGGCGTCGCGGGAATGACCAGAGCGAACGGGACCGGCGTGATCAAAGAGTTCTGGCCAACAGGAGCAGGCGGTGGAGTGGCCGATCAGATCGACATCGCGGCCATCGACAATCGACACCTGCTCGTTCCTGCGGACTACTATATCGATGCCAACACTGCGAACGAAGGGCTCATCGCCTCTTACTGGGCCTGGTGATTTCATAGGTACTTCCGGGCGATTAACTCCGGCGCGCCAAAGCATTGATCGAGGAAGCCGACGATTCCCTCCCGGTGACGACCGAGCGGCTCCACGAAGTGTTCGAATCGGTCGCAGTTGAAGCTCTGCTGGCCGCCTCGAGCGATCCCAGGCAGTTACTCCAATGGTGGTCCCGGCGCGTCGCGCCAGCATTTCATGGCCGCGTGCAATTTCCGCTCGCCGTCGCGCACGCCCGCGGACCCAGTGTATTGGAGGAGCCGCCTCGCGTGACCGTCGGAACGATCCACTCGGTGAAGGGCGGGGAGGCGGACGTCGTCTTCTTGTTTCCGGATCTCAGCCCAGCCGGTGACGCCGCCTACCAGAGGCACGGACCACAACGAGACTCGGTGATCCGGCTTTTCTATGTCGGAATGACGCGCGCCCGGCACACGCTGTACGTCTGCCAAAGGGAATCTTCCATGGCCGTGATCGTTTAGCCTCAAGCGATTGATTTTATGGGACTTGATTGATGCTTTTGAACGACGGTAACCTTCAGGCGCTAACTGGAGGCTTACGATTGAAAATACGGATTCAGCACCCCGGTGTTCACGAGCGAACGGATCGCGGAGGTTCGTACTGGTTTTTCCGCTATTGGGAAGATGTTCTCCAGGCGGACGGAACGACGAAGGCTATCCGGAAGTTCAACACCATCGGTCCGAGCAAGGGCGAGAACCGGCTCACGAAGAAACAGGCGGAAGTTGAGCGCGACAAATTCCTCGCGAAGATCAACAAGCCCACCATACAGGAAAAGGTCGCTGACGGATTGGCCCTCTTCAGCAAGATGGTCGAAAAGTACAGGGCCGCGCACGTTGAAGCGGAGGTCGCCGGGCGCTTCCTGCTGGCGAAGCCGACGCGCGAGAAATACGTCATCCACCTTGAGCAGCGCATCGTCCCGAAGTGGGGAGCTCGCCGGTTGTGCGAGATCAATCCGGACGAGGTCCAGCAGTGGCTCTTTGAAACGTGCGAATCCTGGCACATGATGAACGATCTGCGTGGAATCATGTCCGGCATCTACACGAAAGCCGAGGAATGGGGTTACTGGCCGGAAGGACGCCGCAACCCAATGTCGCGCGTCAAGATCGGGGAGAAGTGGACCGTGCGGCCGGAGCGGATTCTCACGGAAGACGAAACGGTCAAGGTACTGGCGCGCTTGAGTGACCCGAACTTGCTCATCATCGAAACCGCCCTCGCCACCGGCGCGCGCATCTCCGAAATACTAGGCCTGACGTGGAAGCACCTCGATCTCAAGGATGGCGTGATCCGCATTGTGCAGCGCAACTGGCGAGGCGACATCGATGATCCA
>JBBRMQ010000371.1:0-1933 GCA_038230775.1 Thermoanaerobaculia bacterium
CGGTGCCGGCTCGTACGCGAGGAACTGCATCGTGTAGCTCGCACGGCCCTGCGACATCGAGCGCACCTGCGTGGCATAACCAAACATCTCCGAAAGAGGCACGTGGGCGCGGATGACTTTCGCTCCGCCGCGCTCGTCCATCTGCTGAATCTTTCCGCGACGGCGCGACAGATCGCCCATCACGTCACCCGCGTAATCCTCGGGCGTCACCACTTCGACGTCCATGATCGGTTCCTTGAGAATCGGACCGGCTTTCTTCGCGCCTTCCTGGAAGGCCATCGAGCCGGCGATCTTGAACGCCATTTCGCTGGAGTCGACGTCGTGGTACGAACCGTCGTACAGGATCGCGCGGACGCCGGTCATCGGATAGCCCGCGAGAATGCCGCGCTCCATCGCTTCCCGGATGCCCTGCTCGGTCGGCTTGATGAACTCGCGCGGGATCGAGCCGCCCACGATGTCGTTGACGAACTCGAAGTCCTTGTCCGCGATCGGTTCCAGGCGGATCTTGACGTCGCCGAACTGCCCCTTACCACCCGACTGGCGGATGAAGCGGCCGTGCGCTTCTGCGGAGCGCGTGATCGCCTCGCGATACGCCACCTGCGGCTTGCCGACGTTTGCCTGCACGTGGAACTCGCGCAGCATGCGGTCGACGATGATCTCGAGGTGAAGCTCGCCCATCCCGCGGATGATGACCTGATTGGTCTCCACGTCCGTGTGCACCTTGAACGTCGGGTCTTCCTGCATGAGCTTCGCGAGGGCGACGCCCATCTTTTCCTGATCGACTTTCGTCTTCGGCTCGATGGCGACGGCGATGACCGGCTCCGGGAACGTCATCGTCTCCAGAGCGATCGGGTCGTCCTTGTCGCAGATCGTGTCGCCGGTCGTGACGTTGCGCAGACCGACGGCGGCACCGATGTCGCCCGCCCACACTTCCTTGATCTCTTCGCGCTTGTTGGCGTGCATCTTCAGGAGACGCCCGATGCGCTCGGTGTTGCCCTTGGTGGTGTTGAGCACAGCCGTGCCGGAGTCGATGTGACCGGAGTACACGCGGAAGAACGCGAGCTGGCCGACGAACGGGTCGGTCATGATCTTGAACACCAGAGCGGAGAACGGAGCGTCGTCGCTCGCCGGACGCTCGATGAACGACTCGTCGTCGGGATTGAGGCCCTTGACCGGCGGGATGTCGACAGGGGACGGCAGATAGTCGACGACTGCGTCGAGCAGCGGCTGCACGCCCTTGTTCTTGAAAGCCGATCCGCAGAGGACCGGCGTGATCTTCTGATGAATGGTCGCCTCGCGAAGCGCGGCCTTCAGCTCAGCGGTCTCCAGAGGAATCCCGTCCAGATACTTCTTGAGGAGCTCGTCGTGCTGCTCGGCGATCGACTCCACCATCTTCTCGCGGTAATGCTGCGCATCCGCCATGAGCTCCGCGGGGATCTCAGTGGTTTCGTACTTCGCACCGAGCTGCTCGTCGATGAACATGAGAGCCTTCATCTGGACGAGGTCGATGACGCCTTTGAACTGATCCTCGGCACCGATCGGAAGCTGCAGAGGAACGGCGTTCTTGCCGAGCTTCTGGCGGATCTGGTTCACGACGGCGATGAAGTTCGCGCCCACGCGATCCATCTTGTTGACGAACGCCAGGCGCGGAACGCCGTACTTGTCGGCCTGACGCCACACCGTCTCCGACTGCGGCTCGACGCCGCCAACGGCGCAGAACACGCCCACCGCGCCATCGAGGACGCGGAGCGAGCGCTCCACTTCTACTGTGAAGTCGACGTGGCCCGGAGTGTCGATGATGTTGACGCGGCAGTCGCCCCAGAACGCGGTCGTGGCCGCCGAAGTGATCGTGATGCCGCGCTCCTGCTCCTGGACCATCCAGTCCATGGTCGCAGTCCCGTCGTGCACCTCACCGATCTTGTGCGTGATCCCC
>JBBRMQ010000372.1:0-1910 GCA_038230775.1 Thermoanaerobaculia bacterium
ACGCGTACGAGTTGTACAAGACCGACGAATGGCGCGAGATCTTCGGTCCGTTCCGCCGGCCGTATCGCGATCACTACGCCTTCACTCCCTTCTCGCGCAACTACGTGCGGCACATCGCCGGCTGGTACGCACAGAAACACCCCGACGAGGATTTCGCCGAGACCTTCGCCGTGTGGCTGACGCCGCGCTCGAAGTGGCGCGAGAAGTACAAGAGCTGGCCCGCCATGAAGAAGCTGCAGTACGTCGATCGCATCTGTAAAGAAGTCGGCGACAAGCTCCCCCTCCGTCCCCTGGGCCAGAAAGACTTCACGGTCGAGGACATGGAAGAGACGATCGAGGAGTTCTATCGCGACAACACACGCGATGAGTCCACCGCGATCGCCGAGCTGGCGCTGGACGTCGACCTCGACGACATCTTCGTGCACGTCGACGATGTGAATCCGGAGCGCGCGCGGAAAGCGACGGACGCCGTCGGGGAACACCGCAAGGAGATCGTCGACAAGGTCAGTTACTGGACCGGCGTGCGGCGCTCGCTGGTCAAAGCACTGCTCGACACGATCATCACCAAACTCGATGAATTGAGTCTCGTGGTGGACACGAAACACGAGCAGGAGTCGATCGTCGAGCTCACGGTTTACGTCACGACATTGGCGACGAATTACTTTTCGCCGCGACGCCTTCCGCCGAAAAATGGCGACGCGAAAAAAAGTGAACAACCCGAGGTGGCTCAGTCCGTCGTAAAATGAGCCATGCAGATCGCCGTTCTGTACGAACAGTGGGGCGACACCGAAGAGTATCCGGGTCAGAATCTCGAGGAAACAGGGCGGCGGCGGAAGCGTAAACGGCCGAAGCTCGATCGGGAACAGATCTTCGACGCTCTGACGAAACTCGGCCACGAGGCGTCGTACATCGAGCTCGATGGCCGCGACGCGTCGCTGTTCGCGATTTCCAAAACCAAAGTCGATCTCATCTTCAATCTCGTCGACTCCTATGGCGGCGATGATTCGAAAGATCTCCACCTGCCGGCGTTCATGGACCTCATCGGTCTGCGCTACACCGGCTCGGGCCCGCACGGCCTGCTCCTGGCGCAGGACAAGTCGCTGGCGAAGAAGATCGTCGGATTCCACGGGCTGCACACGCCGATGTCGATGGTCTCGCATCGCGGGAAAGTCGATTACGCGCACGACATCAAGTTCCCGGTCATCGTGAAGCCGGTCTCCGAAGACGGTTCCATCGGCATCGACAGCAAGTCCGTCGTCGACTCGGTCAAAGACCTGATGGAGCGCATCCACCTTCTGGAGGAACAGTTCGACTGCCCGGTGCTCATCGAGGAATACATCGAAGGCCGCGAGATCTACGGCGCGGTCCTCGGCAACGATCCATCCGAGGCGCTGCCGCTCGTCGAGCTCGATCTGTCGAAGCTGCCCGAGGACACGCCGCGAATCGCCGGCCGCGAAGTGAAGTTCGATCGCGACAGCGAGGCCTACAAGGTGACGAAGTCCGCGCTGGCGGAAAATCTCGACGAGAACATGACCCTGCGCTTGCAGGAGGCGGCGAAGACGACGTATCGCGCGCTGAAGCTCCGCGACTACGGCCGCATCGACATGCGCCTGACTCCCGATGGAAAGATCTACATCATCGAAGCGAACCCGAATCCATGGCTGCTGTCGAGCGCCGAGTTCGCAATGGCCGCCCGCGGCAGCGACCGTACCTACAACGAAATGGTGAAGGCGATCATCGAGGCGGCGTCGGCGAGGTACGAGGATTAGCTGGGAAGCTGGGAAGCCTAGTCCACGTTTTCTTCCCAGCAACCCAGCTTCCCAGCAACCCACCTTCCCACCTGCTTCATACATTCTTCACAAATTTCCGTACCATCAGGCCGTGAGGCGTGTGCTCATCGTCGATGACGA
>JBBRMQ010000373.1:0-1873 GCA_038230775.1 Thermoanaerobaculia bacterium
AGAGCGTATTGGAAAGCGACTACGAAGGTCTCGATGTGATCGTGGTGGACGACGGGTCGAAGGACGCCACGGCGGGCGTCGTCGAGCGTCAGTTCGGTGGCAACCCGAGAGTGCGCCTCCTCCGCCAGGAGAACGGCGGGAAGGCCTCCGCCCTCAACCACGGGATCGGCGAGGCGATCGGCGAGATCATCATCGCGCTCGATGCCGACACGATTTTCGCGCGCGACACGATTGCGAATCTCGTCCGCCACTTCGCCGACCCGATTGTCGGCGCCGTCGCGGGCAATGTGAAGGTCGGCAATCGCATCAATCCGCTGACGTACTGGCAGTCGATCGAATACGTGACGAGCCAGAACCTCGACCGCCGGGCGTACTCCATCATCAACTCGGTGACCGTGGTGCCGGGTGCGGTTGGCGCATGGCGCCGCGAGGCGATTCTGCAGGCCGGCGGCTACACGACCGACACGATGGCCGAGGACATGGATCTCACGTGGCGGATCCGGCGGATCGGGTGGCGCGTGGAAACCGACAGCGACGCGCTCGGCTATACCGAGGCGCCCGATACGTTCAGTGGGCTGTTTCGCCAGCGTTTCCGATGGGCGTTCGGCACGTTGCAGTCGCTGTGGAAGCATCGGCGCGCGATCGGCCGATACGGATGGTTCGGCCGGCTGGCTCTGCCATCGCTCTGGATTTTTCAGGTGGCGTTTCAGGCTCTCTCGCCGGTCATTGATCTGGAGATTCTGTGGACGTTAGGCCGGATCGCGAGCGGCTGGTTGAGAAGCGGCTTGCTGACGCGGGACTGGCAGCCGCTTCCGCAGGCGATGACGTCGCTGTACCTGATCGGATTCATGTACGCCTTCTTCTTCGTCGTTGAGCTGATCGGATCGTTCGTCGCGTTCAAGCTCGATCGCGAAGACGCGCGCGTCCTCGTCTGGTTGTTCTGGCAGCGGTTCCTCTATCGCCAGTTGATGTACGCGGTTCTCATCAAGTCGCTGAAGACAGCGATCTCCGGCATCCGCACCGGCTGGGGAAAGCTCGAGCGAAAAGGAACCGTCGACTTGCTGAACGAGCCCGTTATGAGCGAGCTTCAGCCGTAACCGCGACCGCCTTGATGCGGTGATCGACCGCGTCCCAATCCACATTCGACATGAACGCCTCGATGTACTTCGGGCGATCCGCCGGTTTGTAGTCGAGCAGGAACGCGTGTTCCCAGACGTCCATCACGAGCAGCGGAATGAAGCCCGCGACGTTGCCCGTCTGATGCAGCTCGATCCAGTGATTGGAGACCATTCCGGTCTGCGGATCGCAGAGAGTCATCGACCAGCCGACGCCTCGCATCTTTCCGACACTGGCGAAGTCGGTACGCCAGATGTCGTAGGAGGGGAAGCTGAGCTCGACGGCCTTTCGGAACTGCGAGGCCCGATCGGCGTCGCCGCCGCCGTTCTTCTTCATGTTGCCGAAGTAGTACTCGTGCAACACCATCCCGTTATATTCGAAGCCGAGGCGGCGGGTGAGCTCGGAGTAAGCGGGCATTTCCTCCTGATCGACCTTGCCGTCCGCGAGGATCGCGCCAATGCGCGCGGTGAGGTCGTTCGTCGCCTTGACGTAGCCCTCGTAAAGCTTGAAGTGCATCTCCAGCGTTTGGTCGGAGATGCCGGTGAGTCCGGAGAGATTGAACTGTTTCGCTTTGTACACCTTCTGTTCCATGCACGAAGTGAGTGCATAACGCGCACCTAGGTGTCGGGTGTCAGGACGTTGTTCCGCTCGAGGCGACTGATCGGCGGTTGCTCCGCAAGAGATCTGTGAGAGCGGTGGCAATTATAGAAGTGAACGTAGTCCGGCAGGAGCCCTCGACGCTCTGCTGATGAGCGAA
>JBBRMQ010000374.1:0-1863 GCA_038230775.1 Thermoanaerobaculia bacterium
GATCGACAGGAACCGGATCGACAGTATGAGATTGCAAGCGACGGTCGTCGCAATCAGCGGCAGCATCGTCCGCGCGCGCCTCGACGCCACGTTGCGGATGAAGCATACGTTATATCCAGGCAAGGACGATGGTAACTTCGTTGATGCGACCGCGCAGGGATACCTGGAGGTCGAAAGGCGCGGAAGCCGACCTCCTACACTCGAGCTGGTGACCGACAGGGCGACATATGGAAGCACCGGATTCGGCGTCGCCGTCCGGTCCGTTCCGTGACCGGGCGTGGGTCTTTGGTTCCGACTGGAAGTTCGCGCGACCGAATGAATCAATCTGGCGCTACAATCGGGCCTTATACCCTCCTCCGCGCATTGGGACGCGGCGCCTTCGGCGAAGTGTGGCTGGCGGAGCGCCGCTCGTCACTTCTGACTACACAGGTGGCTCTGAAGCTGTCGCTTGATTCCGGCGCCGACATCGACACCGTCCGCCAGGAGGCGCAGGTCTGGCTCAGAGCGAGCGGTCATCCGAATGTCGTCCCTGTGCTGGACGCCGAAGTGTACGATGGGAAGGTCGTGATCGCCAGCGAATTTGTCGCGGGAGGCACACTTCGAGAGTGGATGGAATCACGTGACCAAGCAGTTGCAATCGAGGAAACCTTAGGTATAGTTACTGGCATTGTTGGAGGCCTGGACTACCTTCATGGTGTCGGGCTGATCCATCGCGACCTAAAGCCGGAGAACGTGCTCTTACAGGCAGGCATTCCCCGGCTGACCGATTTCGGACTGGCACGCGTCCTGAAAACTGGGGCCAGTTCCGGCGACATCTCCGGTACACCGCGATACATGGCGCCAGAAACCTTCTCCGGGTCGTACTCGTCCGCCTCCGACCTTTGGGCGGTTGGTGTCATCCTTTATGAGCTCCTTTCCGGTTGCCACCCATTCCCTACGGATGAGATCATGGCTCTGATTGCAGCTATCCAGAGCCACGATCCCGAGCCACTGTCGGATACCGTGCCAGAACGGCTGAATAATATCGTTTCGCGTCTTCTCTCGAAGTCGCCGCACCGGCGCTATTCCTCGGCCTCCACCGCTCGCGAAGCGTTCCAGAATGCGCTTCAACCTGGATGCGCCGCGACCGTTCCAGACGGGGATTCGGCGGTCTCGCCACATAATCTTCCGGTACAGCTCACTTCATTCGTCGGACGCGAACGCGAACTCCGTGAATTGAAGGCGCTTCTGATGCGCACACATCTGCTTACGCTGACCGGGTCGGGAGGCTGCGGCAAGACTCGATTGGCGGTACAGTTGTCCGTCGAGGTTCTTCAACGGTATCCGGACGGAGCTTGGATAGTAGAGTTGGCTCCGCTCGCGGATCCGGCGCAGGTGCCCCGAACCGTAGCCGAGGTAATGGGGCTCAAGGAATCGCAAGGGGAATCGATCACGAGTACGGTCGTAACGGCCCTAAAAGACAAGCGCCTCTTGTTGATCCTAGACAACTGCGAGCACGTCCTGGACTCTTCCGCTCGTCTTGCGCACGATATCTTACGTGCGTGTCCCGGAGTTAGCCTACTGGTAAGCAGCCGGGAGGCGCTCGCGATTGACGGGGAGACTGCTTACCTCGTCCCATCACTCTCCTGTCCGGATTTGAGTCAAACTTCAACGCCTAAGAGTCTAGCTCAATTCGAAGCGTCCCGGCTCTTTCTCGATCGAAGCAGTGCGGCAAAGACGGACTTCCGGGTAACGAGCGAGAACGCGCAGGCTGTTGCATCTATCTGCCATCGACTTGACGGAATCCCGCTGGCCATTGAACTGGCTGCCGCGCGCATTCGATCGCTTACTGTCACGGAGTTAGGCCGGCGCCTGGATGACCGA
>JBBRMQ010000375.1:0-1857 GCA_038230775.1 Thermoanaerobaculia bacterium
CGTCCTGTTTCAGCCGCAGGTGAGCATTTCAGACAGACGACTGGTCGGCGTCGAGGCGCTCGTTCGATGGAACCATCCGGAACGCGGATTCGTCGGGCCGGCGGGCTTCATTGCCGCCGCCGAACAGAGCGGTCTCATCGTGGCGCTCGGTGAAGTCATCCTGCGAAAAGCCTGCGCGCAGGCGATGCTGTGGCGGCGCGCCGGCTTCCTGCCGCCGCAACTCTCGGTCAACGTTTCGCCGCGGCAGCTGTATCAGCGCAACTTCGTGGGCATGGTCGAGCGCGTATTGAGCGACACCGGATTCGACGGAGCGTTTCTCGAGCTCGAACTCACCGAGAGCTTCACGATGCAGAAGAACGATCGCAGCATCCGGATGTTGAACCGTTTGCGCGACCGCGGCATCAGCATCGCGGTCGACGACTTCGGCACCGGCCAGTCGTCGCTCAGCTATCTCAAGGAGTTTCCGGTCGACACGGTGAAGATCGACAAGAGCTTCGTCGACGACCTCACGCACCGTGCGCATGATCAGTCGATCGTCCGCGCGGTCCTTCTCGTCGCGAACCAGCTCGGCTTACGGACCATTGCCGAGGGCGTGGAGCACGAAGAACAGTGCACCTTCCTGCGCGAGTACGGATGCGGCGAGATCCAGGGCTATCTCGTCAGCAAGCCCGTCACCGCCGTCGAGATCGAAGCGAAGTTCCTGGAGCGATCAGAAATCACATTGCCGAGTGACCCGCCAGTTGGTGCGCCACGAGGCTCTCGGCTTGCGGGTCCTGCATAACACTCCAGTTGAGCGCGAGCGCGGTTCCCATCGTGGCGTCGCTTTCCTGATTGAAGAAGACGATCGCTTTGACCCCGCGACTGTAGGTGTGATCGACGTGGTAGAAGGCCTGCCGGTACCACTCGTACGGATTGCCGCCGTTGGCCACGGTGCCGAACTCGCTGATGACGATCGGCTTGTCGAGCTTGAGCAACGCCGGGTATGCCTTCTCGAGAATCTGGTGGAAGCTCCACCATCGCGACCACGACGCGACGTTGCCGTAATTGAGAACGCCGACGCCGATCCAGTCCACGAACTCCGGTCCAGGGTAGTAGTACTCGAACCACGGCATCGAGATGTGCGGGGACCACACCCAGAGAACGTTGTCGGCGCTCATCTTCTGAAAGATGAGGTGAACGTGTTTCCACGCGGCGATGAAATCCTCCGGGCGGTTCCCGTTCTGCGGGCCCCACGGGTAGCGATACGGATCGTTCATCTCGTGCGCGAAACGGAGAAAGAGCGGCTTCTTGTAGTCCGCCGCAGCCCTGGCCCAGGGGACGATGTAAAAGTCGTAGTCCCCGCGGGCGATGGCGGCCAGGCTCCCGTACTCGCGCTCCGCCGTGCGCGGAAGATTCGTCCGGATCTTCTCGTCGAAGTCGACGACCCACGGCTCCCAGGTGATCATCGGTACGGATCCCATGCGATCGATCGTCTCGACCATCCGCGTCGGGAATTGCTCGGCCGGTTTGTCTCCCCAGGCCGAGTAGAAGGCGATGATCGGAAACTTGTACTGCAGCTGGCCCTCGAACTTCTCCATACCGGCGAACGTGTTCGGGAAGCCGCCGTCATACAGGCCGAACAGCATCCGCGACGGATTGCGGAGCGCGGCGACGGACGACAACTGCGTCTTCATCGGTGCCAGGTATTCGCCGCGGGACGTCTTGCGGACGCCGCGCACCGCGTTCCCTTCCGCATCGGAGAATCTCTGTGCGATGCGGCGCCCGCTGCTGCCGATGCGATCGAACAGATCCTGAAAGCCGCTGACCTTGCCCAACTGAAACAGCAGCCCGACCGCCACCAGCCAGCCGAGGGCGAAG
>JBBRMQ010000376.1:0-1836 GCA_038230775.1 Thermoanaerobaculia bacterium
AAAAAGCGCGTTTACATCGCCTACACCGGCGGCACCATCGGGATGAACCGGACGAGCGCCGGCTACCTGCCGGAAGGCGGCTACTTGCAGCAGCAGATGGAGGAGATGCCGGAGCTGCGTCATCCGTCGATGCCGGAGTTCACGATTCACGAGTACGACCCGCTGCTGGACTCCGCAAACATGACGCCGCGCGAGTGGGTGAAGATCGCTCGCGACATCGCGCGCCACTACGCGACGTACGACGGCTTCGTCGTGCTTCACGGCACCGACACCATGGCCTACACGGCTTCCGCGTTGCCGTTCATGCTGCGAGGACTCGACAAGCCCGTGATCATCACCGGCTCGCAGATTCCGTTGTGCGAGGTGCGCAACGACGCGCGTGAGAATCTCATCACCTCACTGCTGATCGCCGCGCAGTATCCGGTGCCGGAGGTAGCGCTGTACTTCGGTGGACGTCTGCTGCGCGGCTGCCGGTCGGTCAAAGTCAGTGCGAATGGATTCGCCGCCTTCGATTCACCGAACGCCGCTCCGCTTGGCATCGTCGGCAGCGACATCGAGATCGCTCCGTATCTCCGGACCACGAAACCGGGAAGACTGCGCGTCGAGGAATTCGACACCACGGTCGTCGTCAGCGCACTGCGGCTCTTTCCCGGCATCTCGTCCGATCTGATCCGCAACGTTCTCCGGCCGCCGCTCAAGGGTCTGGTCCTCGAGACCTACGGCGTGGGCAACGGACCGGATCAGGACACGGCGTTTCTCGGTGTTCTCGAGGAAGCGACGAACCGCGGCGTGGTGATCGTGGACTGCACGCAGTGCCTCGAAGGGACCGTCGATCTCAACGAATACGCGGCCGGAAGCGCGCTCGCGCGGGCGGGCGTCATCAGCGGCGCGGACATGACAACCGAGGCGGCGATTGCCAAGTTGTATTACCTGTTCAGCCGCGGCTACTCGACGGCGAAGGTCAAGCGGGAGATGGAGCGCAATCTCCGCGGCGAGATGTCCGCATGACCGAGCCGGTTCGCGCGGACGAAGCGGAAAGCACGGCTCGGATCGAGGCCTTCAGCGACGGCATCTTTGCCATCGCCATCACGCTGCTGATCCTCGAGATCCACGTGCCTCACGAAGAGCCGCTGGGCAGAGCGCTGCTGGGGCTGTGGCCGTCGTATCTCGCGTTTCTGGCGAGCTTCGCCATGATCGGTGTGATGTGGATGAATCACCATCGGCTCTTCAACCTGATCGCCCGCAGCGATCAGGCCCTGCTCGCGCTCAACCTGCTCCTCATGCTGGGCGTCACAGTCGTACCGTTCACGACGGCAGTCGTCGCAGCGCACATCGACTCCACCGGCGCGCGAACCGCGGTCATCGTTTACAGTGGATGGTGGGTGTTCATCGCCGTCGCGTTCAATCTGTTATGGCGCCACGCATCCGCAGGTGACCGCCTGCTCGAGAAAAACGTTGACCACGCGTCCGTGCACGGCATCACGCGGCAGTACGCTTACGGGCCGCTCTACTACGTCATCGCGGCTCTGATCGCGCTGGCCAGTCCGCTGGGCGCGGTGCTCTTCAGCCTCGCGCTCGCGGTGTACTTCGCGTTGCCCGCAAGGACCTTCCATCGAAGGCACTGATCACTTCACGCCATTCCTGATCTCCGTGAGATCCACCTTACGAACCGGTGTGCCGAGCGTGATCGAGTACGAATAGGTGATCGCCGGCAGGCCGATCGAGCTACGCGCCAAATTCAATGCCGTTCTGAGCTCGGTCATATGAACGGCCTTGATGGCGACGCCGGAGAGCGACGGGTCCGTGAACGTGAACGCGCCGAGACCAGCCGCCGCG
>JBBRMQ010000377.1:0-1825 GCA_038230775.1 Thermoanaerobaculia bacterium
AGCTTCTTCAACTCGTGCTGGGCCTTCTCGCGCGCTTCCTTGGAGAGCTTGGTCTTGGCAATCTTCTCTTCCAGATCGGCCAGTTCGTCCCGGCCCTCGTCGTCGCCGAGTTCCTTCTGGATCGCCTTCATCTGCTCGTTGAGATAATATTCGCGCTGGGTCTTCTCCATCTGGCGCTTGACGCGGCTGCGGATCCGCTTCTCGACCTGCAGCACCGAGATTTCGCTCTCCATCAGCCCGAGCACCTTTTCAAGGCGCGCGGTGACCGACAGCGTCTCCAGGATGCCCTGGCGATCGGCGATCTTGACGGCCAGGTGCGAAGCCACGGTGTCGCCGAGCTTGGTGAAATCGGTGATGGCCTGAACCACGCCGACGACTTCGGCCGAAATCTTCTTGTTCAGCTTCACATAGCTTTCGAAATCGGACACCACCGAGCGCGCCAGCGCCTCTGCTTCCACGGAGACGGCGTCGGTGTCGGCCAGTGCGATCGCGGTCGCCTCGTAATATTCCGAACGATCGGAGTATTTCTCGACACGGGCGCGCTCAAGCCCTTCGACCAGCACCTTCACGGTGCCGTCGGGAAGCTTCAGCAGCTGCAGCACGCTGGCAAGCGTACCGGTTTCATAAATCGAGTCCGGGCTCGGATCGTCGTCGGAGGCGTTCTTCTGCGTCGCCAGCATGATCAGCGCGTCGTTCTTCATCACTTCTTCGAGGGCGCGGATCGATTTCTCGCGGCCAACGAACAACGGCACGATCATGTGCGGGAAGACGACGATATCGCGCAGCGGCAACACCGGATAGGAGTGGCTTTCGCCGTGAACGATCGATGGCCGGGGTTTCGGGGTCGTCATGGCCTGTTCCTTTTGTTGTGCCCCCTTGCACGCAGTCCGCTCTATCAGCGCAACCGCCACAAGGTGCCGGATGATCCGGGCTCGCAGGGCCCACTTTGACCCGTTAAATCCGGACGTTTTCGGCGAATCTTCCAGTCAGGGTTTCATCGCCGACAGCATTAGGTGGCTATCGAGCATGGGGGTGTCAAGTCGGTGAAAAATGCCCGCCAACAGGGGCTGAATGGCGAAAAGGGCACATGCGAAGCCTGCGCAACCACGGCCGCCGGAGGCTCCGGCAGCCGCCTCTTCCGCGTACCAGTCCACCCCGCCGCGGCAGCGCGATCAGGCGCTGGCGCTGCTCTCGACCGCGCGATCGGAACGGTCGGCATAGATGTAGAGCGGACGAGCGGTTCCCTCGACCACTTCGCGCGAGATCACCACCTCTTCGACGCCTTCCAGGCCCGGAAGATCGAACATGGTCTCGAGCAAGATGCTTTCGAGGATCGAACGCAGGCCCCGCGCGCCGGTCTTGCGCTCGATCGCCCTGCGGGCGACCGCGCCAAGCGCCTCGTCGGCGAAGGTCAGTTCGATATTCTCCATCTCGAACAGCCGCTGATACTGCTTCACCAGCGCGTTCTTCGGATCGGTCAGGATCTTCTTCAGCGAAACTTCATCCAGATCCTCCAGGGTGGCGACAACCGGCAAGCGGCCGACGAATTCCGGGATCAGGCCGTACTTGAGCAGATCCTCGGGCTCGACATGCCTGAAGATTTCGCCGGTGCGGCGATCTTCCGGCGCCAGCACCTGGGCCGCGAAACCGATCGAGGTCGAGCGCCCGCGCGCCGAGATGATCTTCTCCAGCCCCGAGAACGCGCCGCCGCAGATGAAGAGAATGTTTGTGGTATCGACCTGCAGGAACTCCTGCTGCGGGTGCTTGCGGCCGCCCTGTGGGGGAACCGAGGCAACGGTACCCTCCATGATCTTCAGAAGCGCCT
>JBBRMQ010000378.1:0-1824 GCA_038230775.1 Thermoanaerobaculia bacterium
GAGTTCGTGAACTTCGATCGATTGCGCTGGATCGCGTCTTCGATCGGTTTGTCGAAGAGGCCAACGATCGCGACCGCGACGGCTCCTTCGCCGAAGCGCTGCCATTGCGCATGATGCCAGTGGAGCGGGGCTTTGCCGAGCGCAATGGCGTCGTTCGCCGCGTTGCGCAACTCGCCGGCATGAACCGGGAGCGAGAGGACGACGAACAGGATTGACGCAAGGAACGGTTTCGGAATCTGTTTCTGTGTGAGGACCGGCTTCAGCCGGTCACGTCTCTGACTGGCTGAAGCCGGTCCACACACAGAAGCCGTCACAACTTCTCCAGTACGCCTAACACCAGCGATGTGAACTGCTCCTGCACGCGCGCGGTGGTGTCCATCACTTCCTGGTGGTGCAGCTTCTGTTTCAGGATGCCGGCCGCCATGTTCGTGATGCAGGAGATGCCGAGGACCGGGATGCCCATCTGGGACATAGCGATGACTTCGGGAACGGTCGACATGCCCACCGCATCCGCGCCTAACGTGCGCATCATCCGGATCTCCGCGGGCGTCTCGTACGTCGGACCGGAAAGCGCGAGATACACACCCTCCTGCAGTTTCAGTCCCTTGATATTCTTGCCAGCCTCACGCGCCAGACCACGGAGATTCTCGGGATAGGCCTCGCTCATGTCGGGGAAGCGCGGGCCCAGCTCGTCGATGTTCGGCCCCAGGAGCGGGTTGGTTCCCATCATGTTGATGTGATCGGAGATCAGCATCAGGTCGCCTGGGGAGTAGGAGGTGTTCACGCCGCCCGCGGCGTTGGTGACGATGAGCGTCTTGATCCCGAGCTTGGCGACGACGCGCGCGAGGTGCACGACCGATCGCATATCGTGTCCTTCGTAGAAATGCATCCGGCCGCTCAAGACCGCCACGGGCACGTTGCCGGCGTGGCCGAGGATCATTTTTCCCGAATGGCCCGCAACCGTGGAGCCTTTGGCACCCGGAATGTCACCGTACGGAATCGTGGTCTCCGCTTGAATCGCATCGACGACGTTGCCGAGGCCGGAGCCGAGGACGATGCCGACGCGGGGCTCGATTTTCGAACGGCTTCGAATCGCGCTCACTGCTTCGTTGATCGTCTGAATCATGGCGGGCGAGTATATGCTTGCGACCGCCGTCCAAATCACATCTAGAGGTGCTTCTTGGAGCGTTTTTCTGCGCTGATCGGATTCGTTGGCATCCTCGGTATCGCGTTCGCGCTGTCGAACAACAAGCGTGCGATCCGATGGCAGACGGTGATGTGGGGACTGATCCTGCAGATCGTCACAGCGATCTGCGTACTGAAGGGCAAGCAGATCGCGGCGATGTTCGGCTTCGCGCCGTCGATCACGCAGACCGTTGCGGCGGCCATCTTCGTGGCGGTGGCGATCGTCGTGTTCCTGATCGCGCAGCGCGTGCCGCCAACGACGCGCAAGCCTCTCTGGATTGCCTTCGGCATCTTTACGGCGCTGATTTTTCTGGCCTACAACCTTCTCGCGTATCTGTTCGAGAATCTGAAAGAGGTGGTGACGCATCTCATCGGATACACAGCCGCCGGTTCGAAGTTCGTGTTCGGGCCGCTCGGCGACCCGGCGTCGACGAATCCCGGCTTCGTGTTCGCCACCATGGTGCTGCCGACGATCATCTTCATCGCGTCGATCTTCGCCATTCTTTATTACATCGGCGTCATGCAGGTCGTGGTGACGTTCTTCGCCAAGGTGATGAGCCGCTTCATGGCGGTTTCCGGCGCAGAGGCCACGTCGGTCGCGGCCTCGATCTTCATGGGACAGACCGAGGCGCCGCTGAC
>JBBRMQ010000379.1:0-1808 GCA_038230775.1 Thermoanaerobaculia bacterium
ATTTCCGAAAGGTGAAGCACTCAGAGTTGATTCTGCCGGACTCGCTGAAGGCGAGGCTTCCTTTCCACAGTGCGCTGTGGCAAGCCGACAATGCGAAGATCCCGCGCATGGCGCCGATGGAGTTCATCGGACGGTATCTCGGTGGCTTCTTTGACTACGGCATCGCCGATGAAGTCCACGAGCTCAAGGGCGAAACGGCGCAAGGGACTGCATTGGGAACCATGGCATCCTCCTGCGAGCGGACGGTGATTCTTACGGGCACATTGCTGGGCGGCTACGCCGACGACGTTTTCAACATCCTCTACCGGGTCGAACCTAAGCGGATGCGCGAGGAAGGATTCGATCACGGCGAGGCTGGAGTGCGGCAGTTCGCTCGCGTGTACGGCGTACTCGAAAAGGTTACGACCATCGAGGCCGCTGATAACGCCTGCTCGAAGGCCAAGGTGACAACGACCGTAAAGCGCCGGCCTGGCGCATCGCCGCTACTCTTTGGCGGATTTCTGATGAACTTGGCGGCGTTTGTGTCACTCGAAGACATCTCCGATGCGCTTCCGTCATATCAGGAGGAAGTGATTTCGGTCGAGCTGGATCCGGTGCTCAAGGAGGCATACGGACGGCTTGAGGATGACGTCCGGGAGGCGCTGCGCGAACATCACGGCAACGCCTCGGTGGTCAGTACCGGGATGAACGCGCTTCTGCTCTATCCGGACCGGCCTTTTGGGCTGGGCACGCTCTATGGCTTTGACCGGAATCCTGAGACGGGGGAGCGCGAACGATTCGTCATTTCGGAGCCTGTGGATCTGGACCAGGAGTTCGTCTACGCGAAAGAGCGGCGGCTGATCGAAGAGATCAAGCGCGAGCTTGCAGTGGGCAGAAAAGTCCACGTATTCGCCGTCTATACAAGGAAGCGAGACGTGACGCGGCGGCTCCAGCAGCTCCTCTTGAAGGAAGGGATTCGCGTCGAGATATTGACCGCGGAAGTGCCGCCGCCAGAGCGCGAGGCTTGGTACGAGCGGCAACTTCGGAACGGTATGCAGGTCTGCCTGGCTCACCCCAAACTGTGCAGCGTCGGCCTCGACTTGCTGGACTTCCCGGTGTTGCTGTTTTACGAAACCGGCTATTCGACCTACACACTCCGTCAAGCGAGCCGGCGCAGTTGGAGGATTGGGCAGAAGCACCCTATTCGCGTTGGATTCCTGACCTATTCAGAGACGGCGCAGGAGTCTTGCCTGCGGCTGATGGGAAAGAAGCTGATGGCGTCGCTGCCGATGGAAGGCAAGCTCCACGCCGATGGGCTTCAATCCATGGACGCGGACGACGACCTGCTTACCGCAATGGCACGCGATCTCGTGACGCGGCAAGGCGTAGGCGAAGCCGCCGCGGATGTTTGGAAGAACCTGTTGGGTCGACACGGAGGGGCAGTCGAGGCCGCGGACGCAGCATTGCCGGTAGCCGCCGAAGCGCTGATCACGAGTCAGGAAGCTGACCCTGAGGAGATCGCGACCTGGATTCGACCGGCGGTGCCAGCGGTTCAGCTCTCCCTGTTTTGAAGGGATTGCGACTATTTCTGGAGGTGACTCATGTCTGCATTGGCAATAGTGCCGATTACGCCGGAAACGGTCTCCGACCTTTCGCGGCGCCTGGCGGAATTGCTCGAGCGGAGCGAGCTCGACGGTGTTCAGGGTCAGCTTCCCGATGCGATACGGGAACAGGCGACCGGTTTGGTGGAGGTGTTGCGCCGTCGCATAGTCCGCAAGCCCGACCGCGACCATCGCTCGCTCTTCGATCTCGACGACCGGCTGATTGAA
>JBBRMQ010000380.1:0-1722 GCA_038230775.1 Thermoanaerobaculia bacterium
CGTGTTGTCGCGTTTGAACGCGAGGTAGTCTTCTCCGTCGACGTCGTGAAACAGGAGCGGCGCATCTTCGCGCCACTTCCTCGCTTTCCCGTTGGCACCTTTGAGCGCCGAGGCAGTGATCGTCCCGTCGGCCGCCGGCTCGATCACGAGCTCTCCCACCACATACAACGCTCGCAGAAGTGAGCTGTCGCTTCGGCGGCTGCTGAGGTAACTACCGCTGACGCTTCTCGCATCTTCCTTTGCGGTCGGCAGGGTCTGATGAACGGGAGGGTGATCGAAATAGCGATCCAGAAAGGCGCGCCACAATTGGGCGCGCGCTTCGACTTTCCCGCTGCCGGCGCTGTTGTACGACACGAAAAATCCGAGGTTTCTGTCAGGAATCAGGTGAAGGTTGCTGTGAAAGAGTTCCGTATCGCCGGCGTGGCCGATGATGCGGTGTCCGTTGCTCGACTCTTCGTAGAATCCGTACGCCATCGCGTTGGCCGCCGGATTCAGCTCGAACAGTCTGCTGTGCATCAGATTGACCGTTTCCGGGCGGAGGATTCGCGCTCCTCCGTATTCACCTCCCTGCAGGTGCGCGATCATGAATCTGGCCATGTCCGTAGCCGTCGAGGTCAGACTGCCAGCCGGTTCCGGTCCGACAATTTCGAACGGCCGCGGCTCGCCGGAGGCGGTCCGGTACCCCTTGGACATGAGCGCAGACATCGCCGCGGGTAGAGGCTGCCTGAACGTCGACCGTGTCATGCCGAGCGGCTTGAAGATGTTCTCCTCGACGTATTGTTCGAAGGGCCGGCCGGACACGCGTTCGACGATGTAGCCGGCCAGCGACGCTCCATAGTTTGAGTAGGCTACGGTGGTCCCAGGCGGAACCATCCGCGGGGGGATGTGCGTCTTCAGATACTGACCGAGCGGGACCTGGTTTGCAGGTGCGATGAAGAGATCTTTCGCCTGGTCCTCGAATCCGGGCGTGTGCGTGAGGAGGTGCTTGAGAGTAATTGGCTTTCCGAACGCCTCGGGGATCCTGAAGTCGAGATAGTCATTCACATCGCGGTTGAGATCCAGCTTCTTCTGTTCCACGAGCTGCATGACCGCAGTCCAGCCGAACAGCTTGGATATCGATCCTGGCCGGAACAGCGTCGTGTCCGCGATGACGGGCTTTTTCTTCGCCACGTCGGCATAGCCGTAGCCTTTCGCGAACAGCACCTTCCCGTCCTTGACGACGCCGATCGTCGCTCCGGCGATGTCGTCCAGCTCCAGTTGCAGCGGCACGAATCCGTCGAGGAATGCCTCTACGTCAGTTGCCGTCATTGAGTGGCTCGTCGTTGGAACCACGGGCCGGGAATCAGACGGAATTTCTGTTTTCGGATGCGTCGCAGGAGCGAGTGGATTTTGCGCATGAAGAGGCGCGGAACAAATACAGAGACTGATAAGGGCTGCTCGCCACTGGTTTCGCATCAGCGTTGTGCCTCCGTCAATGGTGTTGTCAGCAGAGCGGTGAGAAGCGCGACGCGCCGCGGCAAGTCAGCGACAACGATGTGCTCGTGTGCGGCATGTGCCCCGTCGCCCTCGACACCCAGGCCATCGAGTGTCGGAATCCCCTGCGCCGCGGTGAAGTTGCCGTCGCTCGCGCCACCGCTTGCTCCTTCGCCGAGATCGAAACCTAGTTGGGAAGCGATCGATCGCGCGTGGGCGAACAGCGACATCACCGCCGGTGTCCGCTCC
>JBBRMQ010000381.1:0-1711 GCA_038230775.1 Thermoanaerobaculia bacterium
ACCTTGCCGACTTGCTTGGTTTCGATTGCGGTAGCCATGGCTATCCCTGGAGAGCAGCAGCGCCGCCGACGATTTCGGCGATCTCCTGCGTGATCTGCGCCTGACGGGCGCGGTTATAGGTGCGGCGAAGGACGTTGAGAATGTCGCCGGCGTTGTCCGTTGCGTTCTTCATTGCGGTACGGCGCGCCGACTGCTCACCCGCCACCGTTTCGACCAGCGCGCGATACACCACGTTGCGCACGTACGACGGAAGCAGCTCGGTGAGAATCGCCTCCGCACTGGGGAGCAGCATGTAGTCGTGCAGGATGCCTCCCGCTGCGCCCGCATCCTTCTTCTCAGGCGGCGTGACAGGCAGGATGCGCTCGGTCGTGGGCGGCGTGCTCAGTGCCGACACGAACTTCGCATAGGTGACGTACACGCCATCGAGGTCGCCGGCGATGTACTCCGCCATCAGCGCATCGACGATCTCCGACGCGTTCTCCGCGGTCGGACGATCGGTGACGTCGATGCGCTGCGTCTTCAGCTCGCGCCCGACGTACTTGAAGTACCCTATGCCCTTCTTGCCGATGACGTGCACCTCGACCTTCGTGCCCGCCTTCTCGATCTCGGCGATCTGGACGCGTGCGGCCTTGATCAGGTTCGCGTTGAATCCACCGGCTAGGCCACGATTGCTCGTGAGCACGATGAGCGCGACGCGACGCGGCGTGGCCGGCTGACGGAGCAGCGGAAAACGCTCCGCGAGCTCCGGCGAATAGAGGCTGGAGATCACGTCCGCGAGCGCGAGCGCGTACGGGCGCGCGGAGACCACGCGGTCCTGTGCGCGCTTCATCTTCGAGGTCGCCACCATTTCCATCGTGCGCGTGATCTTGCGCGTGTTCTCGACGGACTTGATGCGACCCTTGAGTTCGCGTCCCTTGGCCATCGTTTACAGGCTGGCGGCGGTGAACTTCTCGGTGCCCTTCACGGCGGTCTTCTTGTATTCGTCGATCGCGCGCTTGAAGTCGGCTTCCGTCTCCTTCGACAGCACCTTCTCCGAGCGGATGCGCTCGCCGACCTGCGGATACTGCGCCGCCATGAACTCGTGGAAGCCCTTCTCCCACGCCTGGAGCGCCGGGACTTCGACGTCGTCGATATAGCCGTTGGCCACCGCATACAGGATCATGACCTGCTGCTCGACGGCCATCGGGGCGTACTGGCCCTGCTTGAGGATCTCGACCGTGCGTGCGCCGCGCTCGAGCTGCTTCTTCGTGGCTGCATCGAGATCCGATGCGAACGACGCGAAGGCTTCGAGTTCACGATACTGCGCGAGGTCGAGACGGAGGCGTCCCGCGACCGACTTCATCGCCTTGATCTGCGCCGATCCACCGACGCGCGACACCGAAATACCAACGTTCACGGCCGGGCGAACGCCTGCGTAGAACAGGTCGGCCTCGAGGAAGATCTGGCCGTCGGTGATCGAGATGACGTTCGTCGGGATGTAAGCGGAGACGTCGCCGGCCTGAGTTTCGATGATCGGCAGCGCGGTCATGGACCCACCCGGCTTCAGGATGTTCTTGCCGTCAACGACCGACTTGTCGGACGAAAGCTTCGCGGCGCGCTCCAGCAGGCGGGAGTGGAGATAGAACACGTCGCCGGGGAAGGCTTCGCGGCCCGGGGGGCGACGGATGATGAGCGACATATTACGATAGGCTTCGGCGTGCTTGGTCAGGTC
>JBBRMQ010000382.1:0-1711 GCA_038230775.1 Thermoanaerobaculia bacterium
CGTGTCGCTCGGGGATTCCCACGGGTCGTGCTTCGGCTGCTCCTTGAAATCCGTGAACCAGGAGCAGGCGCCGAGTGTCATCGCGAGGGCGAGTGCCGACACGCGGCGGATTGCCGAGCCACGCATCGCGGCTGCCGCGCTAGCGCTCATTGCGAACCTCCAGCGCGCCATGTCGGCGCAGCAACGCACTTGCTTCCGGCGCCCGGTCCGGGCCCGCAGCGACCCAGACGCCGAAGTCGCCATGACTGAAACGCGGATCGTATCCAACGGTCATCGTGAGTCGCGGAATGCGCGACAGCGCGAACATGCCGAAGACCGTCGACAGCGAGCCGATGAGTACCATCAGCTCGAAGCCGATGATGGTGTAGGGAATCCAGCTTGCCACGGCCTTCCCGCCCACGACAATCGGCCAGTAATCCGAAATCCAGATCGGAATCCAGTACCCGAACGTGACGCCACACAGGCCGCCGATGAGGGTGAACCGGCGCACCTTGCTCTGCGGCGCGGCGATCGCCTCTTCCAGCTCGTGTCGCGGGACGGGGCTGTAGACGGAGATGTCGCGGAAGTTCTGCTTGCGGAGATCCTCGATCGCGTGCACGGTCGAGTCCAGCTCGGCGAAAGCGGCGATGACACCCTGCATCAGTGCGCCCCCCCGTCAGTCGGCAGTGGATGACCGATGGTCCCGTGTGCCGCCTGCTGCGCCTCGACGTGCGCATGGCGCATCCGGGGCGGCAGGATCTCCTTGATCTCGGAGATGGCCATCACGGGCATCTGCCGGATGAAGAGCAGGAACCACATGAAGAACCAGCCAAACGATCCGAGCAGGATGTTGTAGTCCACCCACGTCGGGTGGTAGCCACCCCATTGCCACGGCTCGAACTCGTGCGAGAGCGAGGGAATGACGATGACGAAGCGCTCGAACCACATCCCGATGTTGATGAAGATCGACAGGATGAAGAGCCACGTGGTGTTGCGGCGCAGCTTCTGGGAGAACAGCGAGATCGGCAGCACCATGTTGCAGATGAGCATGATCCACGCGGCCCACGTCCACTGGCCGAACACGCGGTTCCAGAAATACTCCTGCTCCACCTTGTTGCCCGACATCCACGCAACCTGGAACTCCGTGAGGTACGCGAGCCCGACGACGCACGACGTGAAGAGGCAGAGCTTCGCCGCCGCATCCAGGTCGTTGATGGTGACGTAGTGCTCGAGCTTGAAGAACTTGCGGAGCGGGATGATGATCGTGAACACCATCCCGATGCCGGAGAAGATGGCGCCGGCGACGAAGTAGGGCGGGAACACCGTGGCGTGCCAGCCCGGCACGAGCGACATGGCGAAGTCGAACGACACGACCGAGTGCACCGAGAGCACGAGCGGTGTCGCGAACGCGGCCAGGAACAGGTAGGCCCGCGTGAAGTGCCGCCATTCGTTATCGGAATTGCGCCAGCCGAGCGAGAGGATCGCAAACGTGCGCTTGCGGATCGGGTTCGTCTCCTGGTCGCGCAGCACGGCGAGATCCGGAATGAGCCCGATCCAGAAGAAGGTCGCGGATACCGTGAGGTACGTCAGGATGGCGAAGACGTCCCAGACGAGGGGGCTCTTCGGATTCGGCCAGAGGAGACGCCAGTTCGGATAGGGAATGAGCCAGAAGAACTTCCAGGGCCGCCCGAGGTGAAGAATCGGAAAGAGTCCCGCCGTCATGACCGCAAAC
>JBBRMQ010000383.1:0-1654 GCA_038230775.1 Thermoanaerobaculia bacterium
CCCAGAATCTGTCGTAGTTGCACCCGGACCAGAGAAGAGTCATCGACGATCACGGCAGTGGGCATGGCTCTCCTCAAATCGGCCGCGTACCGCACTCGTATAGGTCGATGTCGCTTGGCCCACCGCCCGGCGCCGCGAACCCGTAGCGCGCTAGTACCAGCCCACAGTGATTCTGACCGGTTCATGCTGCCGCCTTCAGCGCGCCGCCTGATCGGAGATCTGCATGGCGCGGGTACGCGCGCCCGAGCTTTTCCCGGGCGCGGTCGACGGTGAACAGCCAGTCGATGCCGGCGCCTTCACGATTGCGTCGGCGCTCCCACGCCGCGATCTCCGAGACGAGCATCGCCTTGTCGGGGATGCGGCGATCAAGGCACTGCTGAACCATCACGCCGATCTCGATCTCGACCATGTTGAGCCAGCTGGCGTGCTTGGGCGTGAAGTGGAACTCAAGGCGATCCAGGATACGCCGCGCCTCGGCGGGCGCGAAGGCCTTGTACAACGCCGCCTGCGAGTGGCTTGACACATTGTCGAGCACGACTCGGATCTTCTCGGCGTCGGGATAGTGCTCATCGACGAGGTCGCGCATGCATTCCGCGAAGTCGAGACAGGTCCGCTGATCGGTGACTTTCGCGTGGCGCCAAGGTCGGTTGACGTCGACGAACATGAAGACGTTCGCGGTTCCGTTGCGCACGTACTCGTAGTCGAAGCGAGCACGTTTGCCGGGTTCAGCTCGCACCGGCACCCGCTCTTCGCCGATCAGCTGGCGCGGTGTCTCATCGAAGCACACGACCGGCCGACGCTCGTTGGCCGGTTCGGCGTAGACGCTGAGGAGGTCCTCCATACGGGCGACGTACTCGGCGTCGATCTTGGGGATGCACCACATCTTTTCCTGCCACGGCTTGAGTTGCATCTCGCCGAGTCATCGACGAACAGTTTCGTCGGACACCGAATCGTGGGCGGTCAAGCGGACCATCTCGTCGGCCAAAAGCTGCATCGTCCATTGAGAACGCCCGCTGGGCGGCTCCGAGCACGCAACGGCGATCAGCAGGGACTCGTCGCTGGCGTCGAATTTCCGTTCGGCACCAGGCCGCGGTGCCTCGCTGAGAGCGCGCTCCAGGCCTTCGTCGACGAAGCGCTGCTTCGTTCGATACACGGTCGAGGTCCCGACGGCCACGTTCTTCGCGATGACCGCGTCGGTCGAGCCCGCGTCGGCCGCGAGCAGGATCTGCGCACGTTTGAGTCGGCGGAACGCGCCTTTGCCACCGCGCACCATCTCCTCGAGTTGCACGCGCTCCGAGGCTTCGAGCGTCACGCGATATCTGACGTTCATGGTGGCTCCTTCGAGGAGCCTTTGATCAAATTGACGCCGATATGTCCAGCGCTTCCGCCTCTCCGCGCTTCACAGCGAAGCAGGGCCAGTACCTCGCGTTCATCTACATGTACGCCCTTGTCAACGGACGCCCACCGGCCGAGGCCGACATGCAGCGGTTCTTCGAGGTCACGCCACCCAGCGTTCATCAGATGGTCGTTCAGCTGGAACGCCTCGGATTTATCCGCCGAACGCCTCGCCAGGCGCGATCGATCGCGGTGCTGGTTCAAGCCGACCAGCTACCCACCCTCCAACCGATCAAAACCTCTGTGGCGGGGTACTAGC
>JBBRMQ010000384.1:0-1592 GCA_038230775.1 Thermoanaerobaculia bacterium
ATCAAGGCGCTCGAAGAGGTGATGAAGAATGACGCGTTGATTTTCCTCGCGACGCAAAAGAATGCGTCCGACGATGATCCAGCGCCCGATTCCATTTACGAGATCGGCACGCTCGCCAGCGTGTTGCAGCTTCTGAAATTGCCCGACGGCACCGTGAAGGTGCTGGTGGAAGGTCTTGAGCGCGCCAAGGTTGGCAAATACTCCGACCGCGCTGAATTCTACGAGGCCACTGCCACGGCGCTGGCCGATGTCGATGCAACCAGCGTCGAGGCGGAAGCCTTGTCGCGTTCGGTCGTGTCCGATTTCGAGAGCTATGTGAAGCTGAACAAAAAGATTTCGGCCGAGGTTGTCGGTGTCGTGCAGCAGATCACGGATTTCGCCAAGCTGGCAGACACCGTGGCGTCGCATCTCGCCGTCAAGATTTCCGACCGCCAAGCTATTCTTGAGACGCTCTCGGTCTCCCAGCGCCTCGAGAAGGTGATGGGTATGATGGAAAGCGAAATCTCGGTATTGCAGGTCGAGAAGAAAATCCGCTCGCGCGTCAAACGCCAGATGGAGAAGACCCAGCGCGAGTATTATCTCAACGAGCAGATGAAGGCGATCCAGAAGGAACTCGGCGACGACGAAGGTCGCGACGAGTTGGCGGACCTTGAGGAAAAGATCGCAAAGACCAAGCTCTCGAAGGAAGCTCGCGAGAAGGCGACGCATGAGTTGAAGAAGCTGCGGCAGATGTCTCCGATGTCTGCTGAGGCAACCGTCGTGCGCAACTATCTCGATTGGCTGCTGTCGATTCCATGGGGCAAGAAATCCAAGGTCAAGAAGGACCTCGTTGCCGCGCAGGAAGTTCTCGACTCGGATCATTACGGGCTTGAGAAGGTCAAGGACCGCATCGTAGAGTATCTCGCGGTTCAAAGCCGCGCCAACAAGCTGACCGGACCGATCCTGTGTCTCGTCGGCCCTCCGGGTGTTGGCAAAACCTCGCTCGGTAAGTCGATCGCGAAGGCGACCGGCCGTGAGTTCGTGCGCGTCTCTCTCGGCGGCGTGCGTGACGAAGCCGAAATTCGCGGTCATCGCCGCACGTATATTGGCTCGATGCCCGGCAAGATCATCCAGTCGATGCGCAAGGCAAAGACGGCGAATCCGCTGTTTTTGCTCGACGAAATCGACAAGATGGGCGCGGACTTCCGCGGTGATCCGTCATCGGCTTTGCTTGAGGTCCTGGACCCCGAGCAGAATTCGACGTTTGCCGATCACTACCTCGAAGTGGATTACGATCTCTCCAACGTGATGTTCATCACGACCGCGAATACGCTCAATATTCCCGGACCGTTGATGGACCGCATGGAGATCATCCGCATCGCCGGCTACACCGAGAATGAGAAGGTTGAGATCGCCCGCAAGCATCTCATCCCGAACACGATCACCAAGCATGGCTTGGACTCGAAGGAATTTTCCATCGAGGACGAGGCGCTGTCGTTCCTGATCCGCCGCTACACCCGCGAAGCGGGTGTGCGTAATCTTGAGCGTGAGCTTTCAACACTCGCCCGCAAGGCGGTGAAGGAGCTGATGATCAAGAAGAAGAAGTCGGTGAA
>JBBRMQ010000385.1:0-1570 GCA_038230775.1 Thermoanaerobaculia bacterium
GACCGGATGGCGGCCGCCGCCTGGGCCTGTGGTGACCCCGGCATGCAGTACGACACGACCGTCAACGACTGGCACACGTGCGCGAACACCGCGCGCATCAACGCCAGCAACCCCTGCTCGGAATACATGCACGTCGACAACAGCGCCTGCAATCTCGCCTCGCTCAACCTGATGAAGTTCATCGATGACGACGCCGTGTTCGACGTCGAGTCGTTCCGGCGCGCAGTGACGATCACGATCTGGGCGCAAGAGATCCTCGTCAGCAACTCCAGCTATCCAACGAAGAAGATCGAAGCGAACACGATCGCCATGCGGCAGCTCGGTCTCGGCTACGCGAATCTCGGCGCGCTGCTCATGTCGCTCGGCCTGCCGTACGACTCCGATGCGGGCCGCGCGTACGCCGCCGCGATCACGGCGATGATGACGGGACACGCGTACGCGACCTCCGCGGCGATCGCGCAGCGCGTCGGTCCCTTCGACGCGTTCCACCAAAATCGCGATCCGATGTTGCGCGTAGTTGCCAAACACCGCGATGCATCGCGTAAAATAGATGCAGCGCTTGTGCCGGGTGATATGATCGACGCAGCGCACAACGCGTGGGATGATGCACTGGAGAGTGGACAGAAGTTTGGTTATCGAAACGCACAGGCCACCGTGCTCGCACCAACAGGGACGATCGCGTTCATGATGGACTGCGACACGACGGGCGTGGAACCGGACATCGCGCTCGTGAAGTACAAGAAGCTCGTTGGCGGGGGCATGATCAAGATCGTCAACCAGACGGTGCCGCGCGCGCTCCAGCGCCTGGGCTACGACGCCCCCGCGGTCGAAGCGATCATCCACCACATCGATGAGACCGGCACTATTGAAGGCGCACCGGGCTTGCGTGCGGAGCACCTGCCGGTTTTCGACTGCGCGTTCAAGCCCGCCGAGGGCGAGCGCTCCATCCACCATATGGGCCACATCAAGATGATGGGCGCCACGCAGCCGTTCATCTCCGGCGCCATCTCGAAGACCGTGAACCTGCCGAACGAGGCCTCGGTTGAGGACGTGGCAGATACGTATCTGGAGGCATGGCGCCACGGCGTGAAGGCGATCGCCATCTACCGCGACGGCTCCAAGACGGTGCAGCCGCTGTCCACGTCGAAGACCTCTACCGCGGGCGATGCCGCCGTCGCCGGTGAGGCAGCGCAGAAACCCGTGCGCCGCAAGATGAGTGACACCCGCGCTTCGATCACCCACAAGTTTTGTATCGAAGGGCACGACGGATACATCACCGTCGGCCTCTACGACGATGGCACGCCGGGCGAGATCTTTCTCTCGATGGCGAAGCAGGGCTCAACGGTCAGCGGGCTGATGGAGGCGTTCGGCCGCGCCATCTCGTACGCGCTGCAGTATGGCGTGCCGGTCGGCGACCTCGTGCGGAACTTCAGCCACATGCGCTTCGAGCCGATGGGCCGCACCGAGAACCGCGAGATCCCGATGGCGCAGTCGATCATCGACTACGTCTTCCGCTGGCTCGCCAGCCGCTATATGTCGCCCGAAGAGGCGTACGAAGTGGGCGTGATGA
>JBBRMQ010000386.1:0-1557 GCA_038230775.1 Thermoanaerobaculia bacterium
ACTCCATCGAGATGAACGGGTATCCCTCGGCAAATCCGAGGTCGAAGCTCTGGACGACGTTGCGATGACGGATGCGGCGCGCCAGCTTCAGCTCGAGCTTGAAGCGCTCGAACGCGTCGGGATCATCCTGGATCGGCGCCGAGAGAACCTTGAGCGCGATCACTTCGTCGATCGACTCGTCGACGGCGCTGCAGACGTAGCCCATCGCGCCTGCGCCGAGAAAACGCTGAATGCGGTATCGGCGGCCGAAGATCGAGCCTGGCTGCAGCATCTTCTGCAGATCGATCGTGCTGGACTTCTTCTTGCGGCGCCCATCCATCAGGTAGGTACCGGAGAGCGTGAGATTGACCGAGGGGAGCGAGCCCGGCTCGCGCGGTTCCCCGCTGGCGATCAGCGTCGGCGCGCTGAGATCCGCGTCGTCGATGCCGGTCGGATCACGGCGACCACACTGGCTGCAGTACTTGTCGATCGGACGCACGCCCGACCCGCAGTCCACGCAGTTCAGCTCGTACCCCGGCCAGCCGTGGCCTTCGTTATCCATTGATCTCCGTGGCGGTCACGATTTCCGGTGCGAGCTTCGCCAGCGTCGGTACGCTGGTGCGCTGCCACGTCACGTTGCGATCGAACTGCAGATCGATCTGATACGGCTTGTTGCCATGACCTTTGACGCGCGTGACCCAGCGGACCAGAGTCAGGATGCCGGAGCTGTTCATGAAGTTGAGATCGCGCATGTCGACGACGACGCGCTTGATGCCGCGCTTGCGGATCTCGTCATCGAGGCCGTTCCAGTACGGATTGAGAACGATGCCTGGATCGCGCATCTCGATCGCGCCCGAGATTGCGATCTGCAGCACATTGTTGGCGTCGAGGCGAGGCACGATGCTCACGCCCTCGGCGGTCATCGGCGGTCCGAACGGTGTCGTGCTGCTCATGCCTGCTCCAGCGGGAAGATGGCGTGAATCGAGACTTCGGCGTCGAGCACGTCGAGCTTCAGCTTCGCGCCTCCCTCGTACAGAATTCTGGCCAGACCCAGCCGGCTCTGACCCTCGGTCGATGCCGCCTCTTCCATTTTTTTCAAGTAGACCTTCTCCGGCTCGCCGGCATGAATGAGCGCGAACTCGCGTCGCAGCGTGGTGATGTGATGCAGCTCCGCCTTGTTCTTGACGCAGACGTCGACCTCATTCGTCCCTTTGGCGATCGAGATCTTGAGGTAGCCCTCTTCTTCCGAGGCGTACTTCACAGCGTTCTCGAGCAGCTCGGACGCCGCCATCGAGATCTGTTCGGCGCGCTCCTTGTCGGAGAGTCCGATCATGAAGAAGCTGGCGACGAACTTCCGGACGCAGCTGATGTATGTCCACCGCGGGCCGAACCGCATCTCGACGTAGTCGGCACTCAATCCTTCTCGAACCATTTCAGCTCCTTCATGTCATTCCGACGCGCGCCCTCACACCGCCCACCCACACCGGTCCCTCGCTACGCTCGGGATGACATCCTCCATCAGGAGGATTTCGTTGCTTCTCGATGTCATTCCGAGCGTAGCGAGGAACCGGTGTGGGC
>JBBRMQ010000387.1:0-1541 GCA_038230775.1 Thermoanaerobaculia bacterium
GATCGCCCAGTACACCGACCGCGACTTCGTCCCCTTCTCGGCGGTGACCGAGGGGATCCCAAGAGTGCGCGAGGTGGTGGTGGAGGCCGAGCAGCGGCTGCAGGTGGGACGGCAGACGATCCTGTTCGTGGACGAGATCCATCGCTTCAACAAGGCGCAGCAGGACGCCTTCCTGCCGCATGTCGAAGCCGGCACGATCACGCTCGTCGGCGCGACGACGGAGAATCCATCGTTCGAGCTCAATAACGCGCTGCTCTCGCGCATGCGGGTGTTCGTACTGAATCCGCTGACGGTGGGAGACATCGGCGCGGTGATAGATCGGGCGCTGCTCGACGAAGAGCGCGGACTCGGCGGGATGAGTCTCAAGGTCGACGACGATGCGCGAGAGATCATCACACGCGAAGCAGATGGTGATGCGCGGCGCGCGCTCACAGTTCTTGAAGCCGCGGCTGATCACGTCGGCGAAGGCGGTCGCATCACGCTTCAAGTGGCGCGAGATGCGATGCAGAAGCGCTTCGCGCATCACGACAAGAGTGGCGAAGTCCACTTCAACATGCTGTCGGCGTTTCACAAGTCCCTTCGCGGCAGCGATCCGCAGGGCGCGCTCTACTGGATGGCGCGCATGATAGAAGGCGGTGAGGATCCAATGACGATCTTCCGCCGCTCGATCGCAATGGCGGCGGAAGATATCGGGCTTGCCGATCCACAGGCGCTGCAGCTAGCCATCGCCGCACGGGATGCGTTTCACATGCTTGGCCCGCCAGAAGGTTATTTGCCGTTGGCCGAGATGGTGATCTATCTGGCGACGGCACCCAAGTCGAATGCGTCGTATCGGGGACTCAGCGCCGCGCTCGAAGCTGCCCGCGAGACACCTGCAGCTCAGGTTCCAATGCACATACGGAACGCCCCGACCCGTCTAATGAAGGAATTGGGGTATCACGAGGGGTATCAATACGCCCACTCGGTGCCAGAGGCATACATCCCGCAAGAGTACCTACCGGAGGAGTTGCGCGGGAGCGTCTTCTACGAGCCTGGACCCTTCGGATTCGAGAAGGAGGTCGCGAAACGCCTCCAATGGTGGGCTGACCTGAAGGCAAAAGTGTCCACGCCGCCGTCACCTACTGGTGACAAAGCTGCGCCGGGCAGTCCACAGTCCACAGGACAGTAAGGGAACAATCAACTCGGCGAAAGCTTCGCCGGACGAACGCAAGGAGCAAGACAAATGAGGAACATCATGAGTCGCAGGACGAAACTCGCGGCAGCAGCACTGGCGGTGTTCGCAGTCGCCGGTTGTGCGTCTCTCGGAATGGGCGGATTCAAGGAGCCGATCGTGACCTTCAAGGATCTGCGGGTGAGAGGACTCGGCATCACCGGCGGGTCGCTCGACGCGTATCTCAACGTGTACAACCCGAACGGATTCAAGCTCGACGCGACGCGCCTCACCTACAAGGTGCTGGTCGGAGAGAATCCGCTCGGCACGGGAGTGCTCGACTCTCGCTTCACCGTGCAGAACCACGATTCGACGACCATTCGGATCCCGA
>JBBRMQ010000388.1:0-1520 GCA_038230775.1 Thermoanaerobaculia bacterium
TCCGTCCCCGCCCTCGCGGAGCCGAAGACCGACGCGGAGATCAAGGAGATCGTGCGCGACGAGCGCGCCGCGCGGTACAAGGAGGGGTTGCGCTAGCGATGCGCTTCCTCGACGCCAACATCCTCCTGCGCTACCTCACTCGCGATCATCCCGACCACAGCGAACGCGCCTACGCTTTTCTGCAGCGGGTCGAGAGAGGGGAGATCGAAGCGACGATCACGGAGGCGGTACTCGCCGAGGTGGTCCACGTCCTCTCCTCGAAGACGCTCTACAACTTCCCGCGCGCCGCGATCCAAGACCAGCTTGTGGCGACCCTCACGCTCAAAGGGATGCGGCTGCGGGCGAAGGGAACCTACCTCCGGGCGTTCGAGGTGTATGTGACGACGAATCTCGACTTCGGGGATGCGCTCCTGGTGGCGCAAGTCGAGCAGACGAAAGATGCAACGCTGGTCAGCTTCGACCGTGATTACAACAAGACGCCGAGTGTGACGCGCGAGGAGCCGTAGTCCTCTCCCCTTCTGTCCACAAATACGTAATGTCGTAAAAAGAATATTATGCGACGCTACTAATCTTGCGCTTTCCCTCGCCTACTTCCTCCCTTGCTGCCGAACCCCATCAGCGCGATCAAGGTCATCGCTGGTGTATTCCAGGGACGACGTCATCGAGATCTCGGAAACGAGGCGATACGGTGAGTAACCCTGTCCCATGCGCACGACCTCTCCCCCACCGACCGAGTTGTTCTTGTGTTCAGTCGTCGCAAGCACACTGTCTCGAAAGGCAACGCGGAGCGACAGAGACGAGATGCTGATTCTTGGATGAGTTGCGAGACGAGGACGCGATCGAACGTACTATTGACCTTTTCGTTAAAGCTACCGATCAGTCAATCGATCGTTTATGAGACATCCCTTGTACAAAGGACGAAGAGCCGTCCCCGAAGGCGACGGCTCCCTGATTGGTCGTGTCGGACTGCTTACGCTCGCTCCTCTCCCTCACCGCGTCATGCTCTGTTGGCTCACCCCCAATCAATTAGATCGTGACCTGCTCCCCGTCAAACGTGGTGAACGTGCCGCCCGTGAACTCTTCGTTCACCGTCTCGCGGAAGTCTTCCAGGACCGCAATAGCAACGGCCTCGCCGAGCCTGAGCGACTCCGTGTAGTCTGAGCGCCAGTGCACGCCGGAGTGGTTGCGGCCGATGCCGATGTTGGCCGCTAGCTTGTTCAGCTCGCCGCCCACGGTCAGGGAACCGGCGTCTGGCCCGGTATACATGCGCAATGATGTCCCATTCGTCGCCGGGTCGGCCTCCCTGGGGTCGCTGATGGAGGCGGTCTCGTCGAAGAACCACTTCAGGATGGTGACGCAGGCCCCCGCGACGGTGGCATGGCCAGCGCCGTAGGAAGGGTGCAGCGGCGACCCTTCCGTGACGACCATGGGCAACAGGGCGGCACCGGCATACTTGGTCTGGATGCGGGCCAGGGCGGCGGAGTTGAGCACGTCGTTATGAATGGGATAGGGCGCATCCA
>JBBRMQ010000389.1:0-1518 GCA_038230775.1 Thermoanaerobaculia bacterium
GGCTAACCCCCGCCGGTAGCTGAGTTTGGGCTGGTAGTCGAGCCTTAAGTCGCGGCAAAGGTTAAAAAAAGAACGTCGCCTCCCAGACACACCGGGATCAGCGACGCGCCCTTGGGTCCCCCTTCGCGCAGCAGTGGCGATCGCACCCGGCGGCAGCGGATGGATACCGGTCCCGGTATAGGGGACGCCCGGTCCACCCGCGTTTTTGTTGGCGTTTTTCGAATCGTCGAGCATACCACGCGAGCAGTCGCGACAGCTGAGAGATATGGCACGCACAACCCCGATCGATCGCTACCGGAACATCGGCATCATGGCGCACATCGATGCCGGCAAGACCACCACCACCGAGCGCATTCTCTATTACACGGGGAAGAGCCACAAAATCGGTGAAGTCCACGATGGCGCCGCCACCATGGACTGGATGGAGCAGGAGCAGGAGCGCGGCATCACGATCACGTCCGCCGCGACCACGTGCTTCTGGACCCGTGATGGCATTGAGTACCGGATCAACATCATCGATACCCCGGGACACGTCGACTTCACCGTCGAGGTGGAACGGTCGCTTCGCGTACTCGATAGCGCCGTCACCCTTCTCGATTCCGTCGCCGGTGTAGAGCCGCAGACCGAGACCGTCTGGCGCCAGGCCGACCGCTACGGCGTACCGCGCTTGATCTTCTCGAACAAGATGGACCGCACCGGCGCGAACTTCGATCGCTGCCTCGAGATGATCCGGAGCCGCCTCACGCGCAACTCGTTCCCGATCCAGCTCCCCGTCGGCTCCGGCGACATCTTCACCGGCCACATCGACGTCATCGAGCGCAAGCAGTACATCTTCGACGACGAGTCGCTCGGCAAGACCTTCACGGTCACCGAGGTCCCCGCGGAGTTCCACGAGGCCACGGAGAAGGCGCGCCGCGAAGTGATCGATGCCGCCGTCGCGCACGATGAGACGGTGATCGAGAAGTATCTGGGCGGAGAGGAGTTGACGATCGCCGAGATCAAGCATGCGATCCGGACCGCGACGGTCGGCAATCACATCGTTCCCGTCCTCTGCGGCGCCTCGTTCAAGAACAAGGGCGTGCAGGCGCTGCTCGATGCGGTCATCGACTATCTCCCGTCGCCGGTGGACATCGCGCCGATGAAGGGACACGTCATGGGCGACGACGAGACGTTCGAGGAGCGTCCGGCCGATGACGCGACGCCGTTTGCGGGACTCGCGTTCAAGATTGCGACCGATCCGTTCGTCGGGAAGCTGACCTACGTGCGCGTCTACTCGGGCACGCTGGGCGCCGGCTCGTACGTGTTCAACTCGACCAAGGACAAGCGCGAGCGCGTCGGACGTCTGCTCCAGATGCACGCCAACAAGCGCGAGGAAATTCAGGAAGTGCGCGCGGGCGACATTTGTGCGATCATCGGGCTCAAGGACACGCGCACGGGCGACACGCTGAGCGATGATGCGCACCCCGTCATTCTCGAGGCGATGAAGTTCCCGGCGCCGGTCATCGATGTCGCGATCGA
>JBBRMQ010000390.1:0-1514 GCA_038230775.1 Thermoanaerobaculia bacterium
CCTACGGCTCCAGGCGAATCTCGAGGCAGAGTATCGAGCCCGAGTCCCATCCGCGTTCGACTTGGCGGTCTATGAGATCCAGAATGCCGCCAAGACGACTGCGCCTTTGAGCATCACCGTGGGGACGATGACGAACTCGCAGGTCATCATGGCTTCCCCCGGCGCCTCGCAGAACCAAGCCGGCGCATCCGTGCGATTGACCCCGGATCAACGCATGTTTGCCGAATTCTTGAAGGTGCTTCCATCGAACGGGAGCATCGCGTTCATCGACGAGAACAACTTCGCTGGTTTCGGATTCAGATTTGAGGAACTCGATGATCTCGTCCGTTTTGAGCGAACCTGGCGGGACGCGGAACACGAGTTTCTCGACGTCGAACTTGAGGCCGCTCGAAAGAGGCTTTTGGCGCTTGTGTCGACGTATCTCGCGACACTCGCGCGGAACACGTGGTCAACGGGGACCGGCCTCCAGAGCGTTCCGGAGGAGTGGGAACATGAACAGCCAGAGCGCTTCAACGAGGTTGTTCAGAGCCTTCACAGCCAAGCGGGCGCGATCGTCGAGTCGCACCAGCAATTCGTTCGCGCTGCGAGGACCAAACTTCAGGTATGAGGATCACGACATCGAACCGGCGGTCGCTCGGCGCAAAACGGTTCCCGCGGTTAGTCCGAGCCTCCGCCCCACCTCCGCCGCTGTCACTCCTTCCGCCAGCCACGTCCAGCACGCGCCTCGTCCCACTTCTTCGACGGGCGTCGCCCCAGCGTCTTTCCGTTTCGTCGTGCCGCATCGAGTCCTACCAACGTGCGCTCGACGAGCCGTGCGCGCTCGAAAGCCGCCACGGCCCCCATGACGCTCAGGATGAGCTTCCCGGCAGCGCTGCTCGTGTCGATCGCTGGCTCGCGCAGCGAGATGAACTTCACTCCGCGCCGGTCGAGGTCTTCGACGTTCGAGAGCAGCTCGAGGAGATTGCGCGCGAAGCGATCGATCGACCAGATGAGGACGACGTCCAGCCGGCGCATCGCGGCGGCGGCCATGAGCGCCTTGTGCGCCGGTCGGGCTTTGAACGCAGAACGCCGCTCCTTGTAAACGGCGACGATCTTGTAACCCCGGCTTTCCGCAAAGGTGCGGAGCTGCCGAAACTGCTCCGCGAGGTGCTGTTGCCGCGTGGAGACGCGCACGTAGACCCCGGCGCGGAGATGACGATCCAGGCCCGCGTTGCTCACGCCTCCCTCCGGCCAAGGATGCGGAAGGAAATGATTTCGGCATTACCTCGATCTGCTTCGCGTGTCGCGAGGCGGCGCTCACGCAGCCTTCACTCATTCATCTGTGCAAACGAGACAAATCGCGGCTGTCCTTACGTACGCGAGCGTCGTCGCAGGAACCGTCGTAAGCCACGCGGGCTTCTCTTCGGAGTGAAATTCAACATCCTGACTAAAAATCACGTTTCCGTTCAGATCGCCGAGAGAAAGTGTGAAGTGTTCGGGAATGTTCGTCCATTTCCCCTTCCTCGCCTCCGAAA